>JBGCEN010000238.1:0-30175 GCA_045106435.1 Rhodothermales bacterium
ATTTGGCGGGATATCCCCGCGCAAAAGTTTTTGCTCAACAGGGTGTTAAAAGTGGATAAAGCTGTATTCCGATTATACAACGGAGCAACGCGTCACAGCAGTACTTAAGATTCAGAACAATTTTAAATGCAATTGCCCTGAAAGGTATGGCTGTTTCCTGGCACTTGCTGAACAGATTGCATACACAGCTAAAACGGTAGATTTCCGTCTATACTTCAAGAGTAGGGATCTGATATGCTCTTGTGATGGGCAAAAAACGCGAAACCTTGAACTTTAAACCCGCAACGATTCACAGATTAAGCGAGAGCGTATCTGTGAATGTAAATAGTAACACTTTCTTTTGCTGAAGCGTCTTTGAGTGCATAGATCCATTAAACGAAGGGAAAATGACTCAAATCGCATCGCTCGCAGGCAGTAAAACCAATGAACTCGCCGACCTTGCGCTTAAAATAACAGCGCGCATCTGGTTTTTTGTAGCCGTAATCGGCCAGTGGATTTTTGGGTCGTATGTTTTAGCTCTGTATGGCCGTTCGGCAGTTGGTGGGAATCTTGAGGCGTGGAATCAGGCCATGCCCCATGGATACGTTGCCGGCGATACAATGGGCAATTTGGCCATCGGCATACATCTTTTTTTAGCAGTTCTCATCCTTTTCGGCGGGCCTCTGCAGTTTGTGCCGAGAATCAGGGTGCAATGGCCAAGGTTTCATCACTGGAATGGGCGACTATACATGCTTGCTGTGCTATTAGCAAGCCTCGCTGGCCTCTACATGGTTTGGACCCGCGGCGCAGCCGGCGGATTCATTCAACATGTTGGAATCAGCTTTGATGCCGTCCTTATTATCGTATTCGGTGCCATTGCATTGTGGCGCGCAATAAATCGCAACATTGACGCACATCGCCGCTGGATCTTTCGCCTGTTCATGGCGGTGAGTGCTGTTTGGTTCTTTCGGGTTGGACTGATGTTTTGGATTTTTTCCAATGGCGGCCCTGCCGGTTTTGATCCGGAGACTTTTGAAGGCCCATTTCTCAGCTTCTTGACCTTTTCACAGTATCTAGTGCCGTTGTTCTTTTTGGAGATCTACTTTTATGTGCAGGACAACGCAGGTGCGATTGGGCGGTTTTTGATGGCTTCATGTCTGCTTGTACTAACCGTCGCAATGAGCATCGGAATTTTTGTCGCAACCTTCGGCATGTGGCTGCCTTATTTCTGATAGATATGCTGTGTGTGCGGCGAAACGAATAGAGAAACGGCAAGCCGGGAAGTTATCATATTCTTCCTGGCTTGCCGTTTATTTGTCAAAATGCCCTGGAACCTGATGCTTCTTTATTTCACCAGCGTCATTTTTTGCGTTGAAGTAAAGGCGCCGGCTTCAATGCGGTATAGATAGGTGCCACTCGGCAGATCTGTCGCATCAAAGCGGATGGCATAAGAGCCAGCTGCCTGCGTTTGATCTACCAGAATAGATACGGATCTTCCTGTAAGATCAAATACCTCAAGCTTAATTTGTGTGGCTTCGGGCAACGCGTATCGTATCGTGGTTGCTGGATTAAACGGATTCGGGTAGTTGGCTTCAAGACTAAAAGCATTCGGCAAATCATCGATATCGCCGGCTACCAGCAATTCCGGACTGGTCTCGTCGAAGGCTATATTCGCAGTGATTTGTGGTGTAGCACCATACACATCCTGCTTGTTGAAGCGCAGCGTTAATAGATTGCCACTCAGTGTTGTTGGTAAACCTGCAATTGCCAGCTTTAGGCTGCCTTTTTCATCTTTTCTAATCACCTGCCATCCCGTGGGCAATTGATCTGTGATCTCAGCCAGAGAAATAGACGCAGGATCAAAATTGAAGGTCATTTCCATCGACTGACTGGTACCGGTATGCTTGTCCACGTTTAAATGGACCAATACCTGATCTGCGCCGGCAGATTCCACTTCAAGTGATGCTTCTGGAGCGATGGAATTTCGAACCGCAGCGCCCCCAACTTTCGAGCTTGCGCACGAGGAATCTATTGGGAAACAGTCGATAAGTTCTACAACATACTGGAGTACGAGCGATGCATCAAAAGCAGAGATGTCTCCATTGCCCGATACATCGATGGTAGACGTCACATTCCCCGGTAGAATAATCAGTTCAATCGAATGCTGAAGAATAAGGGAGGCGTCAAGCGCTGTAATAGAACCGTCGCTGGTTGCGTCTCCATACGTTGTATTTGGGGTGGTACTAACCAATGCTACCCAGTCTGAATTGGTATTATTGGGTGGCTGACCGATTGAGACTGAACCGCCGCCGTTTACCTGTGCAACTGTGCCATTGACCAGGCCGCCGCCATTCCTCGGGTCAAACCACTGTACATTCAGTGTGCCGGAAGCCCCTGAAAGGTTGAGGTTTGTAGTCCCACCGTTTTTGAGATACACGGCATAGACTTCACCTTCTTTTGCATAAACATAGCTATTGGCGTTTGTTGCGAGTCCGTCGTTAGACTTCATCTCAACAAATGGCAGATAGTTCTGGAAGAAATCAAGGGCATATTTTGTGATATTCCAGACGTTCTCTCTGTTATGCCATGTTTCAGAACTCAGATCGTGATCGTTTGGATAATCGTAGCCAAAGTACCACTCGACACCGCCTCCGCCGGCCATCAGGTTTGCCCACAGTACTTCTTTTCGAATGGTCTCATGATTGTTACCCGGACCATCAGGTGTTGCACCTAATTGCCATGGGCCAGACTCATCCATACACACATACCACTTCTTACCAGAATTGGCAGACTTGTTAACCCACTCTAGTGTAAGCCAATGCGTGTCTTCTGCTTTACCAACCTGCAGAGAAGGACCTTCAAAACTGTCGAAATTGAGGAGTGGATCGTAAATTTGTCCCCACTGACCTGGTAAGGTATGGACCACAATAGGATGATCATAAGGATCGAGCAAACGGATATAGTCTGCAAAATCTTTTCGCTGCTGCGTGGTGTTGTCTTCGTTTTCTTCTCCCAAATTCCAGGTAATCGCGTGATGATACCCAAAACGAGCAATCAATTCTCTGTAATACAGTTTACGCTGTACGCCGAGATTGCCACCGTCGAGTAACAACTCATTTTCGGTTTCCTGCGTCTGTACATGGAGCATGATGCCTTTTTTATCCATCTGGTCGAACACAATATTCCATTGTTCAAGCTTGGATACATCAAATCTGAAACGTTCTGATGGACCTGTCCAGGGCCATACATCGTTGCCATCCCCATTAATATTCATGGTAAGGAAATAGGCAGAGTTCATACCTTTGGAGCCCAGGTAGTTGATGGCTCCGATGAGCCCTTTACCTTTACCTCCTTGCCAGGTCGGATCTCCAGTATTCCAATCGGGGATATGATCCGTAAATTCTTTGGTGAAATTGGTGCCTCCATTGTTGAAGGTGCCGTCAAAATCTACGTAAGCAAGCAGGTTTTCCGGACTATCTGTGCCGCCTTTGATGTAATATTGGCCGTTATCAAACTGGAGATAATGTTCGCCTACATATCTCAATTTCCCTTTGCCGCGGAAGTCTGCACCAGATTTGTCTGTCTCCCCGATCGTAAAAGAGTCGAAAATATCATCATAGTCAGAGAGCACAGTACCTTCATTCGGATTGGTGCTAATCGCTATGTTTGTACCTTGTCGGAAAGAGGTGCGATACGTCCATCCGCCTGTGGTAGGTGGGATGAAGTGTGCACGCCATATATTTCCGCTCGATGCGCTGGTTTCACCAGCATTTCCATCAGCAGCAAAGTATCCCGGTACCGTAATGCTCTTTTCCGCCTGAGAAAAGACAACTTCAAAGCGGTAGTCGAGAAAAGGATTGGGAGACCCTGTTTCGCTGGCTGAGGGGCCTTCGAGGGTAACGGTGATTGGGTGCCATTTTTTTAATTCACCGGAAACAGTCAGTGCGACTTTGTTTTTGCCGGCTGGCACATGATTCGGTTTATCCAGGCTCTTTCTTGTTAAAGTGCCGGGGTCTTCTGCTGCGTAGCTGCGGGGGACAGCTGATACATTTAACAACAGAACTAAAGAAATAAGGCTAAGATTGATCACACCCACAGATATCGTACGAGGATAAGACCCAAAATCAGTTTCAAACTTGAAACGAATCTTGAGTCGAAAATGATGATGAACAAAAGAACTGAGAGCGTCCGCCTGATGGTACTCCTCCAAATCATTCTCGCGTTTCAACAGGTCAGGGGGACGAGAAGAGCGTTGCTGCTCGAGAATTTAGCAAGAGTTGTGCCACAAACTGCGAAGTCTTACTTTAGGCGGATCATGTTTTTCACTTATAGTGAAATAATTGCATCACCTACATCTACAAGAATCAAAAAATAGAAAAAACACGATGTCTAAAGCGGTTCAGATTTGTGTGGTATTTATAGTTTGTTCGTGTTTTAATGTGTTACACGCGCAGCAACTGCCAGCAGCCTTCGAAATGGATATTCCCAACATATCCAGTTACGACGCAAGTATTCCCACTCCTGAAGATGTACTAGGCCATACAATAGGGACGCGTCACACAATTCCGCATCAGCTTGTGGATTATTTTAAAGCGGTGGCAGGAGTAAGCGACCGAATTGTACTAGGGCACCATGGGTTCACCTATGAAAACCGTCCGCTGATACACGCAATTGTGACATCGCCGGCCAACCACGCGCGCATAGAAGAGATACGTCAGCAAAATCTATTGCTTTCAGATAATCCTGATCAAGTGAGTGATAATGCATTGGCTGACATGCCAGTAGTTATTTACCAGGGATACAGCATCCACGGCAACGAAGCGAGTGGGTCTGAAGCATCCGTATTGTATCTGTATCACCTCGCTGCTGCGCAAGGTGCTGCATTTGATGAGATGCTTGAAGACATCGTTATCATTGTAGATCCATCCTTCAATCCGGATGGCAGGGATCGGTTTACAGATTGGGCCAATAGAAACAGAGGCAGGGTTCACGCTACCGATCCGCAAGACCGTGAGCATAACGAGCCCTGGCCGGGGGGGCGTACAAATCACTATTGGTTTGACTTGAACAGAGACTGGCTGCCGGCGCAGCATCCTGAATCTCAAGGACGTCTTGACTTATTTCACAGTTGGCGCCCGCAGGTTTTGACCGATCATCATGAAATGGGAGGGACATCGAGCTTCTTCTTCATGCCGGGTATACCAAGCCGAAATAATCCGATTACACCCCAGCGAAATTTTGAGCTCACCGCAGCATTGGCTGATTATCACGCCAAATGGCTGGACCAAACGGGTTCGCTTTACTACTCAAAGGAAAGCTTTGATGATTTCTATTATGGAAAAGGCTCCACGTATCCAGATGTAAATGGCACAATCGGTATTCTGTTTGAGCAAGCCTCAAGTCGAGCTCTGGAATCCGAAACAGATCATGGGAATTTGCCTTATTCCTTTACGGTTAAAAATCAGTTTACCACTTCATTGTCTACGCTGGATGCAGCATCAAATCTGAGATCAGATCTGCTGTCTTTTCACCGTGAATTTTATGCTTCAGCAAAAGATATTGCTAAAGACAATCGCGTTAAAGCATACGTGGTGAGCCTGGAGAGAGATCGAACCAGAGGACAAAAACTCGCAGAGATCCTGAACAGGCATCGTGTTCAGATATATGCGCTCGATAAGGATTTTGAAGGAGACGGTATGGTTTACACGGCGGGCAATGCGTATGTCGTACCTGTAGATCAACCACAGGCCCGGTTGGTGAAAGCTGCATTTGAGCGAATGACCTCTTTTACAGATTCACTTTTCTACGATGTGTCTACCTGGACCTTGCCACTTGCCTTTGATGTGGACTATAGCGAAATCCGATCCAATCCGAGATCCTTTATCGGCGATGTTATGCCGGCGCACGTGCTTGATGGAGGCGCACTGGTTGGAGGGGCATCTGACTACGGATACCTGCTGAAATGGGATCGATATTTTGCGCCCCGGGCTTTATACAAATTGCTGGATGCCGGCTTCTTCCCGCGTTTGCTGCACCATCCTGTTGAAGCAGAAGTAAGCGGAAGTTCACAACCATTTGAACGGGGCACCATATTTATTCCAGCAAAACACCGCGATCCATCGTTGCGGCATCTGGATCAGCACGTACACGGCATCCTTGAAAGAGCGGTTGAAGAAGACCATGTAGAGGTATATGCTTTGACTTCAGGATATACCGCTGTGGGTCCCGATATGGGGACGCGTTCTGCGACGATTCTGAACAAGCCTTCTGTGGCTTTGCTCACCGGCTCAGGTACATCTTCCTATAACGCCGGCGAAACCTGGCATCTGCTATCCGAACGATTCCACATGCCCGTTTCGTTGCTGGATGTAGACGAAGTGGAAGACGCTGATTTGAGCAGATACACGACGATTGTGATGGCCGGCGGAAACTATAGCGGCATCAGTGTGGAAAAGCTGAGTTTGTGGATTCGTCGCGGAGGGCATCTCATTACGCTTGATTCTGGTACAGATTGGGCTGTGAGGAATAATCTCCTCGATTTAGAGCGGAAAAGTTTTGATGCCGATTCCTTGTATAGCGATTTGCCATACGATCAGCTCGATGAAGCACGAGGTGCGCAGGTAATTGGGGGAGCCATCTTTGAAGGCCGGCTTGATATCACACATCCGATTGGATATACCTTCAGGGATACAGTCCCCATGTTCAGACGAGGTACAACCTTCTATGAAGCATCTTCAACGCCGGGCGCTAATGTAGCCGTATTTAGTAAAGCGCCGCTGATGAGTGGCTATATATCTGAAGAGCGATTGGAAATGATGCCCGGAAGTCCCGCCGTTGTAACTAAAGGGATGGGGCGTGGAAACGTTGTTGCGTTTATGTACAATCCGAACTTCAGGGCTTTCTGGTATGGCACCAACCGACTGTTTTTGAACGCCTTGTATTTTGGCGATGCCTTTTAGGTGTTGATTCAGCATTTGAATATTGAACACCCGGTACATTGAAGATCGAACACCCAACAAGGAATGTCCAATCGCGAAGTATTATCCAGATCCTTCGAAATTCGAAATTCCTTGTTGGGTGTTCGACATTCAATAGATACTTATACAAAATATGCCAAATCATCTCGAGAACGAACTCAGCCCGTATCTTTTACAGCATAGACTAAACCCTGTTGATTGGTATCCCTGGGGGGAAGAAGCTTTTCAGAAGGCGCGAGACGAAGACAAGCCCATATTTTTGTCGATAGGCTATGCAACATGCCATTGGTGTCATGTGATGGAGCATGAATCGTTTGAAGACAAAGAGGTGGCGGCCTTGATGAATGAGACGTTCGTTGCAGTCAAAGTAGACCGTGAAGAGCGACCGGACATCGACCAGGTGTATATGACGTATTGTCAAATGTCGACCGGGCAGGGGGGATGGCCGCTGACGATTATAATGACACCGGAGAAACAGCCCTTCTTTTCTGCCACGTATCTGCCTAAACGAAGCCGGTTCGGGCGTATAGGCATGATGGACCTTGTGCCCCGGGTTGATCAGTTATGGAAGACGCAGAAAGAAGATGTTCTCAAATCTGCTGAGCAAAATGTGCAGGCGTTGAATAGTGCCGGCCAGTGGGAAGTAACCCCGGAAGGGCCTGCGCCGGGTGTGCTGGATTTTGCGTATCAGCAATTGGAAGACAGTTTTGACCCGGTATTTGGTGGATTTAGCGAAGCGCCCAAATTTCCCTCCCCGCATCAGCTTCAATTTCTGGTTCGATATGCACATCGGACGGGGAGCGAGAAAGCCCTGAACATGGCTGGGTACACGCTGAAGCACATGCGATTTGGGGGCATTTTTGATCATGTTGGATTTGGATTCCATCGGTACGCAACGGATCAAGAATGGTTGGTCCCGCACTTTGAAAAGATGCTGTATGATCAGGCTATGATTGCTCTGGCTGCTGTTGATCTGTATCAGGCAACGAAAGATGCGGTGTTCAAAGAGATTGCAGAAAAGATTTTCAGCTACGTGTTGAGAGACATGACGGATGAAGCCGGCGGATTCTACTCCGCAGAGGATGCAGACAGCGAAGGCGTTGAAGGAAAATTCTATGTGTGGTCGGTTGAAGAAATAGGCGTGCATCTTGGAGAAAAGGAGGCCGACTTGTTTAATAGTGCATATAATTTACTGGAAGCGGGTAATTTCAAAGAAGAGTCGACTGGAGAACTGACCGGCGACAACATCCCGTATCTCACCGCTCAACTGCAGGAAGTTGGGGAGAGGCTTAGTGAAACGTTTGCCGGCGCTGATGATGCAACAAATGACGATGCATCAAATGACGATACATCAAATGACGATGCATCAAGCAGCAGTGTTTTGGAACGTCTGGAGTCGGCGCGGCAGATTCTTTTTGATCAACGGGAGAAGCGAATTCATCCAGAGAAAGATGACAAAGTGCTCACCGATTGGAATGGTTTAATGATTGCTGCATTTAGCAGGGCAGCCGGCGTTTTTAACGAATCAAAATATGTAACAGTTGCAAGGGAGGCAGCCGGCTTTATTGAATCACATCTAACACAAGAAAACGGCAGGTTATTACACCGTTTTCGACAGGGCAGCGCGGGCATCCAGGCAAATCTGGATGATTATGCGTTTATGGTTCAGGGACTACTGGACCTGTATGAAGCATCATTTGACATTAAACATTTGCAGCGAGCCATTCAGCTCAATCAATTGATGATTACTTATTTCTGGGATGAAGAGAAAGGAGGTCTTTTCTTTTCTCCGGATGATGGAGAAGTGCTGATAAGCCGGCAGAAAGAGGCGTACGATGGAGCAATCCCCTCAGGGAATTCTATTGCCTTATTAAATTTGTTAAAGATTGGCCGAATTACAGGGAAGCCTGAATATGAAGAGTACGCAGACAAACTAATGTGCGCGTTTGCTCAGCCCGTCAACAGGCATCCTAGTGGCTTTTCTGCTATGTTGGCCGGCCTTGATTTTGCCCTGGGGACGTCACTTGAAATTGTAGTTGTGGGGGATTTGAAGAGCAAAGAGACGCGCGATTTATTGAAGGAAATTCAGCAGACTTTTTTGCCGAATCGTGTCGTATTGCAGAAGGATACATCAAACGAATCAGCGTTGGCTGACATTGCACCTTATTCAGCCGGCATGCAGGCACCTATTGGAGGTTCGGCAGTATATATCTGCGAAAATTATCAATGTAACCAACCTGTGAACGACATCGCTGCGTTGCGTGCTCTTTTGGGTAGCGACAACGAATCTAACGCATGATTTCTTCGGTCACGGTTAATAGGTAAGGGCCCATGCAGGAAGTATATATTGTGTCTGCTGTTCGGACACCCATTGGACGATTTGGAGGAGCGCTTAAAGATCACACAGCGGCTCAGTTGGGAGCACATGTGATGAAAGAAGCACTTGATGAAGCCGGCGCTAAAGGCAGCGACCTGGATTTTTACGTTTTTGGCAATGTGCTGCGTGCGGGACAAGGACAGTTGGTGCCGCGTCAGGCAGCACTGGCAGCTGGTATTCCGAACAGTGTTGATGGGATGGCCATTGACATGGTGTGCTCTTCCGGTATGATGAGTGTGATGAGCGCGTCGTCTATGATTAAAGCTGGTGAGGCAGATCTCATACTGGCCGGCGGAATGGAATCTATGTCTGGCACTGGATTTTATCTTTCTTCGCGAGCCCGCTGGGGATATAAATTCCTTATGGGAAATCCGGAAGGACTCGAAGATTTACTTTTGCGTGATGGATTGTCTGATCCAATGACAGGTGAAGCGATGGGAGACCAGTCGGAGAGACTGGCAGCAGAAGAAGGTGTCACGCGAGAAATGCTCGACGAAGTGGCGGCATTGTCGCATGCCCGTGCACATGCCGCGACGCAAAACGGAATGTTCTCTGCTGAAATAGCTCCGCTTTCTTACAAAGCCAAAAGAGAAACTAAAGAACTTAAAGCTGACGAAGGTATACGTCCCGAAAATACGCAGGAGTCTTTGGCAAAGCTAAGACCCGCCTTCTCAAAAGAAGGGGTGCTGACCGCAGGGAATAGCAGTCAGATTAGCGATGGAGCAGCAGCTATTTTGCTGGCAAGTGGTGCTGCCGTCGAGAAATATGGTTTGCAACCAATTGGCAAGTTAATCCGTGGCGCATGGGCGGCCGGCGAATCGTGGCGTTTTATTGAATCGCCTATCAATGCAGTGAAAAAAATTGAGACTGTATTGGGGCGTTCTGTAAGCGACTTTGATTTATTTGAAAATAACGAAGCGTTTGCCTTGAGTAGCGTGCTTTTCAAGAAAAAGCTCGGCATCTCTTACGATAAACTAAATGTGCATGGTGGAGGCATTGCGCTCGGACACCCGATCGGATGCTCTGGTGCCAGACTTATCGTGACCCTGGTGCATGCGCTTAGATATCATGATAAAGAAACAGGCATCGCTTCATTGTGCCACGGGACTGGTGGAAGTACTGCAGTTGCTATTGAGCGGCTGTAAGCCTTTGCTCAGTACAAATTCTGTGTCACGAAGAGGGTCCCGTTTGTCCCAAGTGCAATCCCGATACCCTGGTGACTGTAGGTGTTGCTCAGGAGGTTCTTTTGGTGCCGGGGACTATTCATCCATGCACTGATTGCTTCTTGAGCTATCTCTTCCGGTCCTTTCCAGTTCACATCATAAGATTCATTATCTCCGTCACCTCTCACCACATATTCTTTGTATCTGTGGGTTGCGAATAAATTCTCACCAAGTCCGGTAGTGATCATATTGCCGGATCTATGTAGCCCGGCTAATCCTGATTTTGCAGCGCGCTCGGAGGCGCTATGACCTTCCTTGTTGATGTGATCAAAGTACCCTTGCGTGGCCATATCATCACTATGCATTCTGGCTATATAAGCGACCGTATCCGACCAGGCCAGTGCGTTAAGATTATTTGAACTGCGAATCAGATTGGTTTCTGCATGAACCAGTTGCTCCAGTTTTTTCAATTCGAGCGAAGGCGCTTCCTTTGAAATAGCTGCCGGCATAGCAGGAGACCACAAGAGCTGCTTGGAGCGCATGTGGCTACCTTGAGTACAGCCAGAGAGTAATACCGTTGCCATTAAAAGTGGCAAAAAGAGACCGATTACACGTGCTGTGTATTTATTGCGATTAAATGTGCACACAGATGTTTTGCTAAACAATTGGAATAAGAAAGTTTAGGCAATGGATGGTTTAATGCTTTAGCTCCTGATTGGCTCCAGAAAGCATTTTGATGGTTAAAAAAGCATGCCGTTTAATGTCGATATTCTTTGATTGGACGTTGGAAATCGATCTTTTGATAAGAAAAAGCACTTTTTTTCATAAGAGAGTAGTTATCAGGATATAGGGTTGTGTAATAATCGTGCTGATGACAAGAAGTAATTCGCTTGTCTGGCATTTGGGCCCCGCCGGCAGTCTAGTCATCTGCAGTTGGGGATGTTTAAAAACCCTTCCATAAAAGATTTCCTGATGATTGCGCTAAAGAAACTTACCATGCTGCCTACCAAGGCCATCTGGCTGGCACTGCTATTTGTGCAGCTAGGCCTTACTCAATTTGCAACTGCACAAGATGCACGTGTGCAGGTAATACACAACTCTCCATATGCTGAAGCAGCCGTGGTTGATGTTTATATCAACGACGGACTTGCTATCGACGATTTTGCATTCCGTGATGCTACAGAATTTCTGGATTTGCCTTCAGGTGTACCTGTAAAGATTGATATTACAGCTGCCGATGCAGCCGACAACACGAGTCCGGTTTTCACTGCAGATCTGACTGCCGGACTGCCGGCTGGTGGGACATTAACAGTTATTGCTGCCGGCGATCCGTTGGCACGCGCCGGGAATCCTGCTTTTGATTTGTACATCGGTGAAGCGCGCGAAGCTGCTGCTACGGGTGGAAACGCAGAATTTCAAGTATTTCATGGCTCGCCAGATGCACCTACCGTAGATGTAGCTGCACGTGGCGCCGGCATTCTTGTAGACGACATCTCTTTTGGCGAGTTTGCTGCAGATTACCTTTCCGTTCCTCCTGCATCCTACGACCTCGATATTCAAACAGCTGATAACAGTGCAACTGCTGCTTCGTTTAATGCAGACCTTTCAGGTGCTGCCGATGCTGCACTGACTGTTTTGGCCTCTGGTTTCCTTGCACCTGCTACATCAGACGATCCAGGGTTCGGATTACTCGCTGTATTTGCTGATGGCACAACAGCCCTTTTGGCCGGGATCGATCCTCCGCCGGCTGCTATGGCAAAACTTCAGGTTGTACACAACTCTCCTTATGCAGAAGCTGCCATAGTAGATGTTTACGTAAACGATGCACTTGCATTGGATGACGTAGCTTTCCGCGATGCAACAGGATTTCTTGAATTACCGGCAGAAGTGCCTGTTAAAATCGATGTAACTGGAAGTACCGCTGCTGATAACTCAGCACCTGTCTTCACCTTGAACCTGGATGCAGGCCTGCCAGCAAACGCAACGTTAATTGGTATCGCTGCCGGTGACCCGCTTGCACGTGCTGGCAATCCAGCCTTCAACATCTTTGTGGCTGAAGCCCGCGAAGCAGCAGCCACGGCTGGCAATGCTGAGTTTCTGGTATTCCACGGTTCACCAGATGCGCCAACAGTAGACGTAGCCGCACGCGGCGTTGGCGTTCTTGTAGACGATATTTCATTCGGCGAGTATGCTCCAGATTATCTCTCTGTAGCTGCAGCATCGTATGATATCGATATTCAAACAGCTGATAACAGCGCAACGGCTGCTTCATTTAATGCAGACCTTTCAGGTGCTGCTGACGCTGCTATCGCTGTCTTGGCCTCAGGCTTCCTTGCGCCGGCTACATCTGATGATCCAGGGTTTGGATTACTCGCTGTATTTGCTGATGGCACAACAGCCTTGTTGCCGGCTATCGATGCACCGCCCGTTCCAATGGCGAGGCTTCAGGTTGTACACAACTCTCCTTACGCAGAAGCTGCTGTAGTGGACGTTTATGTAAACGACGCACTCGCATTAGATGACGTAGCTTTTCGCGATGCAACTGGATTTCTTGATTTACCGGCAGAAGTGCCTGTTAAAATCGATGTAACTGGAAGTACCGCAGCTGATAACTCAGCGCCTGTGTTCACCTTGAATCTGGATGCAGGTCTACCGACAGATGCAACGTTAATAGGCATAGCTGCCGGTGACCCGCTTGGACGCGCTGGCAATCCAGCCTTCAACATCTTTGTGGCTGAAGCCCGTGAAGCAGCAGCTACGGCTGGCAATGCAGAGTTTCTGGTATTCCACGGTTCACCAGATGCGCCAACAGTAGACGTAGCCGCACGCGGCGTTGGCGTCCTTGTCGACGACATTTCATTCGGTGAGTATGCTCCAGATTATCTCTCTGTAGCAGCCGCGTCGTATGATATCGATATCCAGACAGCAGACAACAGCGCAACCGCTGCTTCATTCAATGCAGACCTTTCAGGTGCTGCTGACGCTGCTATCGCTGTATTGGCCTCAGGCTTCCTGGCGCCGGCTACATCTGATGATCCAGGGTTCGGATTACTCGCTGTATTTGCTGATGGCACAACGGCTTTGCTGCCGGCAATCGATGCGCCGGGCCCGGCAATGGCACGCGTACAGGTCGTTCATAACGCTCCTTATGCTGAAGCTGCAGTAGTTGATGTATATATCAATGATGCATTGGCGTTGGACGACTTTGCCTTCCAGCAAGCTACGCCGTTCCTTGATTTACCTGCAGGTGTTTCAGTTAAATTAGATGTGACGGGTGCAGACGCAGCTGATAACAGCAGTCCCGTTTTTTCAGTGACGTTGACTGATGGTTTGCCAGAGGCTACCATTCAGGTTGTTGCAGCTGGAGATCCTCTTGCACGAAGTGGCAATCCGCCGTTCAACTTGTTTATCTCTGAAGCCCAGGAAGCAGCAGCTACTGCCGGCAATGTAGAGTTACTCGTATTTCACGGATCACCTGATGCGCCGGCTGTTGACATTGTTGTACGCGGTGTAGGAGCGGTATTGGATGATTTTGAATTTGGACAATTCAGTGATGGCTACCTTTCAGTGCCACCTGCTCGCTATGAATTCGACGTAGAAACCGCAGACAATAGCGTAACGGCTGCTTCCTTTGAAGCTGAGCTATCAGGTGCTGCAGATGCTGCTGTATCTGTACTGGCTTCTGGATTCCTTGCGCCGGCTACAGATGATGACCCTGGATTTGGTCTCCTTGCTGTGTTTGCAGATGGTACAACTGCATTACTTCCTGCGCTGGAAGAGGGCGTGACCTTTACGCTGATTGATGCAGAAAGTGATACTGCTATACCAGCGTTCGATCCAATGCCTCAGGATGCTGTGCTTGACCTGAGTGCACTCCCTGCCTATGTCAATATCCGTGCTAATATTTCGGATGCCGGCAGCGTGCAGTTTGGCCTTAACGACAATGCATCCGCTCGTATCGAAAGCGCAGCACCTTATGCGCTGTGTGGTGATATCGAAGGAAACTATCTGCCATGTCATCTCCCTGTGGGCACACACACGGTAACTGCTACAGCTTACGCTGAGGGCAATGCTTCTGGTGAAGCTGGCGAAAGTGGTTCAATTACGTTTAGCGTTGTGAGCAATGGAAATGCTGTAACATCCTTTGTACTCGTTGATGCTGATACAGAAGCTGATCTGTTTGTACTTGAAGATGGCATGACACTCGATCTCAGCTCCGTTCCCGCCAACCTTAATGTTCGCGCCGAGACTGGAGACAAAGTTAAAAGTGTCTATTTCAGCCTTGACCCAACGCCATATACACGCATAGAGAACGTGAGTCCTTTTGCCTTGCTTGGAGACATTAGTGGTGATTACTTCGGTGGCTCTTTTGCTGCAGGAGAAAACACGTTGATGGCCAAGCCATTCTCTGATACCCGCATGGGTGGAGAAGAAGGTGAAGCGTTGAGCATTACATTTAATGTTACAGGCGAAAGCGCCGGCAAGGCATTGGTTAGAGTAGGATCATCAGAAGAAGCAGTTGTGACAGATGTGCTTTCACTGGATGAAGAGAATTTTGATACACAGCCTGACTCATATGAGCTGTTTAACAACTATCCGAATCCATTTAATCCAACCACAACCATTGCTTTTACTTTGCCAGAGCAAGCGCAGGTGCAGCTCTTTGTATATGATATGCTAGGTCGTCAGGTAAGCACATTGGTTAATGGCAGCTTGAATGCTGGCAAAAACGAAGTGGTATTTGACGCAGTTGGATTGCCAACTGGTACGTACCTGTACAGGCTGGTTACGCCGCAGGGTACCTTTACCAAGAAAATGTTATTGGTAAAATAACAAACTGTTTGAAATGCTCAGGGCATTATTGTTCAAACCTGAGTACTTCATGATGCGAAGCGATGGGGTCGGTTGGGATTATTCCTGGCCGGCCCTTTTTTATTTTCCTTGCAAGTTGTACCATTAAATGGCTGAAGAATCAAGCGATTTATGTGCAAAGAAAAAGCGCGTAATACAGCTTTAAGTACCAAATTTAGACAATGATTATCATTTTGGATGCGCTTAAACATCCAACGAATAGAGGGGCTGGATGAATGGTATCCGAGGCCCAGTAGCAGTATGTCTCCCCACCGTAGATTAGTAGAAGAGAAACATCATGCTTGATTTCAGTTTTTCAGAATTAAACTGGCTTGCCATTGTAGTAAGCATTATAGCCGGCCAGATCGTCTCCACTATTTGGTTTGTAGCCTTGTTTGGAGAACCTTGGGCAAAAGAATACGGAGCGGCAAGTAAACAGCAGCATTCAAAAGAAATACCCCCTTACACCTATGCAGTAGGCCTCGTTTTTGTACGACCTTGCTGGTGCTGAGTATAGCCTTGTTACAGCAATGGCTTGGTATCAATTCTGTCGGTGGAGCAGTTACCTTGGGACTGTTTATTGTAATAGGGTTGTCAGCTGCCACCAGTTTACCTGGATACGCGTTTTTGAAAAGATGGTCTGCTTTCTTTCTTGCTATGGGAAGCCAGGCTGCCATGATTATCATCATATCCATTATTCTGGCAAGCTGGAAATAGGCTGATGTGGTGTCAGTAATACTCTTGAGAGTGCATCTGCGACTCTTTCCTGGTTTAGCGCTCAAGGTTCAGGGTGGACAGAAAGAATACACGGAGTCCATTTCTCGCGTGCTATGATCCCATGATCTAGATTTCTCTTAACACCCCTGCTAATAAAAATCGCTAATCGCTAATTCTGTGGTTTTTATTAGCGATTAGTGAGTGATGTAACAATATGAGTGATAATTATACCTGAAAGTCACTCAAACCCCCTAAATATGTCATCCTGATTGGACGTTTTGCTATGGTAAGCGGGGCATTTTATCAATGAACTTGTTACATCACACGATTAGCGAGTAATAATTTGCGATTTGCAGGTTCTCTTAGGCTCATATGAAATGAGACGCTCTGGATATGCTTCATTCACAATGAGATAATCAGGTTTTCTGAACATCCCCAGACGCTAAACCCGGAACGAGTTAAAACCGAGCGCGCAGGGAAATAGCCGTCATAATACCCGGCATGGTCCGATCAATTCTTTCGAGTGGCAAATTGGCATCTGAGGGATTGACGAATGTCCAGTCTATTACATTCTTCCTGTTTAATACATTCAATACATCTGCTCTTAACAGGAAGAACACCCCATTAAATTCACGCTCGTAAGCAATGCCGGCATCTATCTGATAGAACGGTGCCAGTTTGTGTGCTGAAGGGTTGGTGAGATCAAATGGTTTGTATTTGTCACCATCTGGATTGTGCGCAGCCAGATAGTCATAATATGCCTGTCTGAAGCCCCACGTGCGTCCCCAAATCCCATGTGCCCGGAAAGAAGTAGAGAGCTTCGATGAGATAGCATATTCGTGATTTAAGCTTAGACGATGGGGTTCATTCCACGGTGTAGATTCCAGACGCTCATCAAACCGTCCAGGATATCTACGTTTTGCCTGGCTATAGCTGTAGCTGGCACCAACGACGCCACGATTATAGGTATGCTCTGCAAATACGCCCCCACCATAAGCAAAGCCATTGCTTTCTTCGATGATCTGGTCTTCGGAGATCGGTCCATCTTGCGCTGCTATAACGCCTGGTATCAATAGGGGATGATAATGGAATGCTAGAATGCGAGGCTGATGTTTGTAATATGATTCAATTCTGAAATTCCAGCTTTCAGAAGGCATTACCAAAAAGTTAGCCGTGTAATGGAAAGCTTTTGGAGGAGCAAGCGTTTCGTCTATTGGAAGCCAGAACCGGATAGAAGGTACAGCGGCACTTGGGCCAACACTGCTCAAATCAAACTGGTTTACATACTGACGGTATATTCCGGCAGCCAGATGCAAAGCGTAAGCGCCCATTGCACTTTGTGCTACATCATGTCGTAGGGATAAGCGGGGTTCTGCATAAACTACATTGCGATCCGGGATATAGGTGAAGCGAGAGCCCACTTCAATGTTGGTTTGCAGACCGACGGCAATCTTGTCGTGCAGGTAAGCAGTTGATCTCCAGGTTGCGTTTTCAATTTGAAGGGGGACATAGAACGGGCTATCCAAATGAAATCTGTTGGTAACCTCGGTAGCCTCTATGCCGGCTAGCAGGTGATGGTTCTTGGATACACTATACTCAACCTGCGCACTAAGGGTCGTTTCCCTGACTCTGTTTTGATCATCAGGAAGCGTCCCGCCATCAAGTTTGTCACCCAATTCACGTTCGATTCCTGCGGTGTCGAGCCCATCGGTGAGATTGGCTGATTCGCTATCGATCATGTTATAGTTGTGGCGCAATGTGTGAACGCTGTTGCTAAGCTTGATAATACCCATTGCACGAGCACCCAGTAACCACTCATGCTTTAACAACGCAGTAGTATTTGTCCAGCGATATTTGTCACGAGAAAGTAGAATGAAGTCGGATTCCGGGGCTTCTACACTTGCGGCAGCCAATAATTCGGTGCCAATATTGTTTTTCCCCTGATACGCAGAAAAATACAGCTTATGAAATGGATTGATGGTGATCTGGCCGGCTGCGTGCAAGTCAGAGAATGAAACATCAGATCCGTGACGATGCGGCGTAAATTGCAAGATAGGTGAGCTCGCACCCAGGGCCGTAGCTGTTAATTGCGGATCAACGGTATTCCAATCTTGCAACATGCTGTTGAGGGTGTTGGAGCGATATAAATCCCAAACACTTGTACGTCCGGCCACCATAAAGGTGCTATTCGCCTCTCCAGGCAGGTTCACATCAAAATTTAGTCGGGCATTTGCGCTGAGCGGGTCGAGCTGTAGGACAAAATGTTTGTTGTCTTCAGATTGTAAGTTTTGCTCAGCCGATATAATACCAGATAGCTGACTTCCAACAGGTGCGCCAAAGCCGGCTTTATGCACCGTAAGCCGTCCAATAGCAAGCGGACTAAAAGCGCCAAGGAGTCTGCCGAGGCTCACCGGTTCAAAGACAGGAACGCCGTCTAGCTGCATCTGGTGCTCGCTGGATTCACCGCCTTGAATATGCAGGTCAACATAAGGGGGGCGAATGCCAACAGCCATGACTGAGCTGGCATTATATAGCACATCATCCGTCCCCTGAAAGCCTGAGCGGGCAAAGGCTGCAGCATCAAGTTTTCCAGATCCCAGATCAATAGAAGGCAGACGTTGCTGCATTCCATTAACGACAATCGGATCCGCAGCGATGAAGGACGGCTTGAGTGATATTTTTTTGCGGATACTGCCTTCTGCCGGAATCCAAACGCTGTCTACCGCCGGCTCATAGCCTACATATGTGGTCACAACAGCATGCGGGCCTTTCAGCAATGAGGTGAACGTGAACATGCCGGCGCCATTGGCCGCTGTACCGGTGGAAGCATCAGCGAGAAAGACATTCGCATAGGGGAGGGGTTGGCCCGTTTCCGAATCAATAACAATACCTGCCAAATCTCCATACTGCGGATCATCCTGTGCTTTTTCAATCAATACATAGGTACCACTGGACAGCTGGTAAAAATCAAGATCCACGGCACTTGTAATGCACCTTAATATATTCTCGGCCGTCTGATTGCGAGTATTACAGAAAATATTTTGCTCCTTTATTAACACAGGGTCATAAAGGAGATTCATTTTGGTTGTATAAACCAGCTGCTCAAGGGCTTCTTCCAGTGCAACGTCTCTTAGCACAAGCGTGAAGCGTTCTGAATCTTTGTCTTGGGCTTGCACCGAAATGCAAATGCTGCTACTCACTAAAATAGTGACCAGCAGCATCGGTAGGATATTTCGTCTCCTAGCCATTCGCATATTATCTTTGAAATTAATCGTCCTAAACAACATTTAACTGGACGGACTTAGTATATCTCGTATCCTCTACTTGTAAGCCTGTAATTCAAGGCTCTCGTAGTACAGATGTCATCAAGAATCGTCTCAATGGTACCTGGCTTGGGGAGCATGATTGTTAAAGAGTCCTCAAGAACTGACTCGTCTTGAACGGTTATTTCTATGTCGAACCGTCTTTCAAGCTCAGCAAATACAGACTTTAATGATTCGCTATTTACAGCAAATCCTTCATCTCGCCATAACAAAGAAGTTTTAACATCTGCTTTGCTTGCAATACTCGGAACTGCATTTGTGCCGGCTATAACAACGTGATCTCCAGGAGCACTGAGTATTGTTTTCTTTTCAAGATCTGTAATACTTGAAACTTGCACCTTGCCAGAAGCCAATGTGACCATCGTTTTACCTAGGGTCTCAGACCAAGCGCGGACATTAAATGAAGTCCCTAAAACGCCCACTTGTGTATTAAACGTTTCTACAACAAAGGGCGTAGTCGACTTGGTCACCTCGAAAAAGGCTTCACCTTCAAGATTAATTTTTCGTACTTCAGGTGTAGAAAAGGGCAGAGAGGCAAATCCACGTTGATAAGTGATAGTTGAGCCACTGTTTAATTCAACTGTAGATCCATCTGGAAGCTGTACAGATGTAAAATCTCCATAGGGTGCGGTCTCCGTAATTGGTGATGTCCAATACCAGAATCCGCTGAGCATCAAGACTGCAAAGGATGCAGCCATAGCTAACCATCGGGAGGGCCGTACTAATCGTAAAGGCTGGCGTTGAGCGGCAGAGCGATCTTCGGCCAATTTTAACGTAGTATGCTTGGGATGATTAACAGGTGTTTCAATGTCACCTGCTATTCGTTCCTTCATCTGCGCCCACATCTCTTTCTTTTCTTCAGAAGAAGCAGATGTACCTGCAAATTTCGATTCGCCGATAAGGTCCCAGACGCGTTCGAGTTGTCCTTCCATTTCGGACGACTCCTGAGTTAGCGCATCTTTAATCTCATCAGGCAATTGGTTTCTATTATTAGCCTTCATATTCATGAGTCCAACAAGCTCGGTTCGTAACTTTGAATTTGACCGTGAATGTACTTTAATGCCCGAACTAGATGATTATTTACAGTACGAGGGGACACATCCATTACTGCAGCAACTTCCTGATGGCTCAAACCCTGGAATCTGCTTAGTATTAGTGCTTCGCGCTGACGCAATGGCAAAGAATTAATCCATTCATCCATTTTGCCTTTAAGTACGCCGGCAGCAAACATGTCGTCTGGAGAGTCTATTTCAATTCCAGTCCTGTCGACATTTGTTGCTAGCTTGGCGTCTCTTGATGCTTTATCTCTCTGATGATTGAATGCAAGATTCCTCACGATGAGATAAAGCAATGATTTTAAAGACTTTTCCGGATTAAGGGTCTCTCTTTTTTCCCATAGTTTCAGGAAAGTCTCCTGAACTAAATCTAGTGCAACCGGCCGGCTTTTGATCAAATAAACTGCATAGTTGAGTAGCGGATCGTAGAGTTGATGAAAAACTTCTTCGAACGCACTATGATCAGAAGCCTGTAGACGACTGCACCAATCTGAAAATCGATCATCTGAAGCCATATGGGGCTTTCTGGTAATTCCCTTATTGGTGGTTTGTACTTGACTATATGCTAAAACGATTGATTGAGTCACAATTTGGTTTTGGTCTGAATTTGCATTCACCGATTCAAAAATATCGTTATTTGAATGCAATACCCGACAAAAGAGAATAATGACTACGTTCCAGCTATAATCATGGAAATTGTTCGTTTCGTACAGTAAATAAAGGGGGTGAAGGAGTGAAAAATAGAAGCTGTAAGGTCTTGATTACTACGCTGCACGCCGTTTTGCAACAACCATCTAAAACAATGCCTTTGCAACGTTCGCGTAACACGACTTAATTATGCAGGCATGCATCGAATAGAACCAGCAGCAGCATGTGCATGTAATAGGTTGCTTCCTTTGTTTAGCCGGCCTTCGATTCGATCATCCTCACGTTCTCCTGCAAACGTGAACGATTTGTCGAGGAAAACAGTATCGCCTTCCAGTAGGAGCTTTGCCTTGAGTTGACGTTTCAAATGTAAATCCAGCTCGCCGCCACAAACATTAAAACGCGCATCGTCAAATTGATTCAGGTGAAAAGAGATGTCGCAGCCCTGGGCTTGCGCCTCGATGCTGCCCACAATGTCTTGCACCTTTGCTTCTCCGCTATTAAATGCAAGCGACGAATTTCCTTCAATTTGAGATAAATTGGATGTGCTGGAAGAAGCCCGAACGGTCAACTGGCTTGCTTTTAGATTTGATGCGTTGAGCGCACTCGAAGCAGCAACGAGAAAAAGTTTTGATCCGTTGAACTGATCAATATCGAGATCGCATCCATACCCATAAACCTCAAGCCGGCCCTTTAAATCGGTTGCCCGCAACGAGCCTCCTGATAGCTGGATGCTTATTTTACCATCAACCTCGGTAATAGATGTTTGACTACCCGTTGCCTGGATATCGACATTAAAAGACCGCGGGAGTCGAATTAGAAGCCGAATTTGTATAGCGTCTTCCGTATTCCAACCCACGAAGCCATTTTGGTAAAACGACTTAGATTCAATGCGCACGGTCTGTTTATCAACAGCCCGCATGCGCAATTTAATTCTATCCGTAAGTGCCAGCGCTTCGTTTTTAGACTGAGATTTGACAAATACTTCAGCCTCAACCTCATCCGAGTCGGTAACAACTAGATCCAGATCAGCACCGGGAACGCTAATAAAGAGGCGCCCCGCAGGAGCGACATCGAACTTTTTCTGTAAGGCCCGTACTTCCTTGTCAGGAGTCGGGCGGGTGATTCTCGCCATGCCCAAATTTCGGGGAATGATCGTCGTGAATCAATACCAAAGTCCAGACTTATCAAAAAATAGTTAGTTTTCTTGAAAAACTACTTCTCCGTCCGATGTGCGGGCTTCGATGGTGTGCCCGCCGCCATTGATTCGACCTTCCGCTTCATTTTCCTTTAGTTTGCCATCAAATTGAAAACCTGAAGCTACACGGACTCGTTCCCCTTTTAAAAATAATTCTGCAGAATAATCATGTGGTGCCCGGATAAAGATGTCTCCATCGCCCGTCCGAAGATATACTTTTTCGCCGGCTACAAGTGTCACATTAAGATCACCACTTGACGTTTTTGCGGTTAAATCACCTGTTACACTTTTCAACATGATGCTGCCATCAGAGGTTTGGAATTGTGAACTTGATGCATTTACCAGGTGTGCAACGATTTCGCCATCTGACGTACGTACAGCCATTTCATTGCCCTCCAGTGACTTAATGACGATGTCTCCGTCTGAAGTTGCAACCGAGGCATTTCCTGATAATAAATCGGCTTTGATGTCCCCGTCAGATGTTTTGATCGAAATATCGTTTGATTCAATGTCTTTGAGTCGGATATCTCCATCAGAGGTGGATATTGATACTTTGCCGGCTTCAACTGACTTGGTCGCAATGTCTCCATCAGAGGTGCGAATATTTACACTGGATCCTGTGAGTGCGGCTGCCGAGATATCGCCATCTGATGATTGTAGCTTAATTTCTCCATCCGCGTCATCCATGTAAATATCTCCGTCAGAAGTTTTAAGAGATACATTAAATTCTACAGGAATACTCACTTCTACACTGATTTTGGCCCCACCATCACGATTCCAGGAGTAATTTTTCCGTTTGGGATAGGTCTTTACATAAACATTAACACCTTCGCGGCTCACTTCGTAGTTTTGGTCTTCAAAGTATTCCCGCGCTTTTTCCTTGTCTCTTCCATCCAGGTATACTTTTATAATGGCCCGGTCTCCATTGTTGGTTTCAACCGAAATATCTGCATCGTTTACGGCAACCTGCAAGTTCTCGCCAGGAGAGACGTCAAACGATTCTTCAATCATGAGCTCGCCAAGATCAGTGACTTCGTGTCTGTCTACATGAACTGAGATATGCTCTTCCACATGGACCTTGATGCCTTCTTCCACATGCACCTCAATACCGTCTTCTGAAATACGCACGGTATGCACATCATCTTCGTGGTATTTGTTTACACCAGCCTGAATCACGTTTGCAAAGGTGAGCAGCGCCAATGCACCTAGCACAGTGAGTGCTACCTTCTTTGAAGTAGATATAGACGAGTTCTTGTCGGAAGATTGATTGTTCATAACGCAGCTTGCGTGAGGGTGATTTGTATGGACCAATATGAAAGTTACGCGGCAAATTCGTTAGAAGTTACGCTTCAGACAATACTTTCAGTATTATTTTTGGATGTTTGGCAAACAGACAGACGGACAAGTTTATACGGTAAATCTAACAACGGATCTTTTTAAGAACGTTCTCTTGCTGAGACAGAGCCGTTTACGGATACAGAATTAGACGGTGTCTGAAAAATATGTTTGCCCAATCAGATCCTTTGCATAGGCTCAGGATACGGTTTTGCCTCTGCCTCTGTATAGTTTTGATTTTTCAGATAGCGCCTGATTTTTATCCCGATTAGGTACTGGGTGCCGATATATTGTATATATGAACCGTGTAGTTAAGCAGTAATTATTTTTTCTAAACCCATGGGCGTAGATAGACGGGGCGTGCTGATTTTTTGCTGCTTCATAGCAGCGTATCTTCTGCTGTTTGATAAGCCAGCATTGGCGCAGCATATACAGCTAAGGGGTACAGTAGCTGACGCTGTAACTGGTCAGTCCTTGCCTGGTGTGAATGTATTTATAGACCAAACGGTAAAAGGGAGTGCAACAGATGAGAATGGGGCATTTCAGATAAAAGGCTTTTCTGCCGGCTCATACAAAGTAGTGGCCTCCATGATTGGCTACGAGGTTGCATCCGAACAAATAGAGTTAACGCCGGCTGATTCTATCTACACCTTGCATATTGATCTTACGCCCTCGATTACCGAAATGGGGGAGATCAGCGTTGTTGACAAATCTTCTCGCGCATGGCGCAAAGATTTTCGTCGATTCCGAAAACTGTTTCTGGGCGAATCAGGTAATGTGCGGCATACAGAAATATTAAACCCGCACGCGCTTGATTTTACTCAAGAGGGGGGTGTTTTCAGTGCACAAGCCTATGAACCTCTTGAGATAATAAATCGGGCGCTCGGCTACAAAGTCACATTTATACTTACAGACTTTCGCCTAGAGCAAAATAAAGGATTACTTCATACACAAGGTCCATTCTATTTTTCTCCACTAGCGCCTGCTTCAAAAAAAGAAGAACGAAAGTGGGCGTCTTCCCGGGAAAAGACGTACAAAGGGTCCTTGACGCATTTACTCGCGAGTCTGGCCAGACAAAGCGAAGTGGCTCAGGGGTTTTCGATAAGATATGACGATCGCAGCAATGCACCGTATTCCCAAAAGCGGCCGGCACTGCAATACATAGCCGGTGTAAATATTATGCAACCCACGTCTGCAGCGTATCTGTTTAGAATAAGCTTCCCTGAGTATCTGTTTGTTACCTATGCCGGCAAACAATCGTGGTTGAAAATGAATACGACGCACGCGATCGTGCACGAATCAGGCTACGTCTTTGGTGCAAGAAATGCCTCCGGAGCAATTACGGTATATGGCGCTTTGTCTAAACGCAGAATAGCAGATTTATTGCCAAGGGATTACCGTTTCAAAAAGCTCTCTGTTTTTAAATACTAGCGCAAAAGAAAAGAAATCGCTTTTCTTTTGCGGTTTCGGGTTTAATGTTTAGGGTTCAAAGTTCTTTGTCCTAAACCCCAAATAAAGGGAGTTAATAACGGTACTGCATGTTAACCAGGAACTAACCACCTCACCTACCGGCACTCCTCCTTGAAAAAGGAGGAGAATTTGATTGGTTAGCATTGCCCTGATTTTTCTGAACACCCCCAACCCAAAACACTGAACACCCAACCCAGAACCTTGAACCCTAAACCCGGAACCGCCTAAAAAGCATCGCTTTTTAGGCCCATTCTAGCACCATAGAAACAGAAAGAGAATTCCGGCAACGGTAACAAGTAAAGGCACTACATTCATCGTTGAGGTGTGTAACCTGTTTGTGCCTGGTTTGGGCTTGTCCGTTATTGACCACTCTGCGGCGAGGCTTTGTTTGAAGTCCAGGCCCGCGTTCCTTTTGTGTTGTGTGATGGGAAGAGGTCGGGTGTCAGTCCGTATCTTTTCCTTGTGCTCCTGTCCCTGGAACGGGTTTCTATAGGAAGGCGGAAGCAAATTAATGTAGTCCGCTTTGTTTTTTGGATAATGGAGGAGCGGCCAATTTTGTTCTTTCGTCGGATCGAGGTGATCCATGCGGATGCCTTCCCGCGTGAGGTTTCTGTAGAGCCGGTTGTTTATTTCTCGTTCTAAAGATCTCTTTTTTTGTGCGTTCATCTTTTGATCAATCTTTGTAATACGACTGCGAGCACTATAACCGTTTCGCAGTTGGGGGGTAAAAGCCTGATCTTTCGCCTTTACAGCGACCATGTTTGGAAAATGTATTTGAAGTCGCTTGTGAAATTATACCCTTTATATGAAAATAGGGTATGTCAAACCTTTGCTATTGATATCACAAAAGTGTGATAACTGGGCAATTCTTAACAGAAAAGCAGGTTAACATCAGCAAATCGGTACAATATATTTTTTTACATTGAGGCATCAGATGAAAGACGTAGATGAAGAAACTCCTGTACCATCCAACAATCAATAAAGTACTTCGCACAATTGCGAAGCCGCTTTCTCCCGTTATACCTGGCAGCTTCAAGTTTCCGGTAACGGGGATTATTAAGGTGAAAGTCCCGGGTGGGAATCACATTCTGGTGCAATGTAATCCAACGAGCTTCGTAGCACGCAAGCTTTTCTGGGAAGGGATGGATGGATTTGAGTTTACGATGGCGCGCCTGTTCACCGAACTGGCAAAACGCGCCGGCGTATTTTTAGATGTGGGATCGAATATCGGCTATTACTCATTGTTAGCCGCCGCTGTAAATCCTGAGCTGAAGATTACCAGCTTCGAGCCGGCACCGGCCGTTTTTAAGTACCTGCAGATAAACCGCAACCTCAATCAGTTTTCCCATATTACAGTTGAACAACTAGCGCTGTCGGACGAGGAGGGAGAGCTCACCTTTTTTATCTCCAAGAACCCTAAATATTTGGATATTGCTGAACATCATCTGACGAGCACGGGCTCCTTCGATAAAGCGCAGGCTGATCGCACAACAGTGCTTGAGTCTGTAAAAGTAGGAACCATTACGATGGATCAGTACGTTGCCCGGCATGATGTTTCTACCATAGATCTCATCAAATTAGACACGGAGGCCACTGAACACTTGGTGCTCGCCGGCGCCCAGCATGTGTTAGCTGACCATAAACCTTTTATCTTTTGCGAAGTGCTTCGGGGGAAAGTGGAGAAGGAAATTGAATCGGCTTTTAAAAAGCACAACTACTTGTTTTTTAGATTGGAAAAAGACCGGGTGATTCGCGTTGACTCGCTTTCGGATGATCGAGCAAAAACAAATGACCATCTTATGGTGCATCCAGACAAATTATCTATTGTTGAGCCCTTGCTAAATACAGTTGTCTGAGCTGTATCTAAAAACCACGGCCTTTCTGCTAAAAACCACCACTGTGAGTCAGGCCCACAGTAACGCCGAAATTCTTGTCTGTTAACACTTCGCCCCAGTCATAAGCGAGTCTCGTGAAAAGAGATAGCTTGGCATCGCGTCCAACAATCTGTTTCAGGTACAAACCAGCAGCATACTGATTCATCGCATCCGGGAAGCGCGCATTTTCCATGGTGAAGCCAAAACCAAGGTCTCTGTATATCGAATTGACACCATGATTTCTGCTGTAGGTAAAAAGCAGCTTGTATTGTGTAGATGGTGAAAGTGAGCCCCTCATTGTGAAGTGTTGTGCGTGGAGGATGTTATTGAATACACCAACCTGACCGGGCCGCATTAGAATGACAGGGGTCCCTAAAGTGCGCCCGCGATGCGTCCATCCGGAAGAGTAAACAAAATGGTTATAATAATTATCGGTGCCCGTTGGCTCGCCTCCAATGGCACCTTGCCTTTTTAAATTTACCACTTCCCATAATATTTCTTCCGCCCAATTCTGATGTTTGTTGATTGACAGACCAAGGCCCCACAAGCCGTCCCATAGATTCCTGAAACGTGTTGATACAGTGTCTTCGAGGTAAAACTGCCGGTAGATGTGTAATTTGAAATTGTCGGTAGTGTATATGATAGAAAAATCATAAGCTCCCAGAGAGTTTCCCAAGGCATTAAGTTGTTCTCCTTCAATTAGCGCGTCGTTATCGGCTCCTCTAAAAAAGAACACCCGTAAATAGTCATTAAAAGTAGAGGGCAGTTTGCCAAAGCTCTCTTTACGATGCGTGCCGCCCCACATCGCATAATGAAGTAAGCCGGCGTGAATATGCACAGGCCACTCATCTTTACCCAGACGGAAGAACACCGATTTGCTATGCAGATATGGATTCGTTGTAATGCGATACCCATCTACCCAGCCGTGTTTTAATGCACCTTTAATGGCGAGGAATGTGCCCGTTCTCGGGACCGTCACATACGTGGGCCAGGAAATACTGATACCCGTAATAGGCGCTGCATTATTACTTAGTACCATCGAGCCGGATGAGAGGGCGTGGACATTCCCGGCAGTTTCTTCTTTTCTGCCGGCGCGTAGTAAAAACGGCCCCCACGTTATCTCTCCATAAAGCTGTTGAAAAAATAACGTCGAATTGCTTGCTGCGCGACCAATCACGTCTGCGCCGATGTTATAAGAAAAAGCACTTTGGCTAGCTAGCGGCAACGAGTACGTGAGCCTTAATTGTCCGCTGGCCTTTTGTGAAGGGATCACACCAAACTGGTTGGCGCTTAACCAGAACGGAAGGGCGTCATTAGGGCCCCCGGAGAAAGAAAGTTCTTTGATAAATTCGGCCGGCGCCTGTTGTGCAACCACTGGCTTGGCAACTACCCATAATAGAGCGAACGCGAGCAGTATGGATAAACCGGGAAACTTGCTGGGAAACATATAAAGCGAGGTGATCGTGAGGACAGACAGAACGATAAAGGGCAAAAATAAGTTCTCAACAGAACATACTTAACGTGCTTCTGTAACTTCTTATCAGGTTGTTCTGTCCATGGAATTTGCCGCCGGTGCGGACTTGTCGTGGCGCCACCAAAGCTATCAACCACACTAGGCTCTATGCGCATACCCAGGCTAGTTGTCGCCCTTGTATTTTTAATGCTATGCAGTTTCGATGCGCTAGGGCAGGCACATCCGGCATGGATGGAAAGGGGACAGGCTGCTTTTGCAGAGGCGCGCTACGATGATGCACAAGAAGCTTTTCAATGGATTATAGACCGAGAGTCTGGCAATGGAGAAGTCCGCTACCTGATGGCGAAGGTGTTGATGGCGAAAGGGGAAGTTAAAGCAGCAGATCGGTCGATTGTGCGTGCCTTACGGATTGAGCCGGAAAACACGCAGTATCTGGAGCTTCAGTTGGAGATTGGTTTTCCACGTGAACCCATGGAGATCATCCGACGCACCCGGAGAGATGACCTGGCTGCAAAAATTCTGACAATGGACTCGCTGAGTGTACCCGCGAATATACAATTGGGGCAACGTTTTGTATATGAGTGGCTGGAATGGAGAGGGCGCATAACCGTTGATGATATGGCCGCTTTGCCTACTCCAGGAAGACCTAACTTTACTGGAAACCTTGGTGCAGAAAATGCAAATCCAAACCGACCTGTAGCTGGCGGCCGTACAGAAATCCCAGCAGATTTGTTTGATCTGAAAAACCAGGAAACGCTTGGGAAGGATATTATTGATCTAAGTCCACGTGCTAAAGCGGCGTACCCTAAAGCAGTCGCCTACCTTAAGAAAGCGTTGCTTCGGGAGCCAGAGAACGAAAGAGCAATTCTGCATCTTGCCCGACTCTACACAACCTGGCCCAATCTGGTAGCCTTGAGTAGTCTGGGTAAATCTTTACAAAAAAACACGCCCGACAGTAGATATGGCTGGCTATTACGAGGGTACGCACAACACTATTTGGGCAATGAGCGAATTGCAGAAGAAGAGTTTTCTCGCGCGTTAACCTTCATGCCTGATAGCATTCGAACAGTATTCTCAGATACCGATCGGCTATTAAACAAGGAAGAGCTCAAGCAAAAGAAAAGAAATTCCGATTTCGATGATGATGCTTTTTGGGATTACCGGGATCCGCGCTTTCTAACGCCTGAAAATGAACGCCTGGCAGAACATTATGCCCGTGTGTTTTTTGCAGAGCTTCATTATTCAGAGCCGAAACTCGATCTGGAAGGATGGGATTCTGAGCGAGGGGAAGTATACATCAGGTATGGAAAGCCAGACGTTGAATATTATATGTCCAATGCAGTGGCTCAATGTGGTGCCGCAACGTACGATCAGTTTCACATCTTCGAATACGCCAACTTTCGCTTTGTTTTTGGAAATCTCTGGCCCCAGTTAAATCAATACGTTTTTTACAGCCCCTGCTCGCGGGTCTATGAGTCTTTTGCAGCGATGGGGGCGCAGATTGATTATGTGATTGATGCAAAAGATAACATCGATGAAAATCCTGAGATCTATAAGCATGAGGCAACCCGGAAACGCGTTGAGTTCCCATATCTTGCCAGCAGGTTTAAAGGGGAGAATGGAGAAGTAGACGTGTATGTGCCGTACGGCATTCCTGTCCAGGCAAATGCACTTGAACTGGAGCAGACCCTTTCCTTGCACGCCGGCGCTTTTCTTTTATCCGAAGAAGAGGGGTTG
>JBGCEN010000239.1:0-8778 GCA_045106435.1 Rhodothermales bacterium
TGCGTTATAGCCTGATCTGAGCTATTCTCGCCGTCCGATTTTTTCCAGATACGGAGAGGTGGCCGAGTGGTCGAAGGCGCACGCCTGGAAAGTGTGTAAACGGCAACGTTTCGAGGGTTCGAATCCCTCCTTCTCCGCCATTAAATATAAATAACCCGCTGATTATAGGCGGGTTTTTTTATTTTATATAATAAATGAACCGTCAATAAGACCGTCAATTCTGATTGTTAGCCTATTTTCCAGGTTTCTCAGAACCTGCATTTACCCTTAAAGGCAAATCACTTACCTGATCCATAAAAAATAATAAAGAAAGCCAGTCCTGGCCTCATTGACACGATAAAACCAGTTTTAAAGTTAATTCTATGTAACCTTTAACTTGTCTTATAAAACATCACCACTTTTGACTTAAATTACCCCTTAATCTAATTGGTTCTGATCCAGGCTGTATTAATATGTTTCTTTTGCCTCCACCAGGAGGGTTATACAGCATCTTCTTTAGCAGGGAAGGACCGTGGGGCTGGAAAGCTGCAGAATGACCGCTACCGACCCTTAACAGAGATTGACCATCCTTCTATAAAAGCCATTCAACAAAACGAGAGTTTGCCACATCTACTCTTTCTGATTTATTGGCTACAAAAAACTACCCGAGGGCAAAATACAAATACCCACATGTTGAAGCACTTCTCTCAATCGCTAAGCAGCGTGTCTGCTATTTCCTTTGAACAACTCATATAGAAACAGAGAGAGATTGGCAACGCCTGTGCCCAGGAACGCTAAAGCCATCAGAATAGCGCCGAAAAAAACTAAACGACCAGCCCATAATAAGAACGCATCAAAGATATATTCCATAATACTACTCCCACACAAATACCTCGCCGAATCAGTTGCTAGAATTAATATAACTCCAGCAACTTTATTTTATTCTTATATGCGAATGTATAAAAATACATACTTTTTATAGGTGATATAAAGATGCCCAATTATTGAGGCGTTATCGGATGGTCGCTTCTAGCCTTTAGAAGACCTTTTATTTACCACCTGCGAGGTGGTTTTTCTTTATAAGGGAACGACAGCTACCGACCCGAAGCTGACATTTATGAAGCACTAATACTCGGCTGGATAAAATCCAGCCGAATAAATCTCTATTTGCCTATTGCATTCTTAATGATGCCGACAATAGACATAAGTACGCCACCACCGACGCCACCACTTACAATGCTACCAATGATACTACCGATGTCCATCCCTCCATCAGCACCCGTTGAAATACCAAGCAGACCGAGAAGTTGGCCGCCTAGCCCACCGCCAAGTATTCCAGCAATTGAATTACCTAAAGTACCCAAGGACTGCTTTTTCAAGACAGCCCCTGCGGCATTACCCCCGACAGCGCCTGAAATGAGTTGTATGATTAATGGCAATAATCCTTCCATGTGAACCTCCTTATGGTTATTGATGGCCGATTGTTTATCGGAATGCCTAATATATATAAGTTTGATATGTAAATAAAAAAATTTGTAAAGATATATTTGACCGTTCTAGTAGACATATTCTCGCTTACAAAACACAATTTTTAGTAACGTCGACTGTCGGCCTATTGTTAAAAAACAATGTAATGAAAATTACGGACTTCCATTATTAGTCTAAATCAGAAGTATGGTAATCATCCCTCCGAGGCGGTTTTTCTTTGTCTACTAAAGGTCCACTCCTGGTTGCGGTTTCAATCGGTCAACGCAACCTAAAGCGGTCCTATATGTAACTCTAATATTTATTCTGATAATGGACGACTATGGACCTAAAAGAAGTGAAATAAATTCCCTACTATATTAAAAGCTTTCTTGTTTTTGCTATTGAGTTTGGATAATGTGGCCGTCCATTATAAATAAAAACCCACTGGTAGGAGATATACATGGTCTCAATAAAACACTTATTAATAGCAGTGACTGCGCTTGCTCTCGGCTGGATGAGCCCTGTCGTCCACGCTGCTACAACGAAACCCAATATTCTTGTTATCTGGGGAGATGACGTTGGTCAGCAAAACATTAGTGCGTATCATAGAGGCATGATGGGCGGTACCACCCCTAATATTGACCGTATCGCAAACGAAGGTGCCATCTTCACTGATTCTTATGCACAGCAGAGCTGCACTGCCGGCCGCGCATCATTCATCCTCGGCCAGCATCCTTTCCGTACGGGGTTACTGACCATCGGCATGCCAGGTGCAAAGCAGGGTATTCAAGATAAGGACCCGACTATTGCAGAATTGCTAAAAAATCACGGGTATGTTTCTGGGCAGTTTGGCAAGAACCACCTCGGTGACCGTGATGAGCATTTGCCGACTGCACATGGATTTGACGAGTTCTTCGGTAACCTCTATCACCTCAATGCTGAAGAGGAACCGGAAAGCCAGTTCTATCCGAAGGACCCGGAGTTCCACAAGAAGTTTGCCCCACGTGGCGTACTACATACTTACGCCGATGGAAGAATGGAAGACACCGGTCCCTTGACAAGCAAACGCATGGAAAATGCAGATACCGAGTTTCTTAATGCCAGTCTTAATTTCATCGAGACAGCACACAAGGAGGGCAAGCCCTTTTTTGTCTGGCACAATTCCACCCGCATGCACGTTTGGACTCACTTGAGTGAAAAGTACAAGAACAAGTCCGGTTATGGTCTTTATGCTGATGGCATGATGGAACTTGACGACGGTGTTGGTGCACTGCTCGACAAACTGGATGAGCTGGGTATTGCTGACAATACAATTGTTGTTTTCAGCACAGACAACGGTGCAGAGAAGTTTACCTGGCCTGATGGCGGCACAACCCCTTTCCGTGGTGAAAAAGGGACGACCTGGGAAGGCGGTTTCCGTGTTCCGCAGATGGTCAGGTGGCCTGGACACATCAAGCCGGGCACCGTCATCAATGACATTTTCTCACACGAAGACTGGTTGCCTACTCTTCTGGCAGCGGTTGGTGAGCCGGATGTCAAAGAGAAGCTGTTGAAAGGCCATGATGCAGGTGGTAAGACTTTCAAGGCACATCTCGATGGCTACAATCAGATGGACCTGCTTACAGGTAAAGGGCCTGGTAAGCGAGATGAAATCTTCTACTTTGATGCAGGCGGCAATCTCAATGCTGTTCGTTACAGGGACTGGAAGGCACATTTCACCATTATGGAAGGCGCCATCAATGAGGCATATCGTAAAACACCAAGCTGGCCACTGATTGTCAATCTGAGAATGGACCCCTATGAAGTAGGCCCGGATTCTGGGATGTATATTCGCAATTTCTACGCTGAAACAATGTTTATGTTCGTTCCAGCACAGGCCGGTGTGGCGAAATTCCTGGAGACCTTCAAGGAGTTTCCGCCAACAAGGGGTGACTCTCTGAGTGTTGATGCTGTCCTCGCTGAGATGCAGTCAGCAGCGAGTCGCCAATAAAATTAGCAACCTTGCTGAATAGCTCCCAATAATTGTTTACATGTAGGGAGCAAAAACTTGAGAAACCACCTTTCGGGGTGGTTTTTCTTTTAAGGGAACGACCGCTCCTGGCCGTTTGCTGACCCTCAGAGACGCCTCCGGGCGGCTTTCTGCTGTGTAATTCGGGACGACAGCTAACGACCCACAGGGTTCATTAATGCAAATACACTAGTGATTCTGTATTATTCAAAGTAATAAACTAGAATGTTCAGCATCTCTAGAAAAAAATAATTAAGCTAATATAACAACATATTGTTTGTGGTGTGCTGAGTTGCATAAAAATAATACCAGCTCAAAAGGGACATAAAATATGGGATCAGAGATTACTACGCAGTTAACGAGGAGACGTAACGGATGTCAAAACCTTCACAGGATGAACTTGAAAAAGCGCTTAGTTATGCCAGCTCTGCCCACCATGACTATGAGAAGGTGACTTTGGCGGGGAATCGGGACGAACAGTGGTCTGGATTCTATGCAGCGTATGTACTGGGTCGAGTGGGTGATTTTGCCACACCGAGTGCCTTGAGTCAGTGGCTCGAAGAGGCTCCAGTGGGTAAAAAATGGGCGGCTACCGCGGCGAGTCACGTCCTTGCTCAGTTGGCGGACTAATGATTTGTCGAGCTACGCCTATGGGAGATGCGTGGTTTCATTCTCCTCGATAAGCCCCAGAGCATGAGGCCCGATATGAATTCCTGCCGTTAGATATCCTACGATCGGGCATAAACTGATCCTTCGCTTAACCGAGATGGCCAGAATACCGACAAGCATCAAAGTGATAGCCGGCGCGAGGGCGTGAATATCACTCATTGGCATCCCTGTTACGCATTTCTATTAAATTCGTGTATTGTATGCATACTCGTAATGAGTCGCATTGGTAGGGAATTAATTTAATTTTAAACACAGGCATTAAGAATCTAATAAACACAGTACCTGAATAAATATAGACAGGATAAATTTGCATGATATATAAATCTAGTAATTATTTATCCGTTTACAGATTTCATCGCGATACGTGAAAATTAAATAATGAAGAACTGTCAAAAAGAATATTAATATTTATAAGTTTTGACTTCATACCACTCTATATGACGGACTTAGGGCATACTGCTGAAAATTTAAGATTATAACTATACATCACATAACAGCTTGGTGGCTCACGCCTGTAGGTAACCATAAGATTGTGAGAATAACAGCGAAGTGCGGCAATCTATAAACGGTGGTTGAACTGAACTTTATCAACGCTACTTAAACTGGATAGCGATGGAGGTTATTTTGAACGACCGTGGATTTGTCATTATCATCGACGATGACGCAAGCAGTGTAAGCGTTCTGCAAGAACTCCTTATAAACGATGGTTACGATGTCGAATGGAAGGCCAGTGGCAGGGAGGCTCTTGAATTCATCGCAGTAAATGAACCCAATCTTGTAATGTTGAGTGACCATCTGTCAGACACTAATCCATTCAAACTTCTCGACAGATTAAAAGAAATCAAGCAGGCGCGAGACATACCGGTGATCTTAATGACTACGGATGACGATGCGGAGGCCCGGCTTAAAGGGCTTGAGTCAGGTGATGACTTGATCGTTATGCCATATGACACTCGAGAGATCTTAGCACGAATTGAGCGACAGGTTACGGTCTCGAAAGTACGCATGGCCCTTCGTGAATCCGAGGCGAAGTTCAGGTCGGTTATGGAATCGGCGATCGACGCAATAATCTCAGGCGATGCAGAGGGCAATATTCGTTCATGGAACAGTGCGGCAACGACGCTGTTCGGTTATACCGAAGCTGAGGTTATCGGCCACCCAATCGATGTGATCATTCCTGAACGATACAAAGAGAGTCACCAGGAGGGAATTAAAAGAGTGAGTTCAGGAGGTCCCAGCCATGTTATTGGTAAGACTGCCGAACTCGCAGCTATCCGCAAGGATGGAACAGAGTTTCCGGTCGAACTTTCTCTCGCCACGTGGTTCCTTGATGATGACCGCTACTACACAGGAATCATTCGTGACATCAGCGAACGCAAGCAAGCTGAACAGAAGTTCAGGTCTGTCACCGAATCTGCAATCGATGCGATTATCTCTGCCGACCACGTAGGTAATATCATTAGCTGGAACAAAGCGGCCACGCGTATCCTCGGTTATTCAGAAGAGGAATCGGTCGGTCAGCGTCTTGAGATGATCATCCCAGAACGATTTCACGAGGCACATCGCGAAGGCATGGCCAGATTTACGGCCACCGGGGAAGGCCATGTCATTGGTACAACTGTGGAATTGTTCGCACGAAAGAAAAAGGGTGAAGAAGTGCCTATTGAGCTCTCACTTTCCACGTGGACAGTCCGTGAAGAACGCTATTACACCGGGATCATTCGCGACATCGGTGAACGCAAACGAGCAGAAGAAGCTCTTCGTATGAGCGAGCAGATACTCCGTGAAAGAACAGAGGAATTAAAGAAGAAGAACGGGGTGTTGAAAAAAACATTAAAACGGCTAAACGATATGCAAAACCAGCTTATCATGCAGGAGAAGATGGCCTCGCTGGGTAAGCTCAGTGCTGGTATGGCGCATGAACTGAATAATCCAGCAGCAGCCGCACAGCGAGGGGCCGCACAACTGCAGGCAACGTTTGCAAAATGGCAAAGCATTCTACTGAAAATGGGAGTTCTGAACCTTGATAAGACACGTGTTGAAAAGATGATTGAACTCGATACGGAAATCAAGGAACGAGCCCGGAAACCTGCAGAGCTGAACGCCCTCATGCGCAGTGATCGAGAAGATGTCCTTGAGCAATGGCTGCATGAGCGTCAAATCGATGCTACCGGAGAACTGGTACCAGCCCTTGTCAATCTCGGATATGATGAAATTGAACTGGAGGAACTGGCAAAATTTTTCGATGCAGAACAGTTTGCCATGGTCATTGATTGTTTGAGTTTCAAACACGAGATCTACAGTCTTGTTTCCGAAATCGGTCTTGGAACCGATCGTATAGTTGAAATTGTTAAGGCATTAAAAAACTATACCTATATGGACCAGGCGCCGGTACAGTCAGTAGATGTGCGGAAAGAGCTGGATAATACTTTGATCATTCTGCACAACAAACTGAAAAGCGGAGTGACCGTTGTCCGGGAATATGCCAAAGACCTTCCATTCATTGAAGCCTATGCAAGCGAGCTGAACCAGGTTTGGACAAATATCATCGATAATGCTATCGATGCCATGGCTGGTGAGGGAAAGCTGATCGTTCGCACTTATCAGGAAGATCCCTGGCTAGTCGTTGAAATAGAGGATGACGGCCCAGGTATTCCCGATGAAATACAGTCAAAGATATTCGATCCCTTCTTCACTACCAAGGGGCCGGGAGACGGTACGGGGCTGGGATTGAATATCAGCCGCAACCTCATAGTACAGAAACACGGAGGGCAGATTTCGGTTCTGTCAAAGCCGGGCAGTACCTGCTTCTCTGTTCGGCTTCCTATGGATTTCAATCCAGCTGAATGATCTAAAACTTACAGGGGATTAAATTATGAGCAAACCCATCATTATGACGATCGACGATGAGCAACATGTGCTCAACGCAATTGCACGGGATTTAAAGACACACTATCAAAACGATTATCGGATCGTAAAGGCAAGCTCAGGTATCGAGGCACTGGAGGCAGTTCAGGAGTTCAAGCGACGGAGCGTACCGGTAGCGCTGTTCCTGGCGGATCAACGCATGCCTTCAATGAGTGGGATTGAGTTTCTGGAAGAAGCCATCAAACTGTATCCGGAAGCTAAAAGAGCTCTGCTAACTGCCTATGCCGATACAGCTGCTGCCATTGCCAGCATTAATGCTATCGGTCTTGATTACTACCTGATGAAGCCATGGGATCCCCCGGAGGAAAACCTCTACCCTGTACTGGATGATCTGCTAAGTGACTGGCTGGCCAATGTACCGGTACCCTACGATGGTATCCGGGTAGCCGGAACCCTGTGGTCGGCAACTTCACACAACGTCAAGGACTTTCTCGCCCGTAGCCAGATACCCTATCAATGGCTGGATATTGAAAGAGACTCAGAGGCAAGAACGTTGGTAGAGACGACATCAGAAGAACGACCCCAGCTGCCAATGCTGTTCTTCCCGGATGGCAGCACGTTAACAAATCCCGACCTTCGCACACTAGCGGACAAGGTCGGCATGACTACTCTGGCCCAGCAGCCTTATTACGATTTGATAATTGTTGGTGCTGGCCCCACTGGCCTGGCAGGTGCCGTTTACGGCGCTTCTGAGGGGCTGCGAACCATTGTGATTGAGAAAGGAGCAGCCGGCGGCCAGGCTAGCACCAGTGCAAGAATCGAGAATTATCTGGGTTTCCCACAGGGTGTGAGTGGCGCAGATTTAACGCGAAGAGCGACAACGCAGGCACAGCGCCTTGGAGCCGAAATCCTGACTGCCCAGGAAGTCACCGGGGTGAAAGTCGAGGGCTCATATCGCATCTTGACGCTGAGCGATGGCAGCGAGTTGAGCTGCCAGGCACTTATGATCGCAACCGGCGTCAAGGTTCGCGAGCTCAATGTGCCCGGCATTGAACCCTTGATTGGAGCTTCAGTGTACTACGGGGCCGCCACGTCAGAAGCCAAAAACTACAAAGATGGCAAGGTGTTCGTAATCGGCAGCGGTAACTCAGCCGGACAGGGTGCGATGTTTCTTTCACGCTTTGCCAGCGAGGTCACTATATTGATCCGCGGGGACTCCTTACAGAAAAGCATGTCTCAATACCTGATCGACCAGATCGATAGCACAGAAAACATCTCGGTGATGATGAATAGTGAGGTGGTCTCCATGGAAGGCGCCGACCATCTCGAGACCATCACAATTAAGAGCAATAAAAGCGGTGACACCGAGACAGTAATGGCTGATGCGATATTTATTTTTATCGGTGCAGTACCCCATACCGATTTCGTAAAAGATACCGTCGAGCTCGACAAGTCGGGATTCGTCCTCACCGGACAGGACCTCATGCATGACGGGCGTCGGCCAAAGAACTGGAGTCAGAAGCGCGACCCATTCCTAATGGAAACCAGTGTGCCAGGTATCTTTGCAGCCGGTGATGTACGACATGGCGTTGTCCGGCGCGTGGCATCGGCTGTAGGACAAGGCTCTGTAGCGATCAGCATGGTGCACAAATATCTAGAGACTGTCTGAGCTAATACGCTTAAAATATTTGTTTCTGAACATTCGTTATTGGCAGTCGATAGCAGACACTAGATGAACCACCTTTGTGGGGTGGTTTTTCTTTTAAGGGAACGACCGCTCCTGGCCG
>JBGCEN010000240.1:0-2246 GCA_045106435.1 Rhodothermales bacterium
TGACGGTATGCGCAAAACAATTGCTGCTCGTTTGACAGAAGCAAAACAAACCATTCCGCATTTCTATCTCACAATTGATTGTGAGTTGGACGCTTTGCTTGCGTTGCGCTCGCAACTCAATGCAGCAGCGCCGAAAGATGCAGAGGGCAAGCCAGCCTACAAAATCTCCGTGAATGACATGGTTATCAAAGCGCACGGCCTTGCATTACGTGCAGTACCGGATGCCAATGTTTCCTGGAGTGCAGGCGGTATGTTGCAACACAAACATGCAGATATTGGCGTCGCAGTTTCCATTCCAGGCGGGTTGATCACACCGATTATTAGCCGTGCCGAAGAGAAATCTTTGTCCACCATTTCAAACGAAATGAAGGATTTGGCGAAGCGTGCAAAAGACCGCAAATTGCAGCCGCAAGAGTATCAAGGCGGAACATCAGCGGTCTCAAATCTGGGAATGTTTGGCGTTAAAGACTTTGCGGCTATTGTCAACCCGCCACACGGGTCCATTTTGGCTGTTGGAGCTGGCACACAACAAGCTGTTGTGAAAGACGGTACAGTTGTTCCTGCAACAGTTATGTCGGTAACGCTTTCAACCGATCACAGAGCGGTTGATGGAGCTTTGGGCGCAGAATTGATGTTGGCATTCAAAGGCTACATCCAAAACCCAATGAGTATGTTGGTTTAATACGTTCGGGGAGGGCCACGCCCTCTCCAAACATCAAAATTGATCCACATCAAGGAGCAAAACACGGCGCGGAACTAGGGTCAGGTCAGCAATCACATCAAGGAGAGCACCATGAGCCACACCCCGCACCAACTGGCAGAAGAATTTCCCGAGCACGTTGAAAAACTCCACGCTCTAAAGATAAGTGACAATCACTTTGCGCGGCTTTTCGAAGAATATGATGAAGTAAACCGGGATATTTTTAACGCTGAAACAAACGCTAAGCCGACGGACGATTTCCATATGGACACCATGCGGAAAAACAGAATGCGGCTTAAGGACGAAATTTACGGGATGCTGACCGCCTGATTTGATCATCGCGCCATCCCCCAATTATTTCAGCCTCACAGAGGCTGACTGCAAAAGGAGATGGCCGGTGGCAAACTACGACATTATCGTGATTGGTGGAGGCCCAGGTGGCTATGTGGCAGCAATTCGGGCGGCCCAACTTGGCTTGAAGACAGCTGTCGTTGAGCGCGAACATCTGGGTGGCATTTGCCTAAATTGGGGCTGTATTCCAACCAAGGCATTGCTGCGCTCTGCTGAAGTATACCACTACATGGAACATGCGAAGGATTACGGTCTGATCGCAGAGAAGTACGGCTTCGATATTGGCGCAGTTGTAAATCGCTCACGTGGTGTGTCCAAGCAGTTGAATGGCGGCGTTGGCTTTTTGTTGAAGAAGAACAAAGTCGACGTCATTTGGGGTGAAGCTGAAATCACCAAACCGGGTGAAGTAAAAGTTGCCGCTCCCAAGAAAAAAGCTATGGAACCGCAGCATCCAGCACCCAAAGGTACTCTGGGTGCAGGTACTTATAATGCCAAGCACATCATCCTATCCACTGGCGCACGTCCGCGTGCATTGCCGGGTATTGAGCCAGATGGTGATCTGATCTGGACTTATTTTGAGGCTATGGTTCCCAAAGACATGCCAAAATCACTGGTCGTCATGGGTTCAGGCGCTATCGGTATTGAATTTGCATCATTCTACCGCACCATGGGTGCCGACGTGACCGTTGTTGAATTGATGCCGCAAATCATGCCTGTCGAGGACGCAGAAATTTCTGCGATTGCTCGTAAGCGCCTAGAGAAACAGGGCATGAAAATCATCACCGAAGCCAAGGTCACAAAAGTGACCAAAGGCAAGGGGTCCGTTACCGCAACGGTTGAGACCAAAGACGGTAAGACACAGGAAATTTCTGCGGACAAACTAATCTCTGCAGTGGGTGTTCAAGGAAACATTGAAGGCCTTGGCATTGAAAAACTTGGCATCAAAACCGACCGTGGTTGCGTGGTTATCGACAGCTTTGGCAAAACCAACGTGCCGGGCATTTATGCCATTGGCGACGTTGCAGGCCCTCCAATGCTTGCGCACAAAGCCGAGCATGAAGGCGTTATCTGCGTAGAAGCCATTGCTGGCAATAAACCACATCCGATGGATAAGGCCATGATTCCTGGTTGTACCTATTGCAACCCGCAGGTGGCTTCTGTCGGCATGACCGAAGCAAAAGCGAAAGAAGCGGGA
>JBGCEN010000241.1:0-11189 GCA_045106435.1 Rhodothermales bacterium
CGTATGCATTTTATCCATTGAAGCAATCTCATACTGACTATCGTTAATTGTAGCCCGTGAGAAATACGTATCTGACAAGCTCGCATCAAGCGCTACGTCTACATCAAATTTGAGCGCAAGGGGCTCATTGTTATGTAATAGTTTAGGCTCAGGCAATGCTTCATTTGCCATTAATCCGTCGTTTGAAACCAGACGTACATCTTTCACTTCTATAGCTTCGGAAGAAGGATTCAGGACATCCACCTTGACATCATAAGATTGTCCTGGAATTACGACCCCCATCGTTGGCAAGGGCGCCCATGGGCTGCTGGAAGCAGGTGTATCGTTTGGCACCCCCAATGCAGAGAGTTGTATGCCCAGAGCAGCGTGAATGGCGTCTTCAAACTGAAGGGCTTTAACCTTTAGCATGAAGACACTTTCAGCGTCTGCATCCAAATCGGTAATGAGTTCTCTTATCAGAAGTAGCCCTTCGGCTAGCGCCGGCACAACAGCTTCGGTGCGTGCTACATCAAACAATTCCATCGCACGTTCTATCGATTCTTCGATCAACATCATGCGTTCAAGCGATGATGAAGCCACAGATTCTCCAAACAAGTCAAACATGCCTGATAGAGACGTATCGATCCCCTCCAGTAAATGCTGCTCTTTTACGACTTCAGAAGCACCTTCGCCAAGCCGTTCATAGTAATAGGGCGTAGATCCGGAGGTCTTCCGATATCTTCCACTGGTTTGCGATCGTTGTAAACTCAAGCCGAAATATCCAAAGTTTTGATAAGAGACTCCCAGCCGCGCATCATGCATACCGGGATCAACCTGCACGTGCCAGCGCTCTGCTTCACGCACGCCACCGCGATAGTATTTGAATGGCGTCCACGGTTTCAGTCCTTCGTCTTGAATTTGCTCTGGAAAGCGTGAAGGATCGCCGGCAGCTTCAACGGCCTCTGGTGTAATGCCGCCGGCAGCCTGATGATGACCGTGCCCATCCCGTTCAGATCCATGAAAGCGAGATACAACGACAAAAGGCCGGTTTAATCGAATAACACGCACCATGTCACCCAGCACTTTTTCTCTTCCCCAGTTTCTCAATGCCTCTTCCAACATTTTTGAATAGCCATAGTCGGTGAAGGAAGTATAGTATTGATCATCAAGTCCGTAATATCTGGCCGATTTTCGCAACTCCTCAGTTCTTATCAAGCCCAGCGCATCAAATAATTCAGAACCAATGGCATTGGCCCCCCCTTCTCCTCTATTGATGGTCAACAAAGCTGTGCGGTAGCCTTTTCCACGTCCGAGATATGTGAGTAAGCCAGCGTGTTCATCATCCGGATGTGCCGTTGTATGCATCACACTGCCGGTGGTCTTAAGCTTCATCAAACGCTCCCAAACCCCTGCACTGCCTTGATCTGCTGCAATGGCGCCATTGCCCCTTTTGTCAGGCAGATTCAATAAAACACGATCTAGATGTATTTCAGCTTCCTGCGCAGAGGCGGTTAGCGCGAAAAACAGAAACAATAGCAGAATGCATGGGGTGGACTTCATGAATTCAGGTTTTTTGTTTTATTGATGTAGTGGCTTTATGTAGTTACAGCGTGTGTTAAGAGTATGCAGATCAAATTCAGACTAAAATAACAAACGAATGCGTATCAAACGTGGGCCCGTGATGCATGCACGGATAGCTGAAGTTTCAGTAGAAAAATATAGAGAATCAATAGCAACGACCGAGAATGATCTTTTAGCCATTGAAGAACCGCTTGAAATTCAAATTTTGCATACAGAGAACGGCAATTTAATTGATAGCACGTTGTCGATAACCATGCGCACACCTGGAGAAGATCCTTCGCTCGCACTGGGATTCCTTTTTGCTGAAGGCGTCATTTCTTCAATGGCTGATGTTGCGCGTATTGAAGAAATATCTACAGGCGGGCGAGATAAACCGTTCACTGCTGAGCTACGTATTGCACTTCATCCCAGTATTAATTTTGATATCTCTTCCCTGCAACGTCATTTTTTCAGTACATCAAGTTGTGGCGTATGCGGCAGGGTTGCACTCGACAACCTGCCAGTAGAAAACAAAATTTCAACGGAAAGACAGATTTCTCCTGGCGTTCTACATCATTTACCCAAGCTACTCAGGAAATCGCAAACTTTGTTTCAGCATACAGGAGGCATCCATGCAGCGGCTACTTTTGATTTCGACGGTCACCTTCACGCCCTGGGTGAAGACGTGGGCCGGCATAATGCACTAGACAAAGTAATTGGCAAAATGCTGAATACAGGGCTCACTACACCATTTTCAGCATTCATTGCACTGCTAAGCGGGCGAGTAAGCTACGAGTTGGTACAAAAAGCGGTGATGGCTGGCATTCCCGTCATTGCAGCTATTGGCGCGCCTTCAAGTCTGGCTGTAGAGATCGCCGGCCGTTTTGGTATTACGCTCATCGGGTTTCTCAGAGACAACCGGTTCAATGTGTACACCGGCAAGGAACGCATAAAACCTGAATGACCTCATTAGAGATACTAGATACAAAAAAAGCGCACAGCCAGAAATCTGACTGCGCGCTTGCCACCTAATAAGGAGGAAATCGTTTGTTAATCAACCACCACTGATCGGAATACGCACACCGGCTCCGAAGACGAGTTGATCAAATCCGCCAAGTACGTACTTCAATTCGCCATACACGCGGCCAAAAGGTACGCCATACTCAACGCCGGCGCCAACATTCAGCCCGATCTCAGTATCACTTGTATCCACAAAGTTCAGGAATTCACTGACAGCTCCTGTGGCTTCTACATTCACAAAGCCAATGTTCAAACCGCCAATGCCATAAAGAATCAGCTGATCTGCATTAACAAGCATGTAGTGTCCATTGACGTTAATCGCAAACAGGCTTGTTTTTATTTCGGTATCACCTAAGTCTACGTTATCTGTAAAGAAATAGGTTATATCAGCGCCGATCCGCAGTTTATTCTCTTCATTTACGACAAGGTGTGCATTGGCCTGGAGGCCCAGGTTTTCAATCCCTTCGCCAAACACAAGACCGCCGCCAAACCAAAGCTGTGCTGAGGCTTGCGTTGACACCATCGTGAATAGGGCAAAAACGAAAAGAAACGCAGATACGTTTTTATAATTTTTGAAGCAGTTACACATAAGCCAGATGTTTTTGGTTAAAGGTGGTGTGTAAGAACACGTCCAAGCCAACACAAGTATGATCTTTCAGCAGCGGGTCCAAGATATATCTAGCCGGCTCTACTGAGAAACAGGCACCTATAAAAATAGGTGCTTCCAGAAAATATGCCACCAGTGCAACAGAGTCCACCCCATTATAGATCCATAAAATAAATTCACCGAATTTCTCGCACGCTGAATGGGAATGGGGTTCTGGGTTCAAAGTTCTGGGTTCTGGGTTTTTCATGGATAAAACGGGCGGGGGGGGCATAAAAAAACCAACCTTGAACCCAGAACCTTGAACCCAGAACTAAAAAAGGGTACAAGCCTAAACAGACTTGCACCCTTCTTATAAATTGGCGTATTCGGTGGTTAGTTGCTGCCGCCACCGATAGGTATACGAATACCACCGCCCAGCACAAACTGATCAAAACCACCAAGCACGAGCTTGGCTTCTGCATACGCAAAGCCAAAGCCTACATCGAATTGCGCGCCGGCGCCGGCATTAATGCCGAGCTCGGTGTCAGATACAGATGAGGATCCGAAAACTTCGCCAAAATCGACACCTATCTTTACGACAGCAATGTTCAAGCCGGCCAAAGCATATGCCACGAGGGTTTCTGTTGTAGTAAAGATGTAGTGACCATTTGCATTGATTGCAAATAGAGACACATCAACACCCGGGACTTCGTCAGGGAAATAAAGCGTTAGGTCTCCTGCCAAGTTGATTCCCTGTTCTTCATTCAAGGTATAGACACCATTTGCCTGGATGCCTATTGCTTCGATATCTGTTCCATATACTAACCCGCCGCCAAGTAAAAATTGGGCATTCGCTGTGTGGGAAACAAAAAACATTGCCAATAAGAGCACACCAATAGAAACGCTCTTGTTTAATGAACTGCGATCTGGACACATAAGGATAGTAGTAGATTTAGTTAAAATTCGTTGGGGTTGCGTTGCTAAAAAGTACTTCGGGAAAGGCTAAGAACGAAAGATGGTTTTTCTTGACGAAATACCTGTTAGATGAAGTATCTCTTTTAAACGACAAGCAGCGGGAAAATAGGGTAAATAGTAGTGAAATAGCGCTTATTTTCAGAATATCTCCGTATCTTCACAATCACTAAACCACCTGTTCAAAAGCACACCATTGGAGTGCTTAGTGGTCAATTTATGTTTGCATAACTAGACAGACGGTTCTCCTGATCGGGGCATGAACTGCTGAACCCAGAGGAAGTATTGTATTATTTCGCTTTGAATACTGTAGCATTCTGCAATATCGGCACACAAAACGAGTTATACTGTTGCATGGAAAGATTATTGCAATCAAATTGTATTCAGCCAGAAAAGTAAATACATCATCCCGATCAGCTTATCAGATTAAGCATAACATCGTGTTGATGTGTAAAATAGTATAGGATTACCTTTCTCATCATCAACCATGATGTGATCAGGTATAAAATAGATAGGGAGTCATAGAGAAAGAGAGGTCATACATCCTTTCTCATCTTCTTCTTTTCAATAGTATTCTTTCATTTGCCAATAAATAAATGAAACGCTCACCAGCACTTTTACTTCTTGCGTTATTATTTACGTCATTCAGCGCAGCAACTGTTCAGGCCCAACAGGTGCCGGCTGCGGTGATTACCGGTACTGTTGTCGATGATGAAACAGGCACACCTTTAGCCGGTGCGCATGTATTCATTGCAGAGTCCATGATCGGTACAACCACCGATTCAGAAGGAAGATATCGCCTCGAACGCGTACCTCTCGGCGCACACCGCCTGTACGCCTCTATCATTGGTTTTGAGCCTTTATTCCGGGATATCATGTTGCGTGAATCACAAAACTTCACGTTTGATTTCAGAATGCAGGAAAGCGTTTCTGAACTGGATGGCATTACCGTTGAGGCGAAAGGAGACAAAAAATGGAAACGCCGGCTTGAGCGCTTTACCCGCATATTCATTGGCGAAACACCGAACTCCAGGGAAACCAAAATCTTGAACCCAGAGGTGATGGACTTTGCAGACAAAGGAGGTACGTTGCTTGCATTTGCCAGCGATATCATTCAGTTGGAAAATCACGCATTGGGATATAAAATCCAGTATTTCCTGAAAGACTTCAAAGCAGAACCCTCTCGCATACAATATGATGGAGAACCGCTCTACGAAGAAATGATTCCCGATAGCCCTGAGCAAGCGGCAATGTGGGAAGAAAACCGACGGAAAGCTTTTTACGGTTCTTTCAGGCACTTCATGCTCGCTGCTCTTTCGGGTAAAGCGCAAGATCACGGCTTTGAAACGTTTCAGCGCGCACAACCTCAGGGCGCTGCCGGCAGAGGCACATTTAATCAATCTTCAGCCATTCAAGATCAACGCGTGCCATTTGATGTGAATAAAATCCTCAAAGACACCGACAACCCTAATGAAAAACTGCTTGAGCTGGAAGGTGCCATTGAATTGATTTTCAAAGGCGAACTGGAAAGCAAGGCATATGTTGAGTGGCAAAAAACTTTTGGTGGCCCGACCGGAATCAGAGGCGAAAGATTCCAGAAATCTTTGTTCTGGCAAGAAAATGGCCCAACACTGGTTGATTATAAAGGAGATATCCTGAACCCGTATGGTGTTACTGTTTCAGGCCATCTTGCCTTCGAGCGCGTAGCAGACGAGCTCCCCAAAGAATACCGTCCATCGAGATAATTTTATAGGTAGTCAGTGTTCAGTTTTCAGTGTCGGCTCAAGAAGCGTATATCTGAAAACTGAATACTGATCTCTTATAACTTATAAAGACGGAAACATATCCAAGCCGCACGTTTAAACGAAAGTACGTATCAACGGAAACTCCATCTACCGTGTCGTTCACTTTCGCATCTGCTCGCTTCCTTTTTCTTTTATGTCTGCCTGGCCTTGCTTTTGCCCAGACGGAAGAGCCTGCTGTAGTCCGCGGCACGGCCACTGATGCTGAAACCGGCACCCCACTCGCCGGCGCGCATGTATTCATCGGCTCTACGATGATGGGCACAGCAACGGATGCTGAAGGCCGCTTCGAGTTACTCCACCCCCCTTCTGGTCCAAACACGCTTTGGATATCGATGATTGGCTATGAGCCTGAATCCAAAGATTTTCTTATTGGGGACACTACCAGTTTTGAGATTAATTTATCTCTTAAACCGATGGTTGTTGCGCTGGATGGTGTAACAGTAACGGCGAAAAAAGACCGGCGTTGGAAGAAGAGAATGAAAACTTTTGAGAAGCTCTTTATCGGGGAATCAAATCTTTCAAGCTCTGTCAAAATCCTCAACAAAGAAGTCCTGGATTTCGAATCGAACTGGTTGGGCCGATTTGCTGCGCATGCTTCAGAATCTCTTATCATGGAAAATCAGGCGCTTGGATACCGGGTTCAATATGTATTGAAAGAGTTTTCTCGGGAAGGCATCACAATACGATATGATGGAGATCCCTTTTTTGAAGAACTTGAACCAGGCTCCCCTGAAGAACAAGCTATTTGGGAAGAAAACCGGAGGATCGCCTATCTTGGTTCATTCAAGCATTTTTTATTGGCCTTGCTAGACGGCACCACCTACGAGGAAGGCTTTCGGCTAAAGCATATCCATTCCATCGAAGATATCCAGAATCCAGGCAGACACTTTAACATCGCACCGGAAAAGCTACTCAGCCCGGGCGAGGAAGCCGGCGATCAACTGCTCGCATTCCGCGGCGTTATCCAAATCACCTACCTTCATGAAACCGAAGGCAGCGATTATTTAAAATGGCAAGGTGCCTCTCCACACCGCAGGTCGCAAAATCAACGGTCGTGGATCCGGCTCACTACAGGACCAACCTTAATAGACCCGATCGGTGAAATCGTGGACCCCTACGGTGTAACGGTGTACGGCTATTACGCTTTTGAACGGGTTGCCAACGATCTACCCAAAGAATACCGAATACTGCCTGTCGATGGGTAGGGGGAGTCACTGATGCGCTGTCGCTTTATCAGTGACTTGTTTCGGGTTCAAGGTTTAGGGTTTAGGGTTTAGGGTTTAGGGTTTAGGGTTTAGGGTTTAGGGTTTAGGGTTTAGGGTTTAGGGTTTAGGGTTTAGGGTTTAGGGTTTAGTTTTGAGAACTCGGCTCGATGCCATTAGGGTTGCAAATTGCCTGAAAAAGTTCTTGAGCAAAACAACACAGAACCTTGAACACAGAACCTTGAACGCAGAACCCGAAACCCATCAGAGATGAAGCGGCAGCAAATCTCTGATCCCCCCATCAGTAATCGAGTACATCTTTCAGATGCTCAATATGGGGTTTCCCTTTGATGATCTGAATACCAATGACATCAAACCGGCAAGGCGTGTTTTCTATGCCTTCCGAAAAAAGATAATGATCTGCTGCCCGTCGTACATGGTTGAGTTTCTGCTGGGTAATGGATTCTATCGGGCTTCCATGGGATGTTGAAACGCGTGTTTTGACTTCTACAAAAACCAGATCACCTGCAACATTATCACCTGCAATCCTCATCTCAGCTGAATGGTCTCGGCAGATGATATCAATTTCTGCAGATAGCGCTCTGTAGTTTCTGGCTAGAATGATGTAGCCTTTATTTTCGAGATACACCGCCGCAAGATCTTCCCCTCTGTCTCCCAATCGTTTGTTTGATGCGCCGGCTCCCTTAGCCATCTTGCTCATCTGATGTAAAACTACGCGCAAGATCAACCAGTTGCTTTGCCTCTTCAACGCTTCTGCTTTGTACAAAGGGCAGAAGAGATCTTGAGAATCCTTCAAATAACTCCATCAACTCGATCAGATTACCAATACGCTCAGAAAACTGAGATTCCTCCGGCGTCAGCTCCCGTGGATTTCCCTCTTGCTCCCCTTTCAGAATCTCACAGCATCCAATAAGTTGCTGTTTAACAGGCTGTAACTCCCTCTTTTCACGCTCCTTTACAACACACGTGATAATTTTCCATACATCTTTCTCCGCCGTATAATAATCTTTGCGCGATCCAGATTGATGTACTTTACGTACCAAATCCCAGTTGATCAACGACCGAAGATTCATATTGGCGTTGCCCCTGCTAATCTGGAGGAGCTTCATGATTTGGTCGGTATCCATAGATGATTCAGAGGCATATAGTAATGCATGAATCTGCGCCATTGTCCTATTAATCCCCCATCTTGAAGCCATTTCCCCCCAGAAGAGAATAAATCGCTGGAGGGCTTCCTGATGGGCAGGACTTAAAGCGGACTGCTCTGTGCGTTTGAGCATAGTTTTCTTCCTCAGTTCGAGCTTGTCCTGCATCTTTGAGAAATCCTGTATTTTGATATCCGCAAAGAAAAAATGAGACGGGATCAAAAACTATCAGTTCCTAAAAGGCCACTTATTTTCAATATAAATTGAAAGTATTCAGAAACTCAGTTTTTTGTAACTTCCACTTCCACATGATCCAGGTTGAGTTACAAATAAGCTTCTTTGTATTTGAAGCGTGTTAAAGAACATAAAGAAAGCAGGATATAATCGATCTTATCCCTCCTTCGCAGTCACTCTCCTGAGCATGTTACAAACAAGCGATTGCCTTACACCATTACTATACGCGATTACACTACATCAAGGTGCTAAACGATAATGAACTTGACGCTGCACAAAGTGCAAACTCATTTTAGATGCCGAACGGCAGGAAATATTATGCGTCTTCTGAGTTCATTGTCCACGCAATCCACCCACTATTGTTTGCTAAAATTACTCCCTTAAACTCTGTTACCCATCTAGTGAATCGATTAATAACACTAACAACAGATTTTGGCCTCCATGATGCGTACGTAGCCATCATGAAAGCAGTCATACTCAACATTGTACCTACCGCTAAACTGTTAGATATCACGCACGCAATTGCACCTCAGGATATCATGGAGGCTGCCTTTGTACTAAAAAATGCGATACCGTATTTCCCGGCAGATACCATCCATCTTGCAGTTGTTGATCCGGGCGTAGGCACTGCTCGAAAACCTGTAGCTGTCAGAAAAGGCAATCAGTGGTTTGTAGGGCCAGACAATGGATTGTTCTCGCTGGTATTAAACGCAGAACCCCCGGATGAAGCTGTAGTGCTGGACAACCCGTCCTACTGGCTCACAGACACCCCGTCGGATACTTTTCATGGCAGAGATATCTTTGCTCCAATTGCTGCCAATCTCGCCCTGGGCAAGCCCATCAATGTGCTGGGTACTACGATAAAAAGCCTGACCCCTTTGCATTGGGCGCTGCCTATCGCCGACAAGCAGGGTATACAGGGCTGGGTTGTGCATGTGGATCGATTTGGAAACTGTATCACAAATATCACACGAGAACACATCAACAAACAGCGTAACGAGAAAATAGTAAAGTGTTACGTTGGCTCTTCGATATTAAGTACAATTGAGACGACTTATGCTCACATACCAGCCGGCGAACCGTTGATGTTATTTAATAGCGACGATTTGTTAGAAATAGCTGTAAACTCCGGAAACGCTTCGGACTTGATGAACATTCGCAAGGGGTCTCCCGTTAACCTTGTTTTCCTTGATGAACGCCAACATGAACCAGGATTAAGTTCGGGGATTTTGAATTCCTGAGCACGCCGGCATAATTCTGGGTACATAGCTCCACCTTGTCCATTCAGAAAAGGCTGAACGCCGATAACATTGGAAATTCTACCTTTTAGGTTTTCAATTCAAGGCTTTATCCAAATGGGTAAAGCCGAGCTTAAATGGTAACTTATACGCCATCATTTACTTATGAGCAGTCCTTCTCCTAATTCTACCTCGTCTAATCAGGAATTCCAGGGCATGATGAAGCATATTGATTCATTATATGCTATGGCACAAGTATTAACCCTGGATGCAGAAAAGGCCTCTGTGCTGGTTGAGAATACCTTTAGGCGTGCCTTGAAGATAAGGGAGAAGAACCTGGTGGTCCCCGGAGATCGCAGGCACATGCTGCAGTTACTCATTCAGGTGTATCACGAACAGAAAAACACGCCCCCTCCATTATTCGATACATCCGGCGCCTCACATCCACTTACGCCCTCCCCCAAAGACAGCTTCAAGCAAAACATACTCACCAAATTTCTTGGCACTGCTGTACCAGCAAGCTTCGCAATGATGGACGACTCAGATCGTCTGGTGCTTTCTTTATGCGAATCCAGCCGGCTTTCCAATGCAGATACAGCGCTTATTTTAGGTGGCGATTCTGATGCTGTTGGCCTCCATCTGAGTGCAGCAAAACAACGATTGGCAAAAAAAATCATCGATAGCGCCCCAACTGCGATCATCGAGATTTTGCAACAGAGTTCGCCAGATGAATGGATTGGGCCGGCGCTCAGAAATTCGTTGAAATCATCATTTAACTCGACACCCCCTACCCTCGAGCCTAAACTCCAGTCTGCTTTCTCAAGCAAAAACCCCGAAGCAGCACGGCGTGCATTATCGTCTTCCCAGAAGGCCAACAGTAAACCAGATGCCAGTACCCGGTTATCACGTGGATTGATGACCATCTTTCTCATTTTAACGGCAGGCTTTATCGGCTATATAGGCTCCAGCCTTTTCATAAAAGAGCAAAGCGCCAATCTGCTTACCCTTTCAGCCTCAAAAGCACCGCGCGTTGAAACAGTGCTGTCTACAGATGATCTCTCAGAAGCTGAACAGTTCGTACAACAACAAATGCAATGGCGTCTTTCACTGCCGGCCATAGCCCAGGGGCAACTCACTGGCGTAGGCATTAGCGAGATCACAGACGAGGTACGCGTGCCGGTGTTCTTGTATAAAGATGATGCAACTGCTGATGCAGAGTACATTACCCTGTATGCGTTCACCTATGCCTTACTCGATCAATATGCTGATCGTATCCAATTGGAAAGCGATATCCTGTCCGCCATCGCGAGCGATAACAGTTTTGATTTGCACGACCTGAATGACAATCAGAAATTTGTCATCTGGCGCAGCGCAAATGATATCTTTATGGCAGTCACCTCAAGCGACCCACGCGCCCTGCGTGACCG
>JBGCEN010000242.1:0-3907 GCA_045106435.1 Rhodothermales bacterium
CTTGGCCTCAACCAAACGGAAGTGATGTCAAAGAAGGTATTCCGTGGGGGGTGGTAACTGGCATGTCTGCAGTACATTTGGCCAAGGCTGGCATGACTGGTGCTATCGATCTCGTAGATCATGCGCCATTTTTTGACGCACCCGCGATTCTGGCCCCACGGCCGCAACCGGCCATTTGTGAGACTTACACCAAATTTTTTGCCGCATGTCGTCATGTGCACGCACCCGTTGAAGCGTTTATTGCAGTCGTTGAAAAACACGGGTTGAGCGCTTCTGAAATCACCAGGATTGAAGTTGCTGCTTACAGTGGGGCGCTGCGCATTCCAAACCGCCCAGATCCTCGTAATCTCATCGACGCACAATATAGTATTCCCTATTGCATAGCGCTGATTGCCCTGCGGGGTAGGGATGTATTGTTACCAATGACAGAGATCAATTTGCACGACGTGGAAGCTGAAGCTTTGGCGAAAAGAGTTTATATCACCCAGAACGAAGTCTGCGAGGCACGTTTTCCGGAAGAAACACCCGTGATTGTTTCGGTTCACACAAAGGACAACGTTTACAGTAGCGAAATCACTACTCCAAGCGGTGAGGCCAATGATCGTCCTTCCTGGACTAAACGGAAGTCAAAGTTCACAACTGCAAGCCGAGGTCTGCTCGACGAAATTTCACAAAATTTATTTATCGAAGCGTTCGAAGAAGTTCGCAATGGAAGATTAACACGCTTGCGAAATTTGCTCAGCCAAAAAACCTCAGCATGAATGTAGGCGACAGCCATGATCAATGCCAGGATAGCAACGATCATCCATCTATTTCGTTGAGAGCGCAGCTGAAAGATGACTTCGTCTTCAAAGCTGTGGGCTGTTTCTTCAGCAGTTCTCGTTCTCATTCCTGTTCCCAATTCCCCATCATTTGGTTCTTATGTTTTGCGGCCGCCATCGAGGACGGTTTGCGTTGCAGCGGCATCGCTTGCTTTGGAGGCGCGGTCTGCAGCACCTGCTTTCATGGCGTCCATTTGAACGGCTTTGCCGTCACCCGAACCACCTCCAGAACCACTTCGTTGTAGAAAGGTTGGATCGCTGAAGCGTTGTCTGTCTCGGCTCATGCGAGAGGCTAGGGTGACATAGGCTGCGGTTTGCGCGATACGTCCACCGCCATTGTCACGAACATTGTCGGCTGCTTGTCGTCCTGCATCATGGCGTGCAACTCCGCTATAGGCTGTGCGCACTGGAGCTGTAACTGTGTCCCGTGCCATGCGCCCGGCAGCGCGAGCTTCTGCGACACCTGTTCCGGTTGTGACAATGGTGCCGGCCAAGCCGGTGACCAGTGATGGGATATTGAACATCATGAAGATCGCGGCGAAGATCACGATGATGAAGCCTGCGGCCTGAGACATTTCGGAAGCCCCAGACACCGTTCCTACTAAATTTTGTCCAACCCCAATCACTGCCCCCATGACGCCTGCCAGGACCAAAGGAATTAGTGCGAAGCCGATGGTAAAGCGGGTCCATGATTCAAAGAGGCTGCGTGTTGCGTTGAACAACAGGCAGGCAATGAAAACTGGAGCGAATGAAACAGACATTGCCAATCCAACTTTAGCCAATGCCGATACAAGGATAGCAACACATGCCATCATCGCTCCAAGAACGATGAGAACAACAGCCGTTAAGCTGATGCCTAGCCACCCACTTTGTTCGTTGGCCCGGTCCGAAAAATTGAAAATTTCGGTCACCATTTGATCAAGCGCAGAGTTGAGATTGGGAGAACCTGTTGCATCAATAAGGGCGGCACCAATTGAGCCGGGTGTGTTGGTGAGAATGTCGTAAATGGGTTGGAATTGTGCCCATGATGTTGCGACTGACAGCACCATCACATAGCGAACACCCCAGGTGACATAACTCGACATCCTCACGGGTACGAATTGGAAGAGTGCATTGGCGGCAACCAATACAAGGCCAACCAAACCACCAGCTTGAATCATTGTCGTAACTGGACCTGCAAAGCCGGTGAATACCGTCTCAGCATAGTTTCCAATCGCATTGTCAATGAGATCCAATGTACTGGAGATGTGATCAGCCACCGATTATCCCTTCACGCTACGGTCGATAACACCAAGATTTTCGCAATAGTCTAGGACGTCATTTCTTCCAGCAGCATTGAAACCCTTTGATTGAAGCTTCAGCATGAGTGGTCGAAGCGCTTGATTGCCTTTGCCGACCAAACCATCGGGAATTTTGGATTGGATCGCATCCCAATCCCTGCGACCATCGAGACACGACAGATTGGCTTTTTGACCAGAAGCTGCCGCATCGCATGTCCTTTTGATTTCTTCGTTTTCCCATTGATATGTGTATGCCAGCACAATGTTGCGCATCGTATTGTTGTGCGCGAGCTTGCTCATTGCAGCCTTCGCTTGATCGCTTTTGATCGGAAAGCTGCTGCAGTGGAAATTCGTTCCGTGATCTGCTTGAGCAGGTTGCGCAATCGCAAAAAGTGCAATTGCAGTGATGGAAATTCGATTGAAATTTGACATTAGTTGTCACCTGTCTTCATGAAGTTTCGGGATGCCTGTCCGTCACGGGCACGGTGCAAAGCCTGCATACCTGCCGCGTTGGTTTGGGCAGATTGGACTCGAATAAGTTCAAGAATAAGGAAGGCTACTTCAACGTTGACGCGTGTGTTGAAATCTACACTCGCTTTGAGGTCTGTTGTGCTGTCAATTTGATCCACGAGTGCGGTAACGCGCGTGACAGCTGAGTTGGCGCGCTTGTAACTATCGTCTGCAGTGGCCACAGCAGCCAGTCCAGAACCCGCCAATGATGCGATTGCTTTGTTGGAGGCAATATCTGAACTGTTGAACGTAGACAGACCTCCAAGGCTGAAACGAGATTTTAGATCGGATATCACGCTGTTCATGTCGCCTACATTTCCTGCAATTACAGTTCCGCTTATGGCTCCATCGACAATGGATTTCAGATCAGTCGCAGCTTTGCGGGCAGCTTTGTCGCCGGCTCCGTTTAAGATGCTTGATATGCCTTTTGCGCCGGTCATTGCTTGGAGGCGTTGCTGCATATTCGTGAACTGGTCTTTGAGCGTGGTTAGCTGATTAATCTGTTGCTCATAGTCCTTGATCTGCTGCTGTAGCGTGGCGATGACTTGCGCGATTTGCGATGTATCAATGACCGGTATGCCCTGAGCGAGCGTACCTTGAATGGGAAAACAGGTGAGGGACAGGACTAGGCCTGTCGTTGCTAGAAGTTTCTTCATGCTGCTGCCTTTCTGTTCGGGTCTTGATTGATTGGCTCATAGAGACACGCGCAGGGCGACGTGTATTCGGTCGGTATGGAAGCGCAGCTTGATAGAGCTAGGGCTGCGATAAGGAAAAGTGATACTCTCAACATTCGGGTTATTCCTTCCAGAATTCAGGGTTGTCTCTCCAGCCGGATTGAGCGCCTTCGCCCTTACCGCCGCCCAGGACACCCAAGAGCGGGCCTAGGGCATGGAGATCCATGTCTATGATTGTGCTGTCATCACCGGATTGCATGAGCGCTAAACGGTGGCCAATATTTGATTGAGTGAGAAAATCGCGCTCCCTGTCAGACAGATTGAACGGGGCCAGTTCTTCATGCGTGTTGCGATTTGAAAGGTAGATAAGTTTGGTGGTGACGCTCTCGATGATGGCACCACCTGCAGCACTCTCAGTAATGTGTGATACGCGCTGCGTAAGAAGAATGACTGCCACATTCTTTTTGCGCATGGTTAGCATCCAGTCTTTAAGACGGGTTTGGAAGTAGGGGTCGGCCAATAGTTTCCAAGCTTCAGCCATCACGAGAAGGGTTGGTCGCTCGTCTGCCACGGCTCGTTCGATCCCTGGGAACACATAGGAGCGCCATGCTGTTCTGCCCTC
>JBGCEN010000243.1:0-7905 GCA_045106435.1 Rhodothermales bacterium
CTGGTTGAATTTTCAGCCCGGGGAAATAAGATCTTGCGGTGGATGCCATGGCGCCAACACCCAGGCCCAGGACGGAAGCCCACTCCCCACAAATCCGCCAGAAGCGTTACGAGCCCTGATGCAGTATTACCAACAAGCACCAACGGACGTTGTAACTGAAATCATTCCCGGTGATTCTCCCACCCTTTTGGGCAACTATCCCAATCCGTTTAGCGAATCAACGGTCATACGCTACGCTCTGGCTAAAGCAGGCCCCGTGTCTCTCCGCTTGTTCACCATAACAGGCCGGGAGGTCTCAACGCTTGTCGATGAATTTCAACCAGCAGGTACCTACGCTATCTCATGGAAGCCTGAAAAAAAAAGCAGTGGCATGTATGTTTACCGGCTGCAATCTGGCGATAAAACGGTCACACAGAAAATGGTTTTCAACAAGTAATTGGGACCGTGTAATTTATGATGCCCTTTAAATGTACTGCGTTCAGTGAATAACCTGTGGCCGGCAAAACATTAAGACATCGATTGTTTTATATTCGGGCTAGACATTCTCTCAAGCTTGAAAAACCTGGACATGGAAGACTATCAAACACCGCCGGTGCCCAATGACAGGCTTGCGATTGTAATCATCCACGGTATAGGCAATCAGCAACCGCTTGATACCCTCCTGCCTTTTGCCAAAAACCTTATTGAAGAGCCGGCAAATCCTGACGAGCCGAAATTCTGGAGCCAGCCAGACCGGATGTCAGAGTCTTTCGAATTACGCCGGCTTACAGCGCGAAAATCGAATTTCAGGCCAACAACAGACTTTTACGAGTACTACTGGGCCCATCAAATACCGGGAGCTACCTACACACAAATCCTGTCGTGGGCGCGCCGGCTGTTGCTTGTTAATCCCAAGCGTCTAATTCCCAAGATTCGTCTTTACTGGGGCGTCTCATGGTTTTTTATTGTGCTGGCGCTTTGCCTGTTTGTTCTTTCTTTTTTTCAGACCGGAGAAATCACGCTACCTTTTGTTGGCATTGAAGTTAGCAAAGCAATCTTCAGCTTAATTCTTGCGCTACTGATTCCTGTTGTCGTTGGTTTTTCGGAGCACTTTCTGTTGAAGTACGTGGGTGACGCTGCGAGGTACCTGCAACCCGATCCGGAGAATGTGCAAATCAGGCATGAAATCCGGGCCAATGGGATCAAACTTCTTCGAGATCTGCATGCGGAAGAAGATGGTCAACAGAAGTACTCACGCATTGTGGTGGTAGGACACAGTCTGGGCAGCGTCATCGCTTACGACATCATCCACCATTTATGGGATGAGTTTAAGGATTCCTTTTTATCAGGCCACCACAGCATATTACCTGAATTGGAGAGGAGCGCCAAGGCATTGCATGATGTATCAGCTTCTGCACAAGTAACCCAGGAGGAGTTCAACGACAAGAAAGCAGCGTACCAACAACTTCAAAAGATCTATTGGAGAGAACAGCGGGAACGTGCGAGACAAGAAAACAAGCAGGCGTGGCTGGTATCTGATCTCATCACGCTAGGAAGCCCGCTGGTACATGCCGAGGTATTGCTAAATACGACCATTAGCAGTGTCGCTGAGCGAAAAGCGTTTAGAGAACTGCCTACCTGTCCGCCCCAAATGAATTGGGACAAATACGCTGATTGCTGGCGTTTTTCTTACAAAAAATGGGAAAAGAAAAGGCCAACGGACTACTTCATCCCTGATCATGGGGCCGTTTTTGGTAGTACCGTTTGGACCAACATGTATTTTCCGGGCGACGTTGTCGGGGATAAACTTGCGCCTATTTTGGGGCCGGGGATTAAAGACATCGAACTTCGCTTTCCTCCCTCCCTTTCCAAGAAACACAATGCACCAACAAGCCATACGATTTACTGGAGTGCAGTGAAGAAATCAACAGACCACCTGTCACATCTCCGGGAGATCTTAGGCTTCAGCAAAATTTTAAATCCTACCAAACAAGATACACCTGTGCATTTTACCAAGAGAACAGTCATGCTTGGCCGGCAATGCGAGAAAGCAATCTGGCTGGATCAACATCAATCAGACCTTAAGGAGCCGGCGTCAGATGCAGACCTGCTACGTTTTGAACAAGGCAATGCAGTGGACATGGAAGCGCGAGGGACTTACCCCGGAGGTGTTGAGGTTTCGGCAGTTGACTGGGATGTTGCGCTACATAACACGCAAAAACATGTAGATGCAAAACAGCATCGCATCTACCAGGCAGCCTTTGAACACAATGATGTTCGTGTAAGAACCGATATTCTGGATATCCATGCTGATGGTTCTTGTTCGTTGCGGGAAGTAAAAATGAGTACGCGCAAGAGAGATGAGCACGTACTGGATATGGCCATCCAAATGTATGTTTTGAATGGTACAAACCTGCCTGTAAAAGAAGCACATCTGGTACTGGTTGACAAAACGTTTGTAGCCGGCAATACAGCCACTCGTTTTCAAGAGTATGACGTAACCGAAGAAGCGCTCGCTGTTGCGCTGGAAATAGAGGCCAATCTGGGTGATTTTAAAGATGTACTTAAACAAGAAAATGTACCCGACATCAACATCGGACCGCATTGCACAAAACCCTGGACCTGTGCTTTCCACGCACACTGCTGGCAGCATATGCCGGCAGATTCGATTTACACGATACCAAGACTCAGCGCAAAGAAGAAACAGTTGCTTGTAGACCAGGGCATTGTTCGCGCAAAGGATGTACCCGACGATTTTGAGTTGACAGATAATCAGGCCAAGTATGTTGCGCTTCAGAAATCAGGCAAAGATGCTACGGACAAAACTGCCATAAGAGAAATCCTGGGCAACTTAACGTGGCCATTGTACTTTCTGGACTTTGAGACTTTTAGCACCCCCATGCCTGTTTGGCCCGGCACAAAACCCAATCAGCAGGTCCCCTTCCAGTACTCCAACCATAAGCTGGAAGAAAACGGAACGCTGAGTCATCACGCGTTTCTGCATACAGAATTTGAAGATCCCAGGCAACAATTGATCGAATCGTTGCTGGCGACGGTAGGTGACACAGGTACAATTATCGTCTACAATGATACTTTTGAGAAAAAGGTACTTGAAGGCCTTGCTGAGTTTCAGCCGGCTGCTGCAGCGCAGTTGAATGGCATGATTGAGCGTTTATTCGATCAACTCGATCTGGTTAAAAATCATGTGGCGCACCCTGGCCTACTCGGCTCTAATTCGCTGAAGCGTGTCAGCGATGTGCTCATTCGAAATCGCGTGGACTATAACACACTGGCGATCAAGGAAGGGTCTTCGGCCCAGGCCAACTGGTATAACATGACCCGGCTACCGAATGAAGAACGCGCTGAAGTTCAAAAAGCCCTGCTTGACTACTGCCGGCTAGACACGCTCGCGCTGGTAGAGTTACACCACTGGTTTATGCGGTAGACGAGGGGTACGAGGGGTACGAGGGGTACGAGGGGTTGATACGCAGAATCACCCATGACTTATTATTTTCGTCGAACCTCAAAACCGGGCTCTTCCATATTGCGGTATCGATCAGGCATTGTGTCTACTTTTCCTTCGATTAACCATTTTCCTTCGCGGCCATTGTTCTTTTGCGTGATGTTGTCAAAGGTATTTAAACCACTGTAATTCATCTCCCCGTGTCGCTCTTCGGTTTTTTTGTAGTAGACTGCGCCCCCTCTGTTATCTTCAAGATGAATGTTGGCAAATTCACAGCCCGTGATACTGCTCTGTATTCGCAAGCCGGATCCTGTATCTGGCTCATTGTTGTACAACCGGGTCCCCTTGATCACTCCATTGATAAAGCTGTTGTTACTGCTGTGGTATTCAACCATTAACCCCCAACATATCGAGTTCAGGATCTCAAAATCCTCCATCCAATTCCCTTGATTCTCGATATCCCACCAAATGGGATTACCAACTGCTTTAATGCGTCGCAGGACATTCTTGTTTGAATTGCGCAATTTGTTGCCGGCATCCCACTTTGGATCAAAGCCTTTCCAATTATTAAAAGAGGTCTCTATATCCTCCAAGGTACATCCATTCATTTGACGGGTAGAAAGTCCGTTCTGTCCATGGTTGCTGGTGATCAAACCCTGTATATGATGCCCGGTACCCATTATGTGGATTCCCTCGGTATTCGACCATTGCAGATCCAGGTTTGTAAGCTTCCAGCCCTCAGCTTTTTCAGGAAAGCTGACCATGCCCTGGTATGCTGTATTTGCGCAAAACCTGAAAGTCAATCCCTCTAGTACAACCTCTTTGAGATCAATCATATTCGATGACAACACTTGCTGATATCTGGCAACCTGGACATCAAATTCTTCTGGCGGACGGTCATCCATAAAACGTACCCAGATGCTTTTAGGGGCATCAGACGCGCCTTCCAAATACATGGTGCCCGGCATGAGGTCTTCTGTTCGATATACCGTTTGCAGCGGCTGTCCATCGACGATGATCATATGCGGCTGCATGGCCGCCCGGTGCCGCAGGCCCGCATCTCCCAATCCAACTTGTTTTGATGGATGTTGGTAAAAAGGGATATCCCAGGGGATACTGTAGGCTTCCCCATTCTTTGTCCACGTACTGGCATCCAGCGGCTCTGCACCCGTCATGAGTGGTTGTTCGCCCGGATAAGCAAGCAGTTGGGTCCCTTGTTGTAATTTGTACCCCCCCCGATACACACCGGCCCTGAGTCGGATGGGCGTGCTTCCTGCGTCGAGAATTGCCTGGTGCAAATTGTCGCTTGGGCCTACGACAATATCTGTCGAGTTTAACGAAGTAGCTTTAAAGGCCGGCATAGGGAATTCAGTGTGGTTTGGTAAAAAGTATTGCGTGGCGCATTTACTAAAAACCGTTACGTATTAACGGCGCGACGAATAAAATCTGATCACGTGTTCCCCATATCCCCACGCCGTGACGGTTCATCTCAGCCCTCCTGCTGCCTGATGACTTCGCAAAGTTCTTCAGATGGCATCGTTACTATACCTCCTCGCCTCGCTCTAAACCACGTACCAACATGAAAACCCAGATACCTGCAGACCCGGTATCATCCAACGAGAAATATCTTGTATGGGGACTCTTTGCCTGCTTTATTTTTATCATCTTGATGGCTTTGTTGCCAGACACACTTTACGAATGGATCAACATGTTGATTCAACCCGCAACCGAACCGGTTATTCAAGGGTGATGCAAAAAATATCAAACATTAAAAAAACCTCTACAGTGGTGCTATAGAGGTTTTTTTGTGTCCTATGGGTAATACTGGATCGCATTACAGATGGCACGGCCTTAAGGGCTACGACAAATAACTATTGCCGGATGAGTTTTTGACGGGAAGTATGGAAGAGTCGACGAAAACAAATAGAATCCTCCCGTCGATCCATACCCGGCAATACCTATCGTCTGCCAAAGCACTGCGTACAGATACACTAATACGTACAGATACTAATACGTACAGATACAGTAATACGATGGATTACGCTGGCACATTCATTAAGAACGCAACGATAATCAAGATCCCTACGCCTGCCATAAACTTCAGATTAGATTTCATAAGCCTTCTCGTTTAATTCCATGGTTGGTAATTCGAACATACTGCTCTCTACATTGAAATAGAGAACATGAACACCATCGATACTCCAGGTGCGGTTACCAACTTCATCGATGTGCTCGATAACCTGCCCTGCTCGCGCGTATTCCAACACCGCGTGCTTGCTTAATCCAAGCTTTTCTCCTTGCATGTACAACGCATATTCCACAACTTCGGGGTCAAGCATTCTTTCCTGATCCATAAGATTATCCATCCCAGAGGGCATTGGGGTTCCCTTTATATCTGTTAACGATGTTCACTTACACACAATATATACATATATTGCACATATGTAAATATTTGTGGATAACTTTCTTTAGGAATTGCTTTAACGCATGGCCCTGAAATGGCAGGAATCGTTGTGCTTTTCGCTGATCTTTTGCTGACGGTGCCGGCCTGGATTCACTCCAGAATTGCTGTGATTTGCGCTGGTCTCTTAAATTCAGTAACGCGCATTACAAAGAGGAGCAGACGCGCCATAAAGCTCGGTTTTTCGATAATTTGGCCTATTTTCAATACTTCCTTGTCTACTGTATCGATTTCAGATGCCCAATTCTCTAGCGGTGTATTGCTTAATTTTTCAGCCACACGCCACGCATGATCGCGTGCATATTCTATCCCAAATCGGGCTAGATGCTCGTCGAGTTTGCCGGCTAAAAAATCTACAATGTGCAAGGGCCACCAAATTTTTGCGAGGTCTTTTTCCACCTCATTGACCATTGATTTTAAAACACTGTTGATCTTTTCGAAGTCGTTTTTGATGTCAGAAACACCCGCAGGCCCAACTGTTTCAGCTGCTGCGATACCTAAATCCAGGTTGATGTGTACATTAATTCCCATTACCAGATGCTGGCCTGTTACCGGCCACCATTTGCCGGCCGCATCAAAGACCTGTCGCCATGCTTCTGGCAATGACATACCATTTAAAGACGCACTATCTACATAGGCCCGGTAAGCCGTTAAATACCTGTTTGCAAAAATAACGTCTAGTTGCTCCATCCGCTCTGGATCCTCATAAATCCCCGACGCAATCCCCTCTTTTATCTTTATTGTTACCCTTCTGTATAAAGCTGCAAAGTAACCCAGGCGCGAAGCGTCTCGTTTTGCATGGGCTATGATCTCATCCAGTGCAAGGATGACTTCATCTATCGTGGTTGCTGGAGGCAAAATAGCGTTAGTACTGATTATTGGGTGCGATATCGTAAAAGTCAGTGTTCTACAAAGCGGATTGCTGCAAGCAAAGCATCTCTGTTTGCCTCCCACATTGAGGCAAAAGAACCATGAGGAAGCTCCAGTGTGATTGTAGGAATGTTCTTTTCTACGCCGGCGTAATTGCCAAACGATCCCGGCGTCGGGTATCCAATATCACCACTGACCGGATACCCGGTATGGACCGCCATCTTTTCAGCAAGATCGCGTCCGGGCCCATCGTAATTCACCATTTCCAGTGGACTATGGATAGAGATGATGCGCTGCGGTTGGTACTGATCCAGCATCGCCATGATCAGTTTAGTTTCGGGTTCAGATGCCGGTGCTGTGCCTGGATTGTAGCGCGGTCCTCTCGCTTCCGAGGTCCAGTTCTTCGTAGGGAAATTTCTGTTTATATCCACGCCATGCGCGTTTAATCGCTCCTGTCGGATCAACCCGTCAGGGTTTAATACAGGGATAATGATAACCCGTTCTTTTAACTCCAGGTCTTTCTGCGCATTGAGATATTCGGCAAAAGTCAACGCCAGTTCTGCCCCTCTGATCTCTGCACCGTGAAAACCTCCAATGATGAGTGTCAGGCTGTCTCCCTTACCATAATCAGCTTTATAGATGTCTCTACCCTCCACTGATTCGCCAATCACATCCCAACGGATTTTACTCGATTCTACTCGCAGATATATTTCATTCCCTTCGGTAGATGGAGTTATGGCGTCTTTATTTTTAGCACATCCCTGCACAAGAATCAAGACAATAATAATCCACAGATTTATGTTACGATTGGTCATATATACAGATCAAAGTCAAACTGGTACGTCCTCTCTTTCTGCTGATCAGCGTATGCAGAGGTCAACCAGTTTCAGCAAGCATTAGGGCGTGTTGACAATTAACTTGCAAAATGCATTTCGCGTCCTTTTTGCCCATAGCTGCGTTCCTTTTTGCGCCCGATGCGCTGCATCGAACTCAAAAAGCGCCTTGATCTGAACAAAAATGCCATCGAATGCTCTTTTCCCTGCTAATTGTCAACACACCCTAGTGAGAAAGGGCGTACATAATAAAATTAATGGCCATCTGAAAACTAACCGTTGATGCTTCTCCAAGATTG
>JBGCEN010000244.1:0-10575 GCA_045106435.1 Rhodothermales bacterium
CAAAGAAACAGCAGATAGACTGGAAAACGTGCTTACCAAAAAGGGCATGACTGTTTTCAAGCGCGTTAATCATGGCAGTGGCGCAAAAAATGTTGGTATCGACTTACGTGAGACAGAGCTCGTCGTATTCGGTAATCCCAAGATAGGTAGTCCGCTGATGGTTTGTCAGCAAAGCGCGGCAATTGATCTGCCGCAAAAAGCACTAATCTGGAAAGATGCGCAAAATAGAGTATGGTTTTCTTACAATGCCCCTGCTTATTTGAAGAAACGTCATAACATCACCGGATGCGATAAAGTGTTGGGGAAAATCACTAATGCACTAGCAAATTTCGCTAAAGGAGCCACATCAAAATAGGAATATTTATCTGATAGAAAAAAATACCCTGTAGGAAAACTACAGGGTACAAATAACAATAAAGATTTAGTCTCGTGTCATCAAGACCAAGATTCCGAGGACAAAACTGCCAGCCAACCAATAAATCATGATCTCGCCATTTTCCATCATGTTTGTACTGAGCATTTTACCTGCGAAAGTTGCTTTGGCATCGTTTTCTTGTATGGAGTTTGTCGCTGCCCAATAGCCAATATGCAACAGCAGTACCAAGGCATTGAAACCCCAGAAAAGAGCGACTGCAAACTTATCGACACCCCTCCATTTCTTCCTTCTCAGGTCACCATAGCAATGGGGGCATATCTGATGTTCGTTGTTTGGAACCAACGTCGAACAACTTTTACACAGTAATAGATGCATGCTTCCTCCCACTTTTTTCCAAGTATATAACAAAATCAATGCACTATACTATGTTTCTTATTCATTTCCTCATGTATCTATGCAGAAATCGAAGCATAGTGACTAGCAGCAGCGCAATGTGGCGATTCAGGCATTCCACGAAGACCCCATTAGCTTCTGAGTTGGCGAAGGCTGTCGCGCTGCCGAGTTTAAACGCCTGAACGAAGAAGAGCGCAGACTATTGGAGGAGTCTTGGCGACAGGGGTGCAACCGCAAGCCGCCGGCGCATCCGTGACAAACTTGTAACTGATCCTGCGCATTGTTACGGTTATCCCATCGGTGACAATTCCGTCACGATCACACTGGGCGTTCCATCATGCCAAGAAGAAGAGGTCTCAGACCCAACCCTGATTATTACAAAAATGGGATAAGGCTAGCTTGCACAAGGACAGGAGCGCGGAATCTGCCAGAGTGTACCCCGTCAGCCCAAGTTGGACAGATCAGCCTGATTGCCTAAGAGACAGATTTAGCTCATCGTTAACCTGAAGAGGAAACGATGATGACCAGAAAAAGCGGTTCTGAAAAGACCGTCCGGGACATCCGCCGGGCCACCCGAAAACGTTATTCCGCAGAGGAAAAGATTCGAATTGTCCTCGATGGGCTTCGCGGTGAGGAGAGCATCGCCGAGCTGTGCCGGCGTGAGGGAATCAACTCCAACCTTTATTGCCGCAGGGGGCTTTTTTTCTGGTATTTCTGGCCAAAAAGCGCGTCCTTTATTAATGGTGACCAAGGGCAGCAATGAGTACATAGCAGCCCGTCGAGCCCTTAAAAAATTGGCCCTTTGTCCACAGGACAGACCTCAAAAACAGTGCTAATATATGTTACATAACCAATATTATGGAACCTATCCATGCCCGCGAAAACCGGCCTCGATCTCCCGGCTGAAAACCCCCTCCAGCAGCCCGTCGCAGGCTCACCATCCCATGCGCTCGTCAACCACGAAACCCTGTGGCTGAAGAATTTCATTTCGAAGCAAACCCAACAGACCTACCGCGCCGTCTTCCGAGAGTTCTGCCGGCTCGGAGAGATCGCCTCTCCCGAAGCGTTGCGCCAGGTCACCCCGGCGGCGATCATTGGCTACCGCGATTACCTCATCGAGGAGAAAAAGATGCGCCCCAGGAGCGTGCGCAATCGCCTGGCTGCCATCTCTTCGCTGTTTCAGCACCTCAAAAACGCGCAGCTGGTGACACTGAACCCTGTTGAAAGCATCCAAAGGCCAAAAACAGACCCGAATCGCGGCGTGACGCCGGCCATGGCGACCCACCAGGCGGCACAATTGCTGAGTGCGCCCGATACAACCACCCTGGCGGGTGCGCGCGACAGTGCCATTCTGCATATGCTCTTTTTTACCGGCTGCCGGATCTCGGAGCCCGGCCAACTGTTGGTGAAGGATCTCTACGACGACGAGGGCTATCTGATGCTGCGCCTGACGGTCAAAGGCGGTCAGCAGAAATCGGTGGAGGTGCATCATGCGCTACGCCAGGCGCTCGATCGCTACCTGGCGATGTGCGGGCATGGCGATCAGCCGGATTCGCCGCTGTTTCTGGCGGTGAAGCCGGGGCAGAACACGGGAAAGCCGTTATCGCGGCAGCAGGTGGCGCGCATCTTTGCGAAGTACCGCAAAAAAGCGGGGCTGCCCGCCTCCTATACGCCGCACAGTGCGCGGGCGACCTGCGCCACGACGGCATTGAACAACGGCGCACGGTTAGAGGATGTGCAGAAGATGTTGGGGCATGCCGATATCCGCACCACGCAGATCTATGATCGGCGCAAGCATCAGCATAAGGACAGTGCGGTGTTCTCGGTGAAATACTAAGCTATCCTTCTTATTGCACATAAAACGGAAACCACAATGGCGCTGAAAAACGAATCAGTGATTAAGAATATCAGCACCAATCCATTTCTATGCGCCTGGAAGCAGGGCGTGTTAGCGGTTGGCCCCAAGTATTTTGGAATGCGCGATGATGCCGTTGTGGAAGGCGCAATGGACAAGCGCCAACTCACTCCCGACAAGCAAGCCATTGAACAGGACATCGATGCAATGGAGAAATGGAGAAGATCCATGTTGATTGCAATGGTCGGGTTTTACAATGATGAGTGGGCGCTATCCCTCCAAAATGAAACAAAGACGCCTGTACACACAATCGCTTATCGACTGGATGCAGAAAACAAGGGGATCTTCTGTGCTTTGCTTCAATCTTACGAAGGTTGGTAAGGGGCTATGTCATTTTAATGTGAAGGTTAGTAAGCGCTACCTGACAAGAGAAACTTTGGCTTGATATGTAGTCCCATTATGACTACAATCAAAGATAAGGATTTAACTTCTGGAAAACCATCATGAGCACTGCCGACACCTACGTTCGCGCCAGGATCGATTCCATCACAAAAGAACGCGCCACAGATGCACTGAAAGCGATGGGCTTGTCCACATCAGATGCTATTCGCCTGCTAATGCTGCGCATAGCAGATGAACGCCGTCTTCCATTTGAGATCAAAGCTCCAAACGCAACGACTCGCAACGCTATCGATGAATTGGAGACAGGAGAGGGAAAGCGCTTCGCTAGTGTTGATGAACTGATGGCCGATTTGCATGCGGACGATTGAACGTTCATCAGCGTTCAAACGCGATTACAAGCGCGAAGCTAAAGGGCAACATCGTGCGACTTTGGATGTTGATCTGATGCCTGTCTTGACCGCTCTGACAAACGAAAAACCGCTCGATATTCGATACCGCGATCATGACCTAGGTGGAAACTGGGTGGGCTACCGTGAATGCCACATCAAACCAGATCTTCTGCTGATCTATCGTAAACAAGGTGGCAGCATATTACGGCTGGCCCGCCTTGGTTCCCACAGCAAGCTATTCGGCTAGACTATGCTGAAGTCTTTATCACTGGTTAATGAGTACCCTCGCTTCGATGAATTCACAATTTAAGTTGACTTAAGTTAAGTCAACTTAAGTCAAATTTTAATTTTCTCTTTAATTGCCGGGATCAAAATTTTCTTCAAAATCTTCTGCTGGCTAGTATCCTCCCTCCTTGCCAGGTAGCGAAGCATTTCCAACTGATAGTCGTTCAAGCGTACGGACACATTATTTCTTGGTGTATCTTCCGGATCGTACTTCTCCCAAGGTGATGCATCACCTTTTGTCCTGTGTTTTTTGGCCCCAGCAGCAAATTCTCTTAACGCATCTGGGTCCACCTTAGAAGATCCATCATCTTTTGGTAAAGCAAATTTGCTCATGGCTCCTCACCTCCATTTCCGAATACTTCTCTTGCAAGACCCCCAATTTCGTCAGAGGCTTTTTCATTACCCATTTCAATAACCCCCCTGCCCTCGGCCATGGCATCTCTGTATACTTTTCGTTCACGAATCACCACATTCGACATTTCAAACTCCGGCAATTCCGACAATATTTCTGTTGCATCCTGATCTTCATGCACAGCCGGATGAGTAGATCCCATTGAAATCACAAGCATAGCTTGCAGCTTAGGATTCAACCCCCGCGCTAGCTTTACCAATTCGTTCATATGAACGCTGGTTTCCAGGTCTGGTTGGCTCGCTTTAAGTGGTACATACAACTTATTCGCCACTACCATAGCTGTACGCAACTCCTCTGAATCACGACCACCGGCATCAACTAGCACATATTCATAGCGAGAAGAAACATCTTTCACTGCGTCATACACATTGCCGTATTTCTCCACACAATGAATTTTTGGTGCGTCACTCAACTCATTACGGCGCTCAACAAAGCGGCTAGATGTCCTTTGCCGATCAGTGTCGATCAAGATTACGTCTTTCCCATGTCCAGCTAACCAAGTGGCCAAATTCACAGATATTGTGGATTTACCTGTTCCGCCTTTCTCTCCTCCTAGTAAAAAAATCATTTCAATCCTCAACAATGAGTCGAGTCAACTTGACTTAACTTGACTTATTTTAAGTCAAGTTAAGTCAAGTTGCAATCACAATAAGGGGCTATTACCCACGGACGACAATTCCCTGCCTTCTTAGCCGTTTGATGCAGTCGCCCCATTGTTCACCAGCATGAGCTAGTCCTTCTCTTTGAACGACATTGCGGGTAATGTATCGAATTCCATTTTTCATCTTGGCTTGAGACTTCACCCTAAAAGCAAATTGCAGGGCAACAACCCGACGGCTTCTCTTCCTGAAACAAACCTTAACGTCAAACTGACTGTGCTCGTTGATCTGCCTAATGGCTATATCAAGAACTCGCTCACGGAAGCTGTTAAATCGTTTGTATTTGTCTTCGTCAACCCCCATCATCCAACGAAATTCATCCAAGTCGATTTCTTTCATACCAATATCACCCCATCTGGCAATGAGGTCATGAAGACGGTATGCATAAGCACTGTCCATGTGGAGGAGGCCGCCAGTAACACTGTATTGCGTAAAACCGACCCCCACTAAATCACTGAAATAAGGAATAGCATCTTTGTTAAATCGTACCCAAATTTGCCCCCTGTCAGATTTGTCGTTAACCGTTTGGAATGGTGAAATGATGCTTTCTGTGATTCCATCTGGCAATGGATCGCCCTTGGGGTCTCGTTTAACGGTGATAGTTACAATTCTTAGTGCTTTTGCCGCTTCTCTTGTCCGCTCATAAAACAACTTCGTTGCATCCTGCCCAGCTAGATCGGCTATAGCCGTTATCGGAATCTGGTACATGACCTCATCCGTTATTCTGTCACCTTTACGTATCTGGGTAAGCACTGCGTGAAGAACCCGCTGCTGCATTGCAGAAAAACGCATCTGCGCCGCTTCAATTAATGCATTCGACTTCGCAACCAGGTGGTTTCTAGGATCGTACTCAATATCCATCATTTCTTCTTTTCGCATAAAAACATGCTATACGACAACATGTGCAGTGTAAAGGTGTTCATCACGTACAATCCGTTGTCGTAACGACGTACAATCCGTTGTCGCATTACGTACAATCCGTTGTCGTAACGACGTACAATCCGTTGTCGTAACCTCATTTTTTTACTATATTTTCAATGCCTTAAATAGCCTCCAATAGACAATATATTTATACACAATAAAAAGAATGGCCCCATCATCTGTGGATAACTTTTACACCAAACGATAAAACAGATCTCAAAATAGAAAAACCCCAAACCATCAAAAAACCAAAGATCCACATTGGGCGCTCATGTGGACAGCCCATGAAAATCGCTACGCGACCGCATTGAAAAGCCGTGGACAGCAAAAAAAACGCTGCCCACAACTTTCCAACACTTTTTCACCGCCTGACCACAATCGCGCCTGAAAGAAAGGAGCAGAAGCAGGATGCCTGCGGCGCAAAATTCAAAGAGTTTTTTTGGGAAGAAAATCAAAAGAAAAAACCACAACAAGAAGGGGAGGGAACAGATATCCACAGTCGCAGCAGCACCCTAGGATGAGCGCGAAGGCAGCTGTGGATATGTGTATATCTGCGGACTGCGGTTTGAAAAAAAATCCTGAGGAGTGCCGGTTGGCAAACAGGATCAAACTGAAATGAGCCTGTTTGCGGCATCGAGATCGATCGATTTTCGTCGAATCTACGGGTATGCCCCGTCTCTTTCGATTTCGCAGAAATGAAAGTGACGGGGCACAAACTCGATGTAATCGTATATCCTCTCTACCTCCTTCAGAACCATCGCTTGTGAAATCGAAAAAAATCCGCTATTCTGTAATCTCTTATAGTGATAGCCCCACTCAAAACGGCGTACCTGGGTATGTGCAAAAAATTGCCCGAAACTGGCGTGATCACAACGTGTTGTGGCCAGGTATCGACAGACCTTCCGAGGCTTTGTCGGTATGCATCAAATTCTGGCTCCGCCGACAGCCCCCCCCGGCGCATTTGAGTGTTTTAATTTTGAAACATTCAGCAAGCGTGTTGCAGGTGTTGATGTCCTTCCGAGGTATGTCGCAAGGCAATCGCGCAGATGCCTCACTGTACAAAGTGGCAAATTCTCTGGCGCGAGGGTCTACACGCCAGGACACTGTAAGACATCACGGTGGGACCAAAAAACCTGCTCCAAAGTGGTACAAGAGACTAATGCGACCACTGCACAGCAGGGGAGAATTGTCTCTTGTGCTTTTGATTTTTGAATTGCACGGGAGAAAAAAAGTGCAAAAACAACGCAAGCGTTAGTTCAAAACTTGAAAAAAATCATGTGGTTTTTTCAAGAACCATCGCCAACGATCACTCAAGCTCCGGCTCGATTTTCAGGCGACTTAACTACGTTTAACAGCATGTCGAAAGCCTGTGCAGTTTTTTAAATTGCCAACGGGGTTTTTATTGCCGGATTGTTTTCATGGCGCATCGCCACCGCACTGACTACCAGATCAAGCAAATCCTGAAATACAATAGGGACGGTAGCCAGAACACCCGCCAGACCCGCTATCAAAACCTCATGCGATTCATCAATCACATGCAGGAAAACCGGGGCTATGCCAAACAGTGGGATTTGCACAAACTCGGCAAAAAAGAGCTCCATCGCTATGTGCACGATCTGAAAAACAAGGGGCTCGCTCACCGCACAATCGAAAACTATCTCAAGGATATTCGCTGGCTGGCGACAAAAATCAACAGAGACGACTTGATCCCGACAAACCGCGAGTGCGGCCTGAAAAAACGCGCATACAATAATGACAACAAGGCAATCATACTCACCCAGGCGCACCTGGCGACAATGGATCAGCGGATGCAGTTGATCAACCGCTTGAAAGCAGAATTCGGTCTGCGGGAAAAGGAAGCGTTGAAGTTTGGCTACAAATTCGCAACAGCCAAAGAGGGTAGAATTCAACTGCAATCAACCTGGTGTAAAAACGGCAGGCCGCGTAGCGTCGAGATCGTGAATGACAGGCAGGTCCATCTTTTGAGGGAAGTGGGTGCTTTCCAGAAGGAGAATGCAGATTACTCGATGATCCCCCATGACATGAAATTCAGCACTTATCGGAACTACGTGCAGGCGCATAGCAACGACATCGGCGTGAAAGGGCATGGCTTCCGGCACCAATGGGCGCAGGATCGCTTTCACCAGTTGAGTGGCATGGATTGCCCCATTGCAGGTGGAGAGCGATATTCCAGCTTGAACCAGGATGAAAAAAACCGCTGGGATCGAGCGGCGGGTGTTGTTAATCAGGAACTAGGCCATGGAAAAGACCGTCTTGATACCACAGCAACGTATATCGGGAGTCGTGAGTAGAAGCTGATGCCGGAAGGCTTGGTCTTGTACAGCTACAGAAAAGCAACGTCCTACTGCTCTTGATCCGCATCCGCATGGAAGGCCGCGAGTTTTTCTCTTAACTTCGCTACTTGCTCTCTTTTCCGATCCAATGTGTTCACGGCCTTTCCCAGCCGCACTTTGTATGACCTGAGCTTTTTTTTGTGCTTCACAATGGCCTTTTCAAAGGCCATGATTTGTTTTTTTCTTTCCCCCTCCGTGCTTAGCCTCAATGCATTGATTCTGTCGCATTCGTCTTTCCATGCGTGAGAGATTCTTGCCGTCTCAATCTGCAGCTGCTTCAACTCGGCATCGTGACTGGCCCTCTCTTCTGCCGCTTCTTTCAATTTCAGATTGATCAACGTAGTACGATCATCAAACGCCTTTCTGTGTTGATCCACTTCAGCAGCGTGCCTTGTCTTTAGATCAAGGATCTCTTTCTCAAGACGCTTTTTCTCAATCCGGCTTTTTTCTTCAAGCTCTCGAACCTCTTTTTTTGAAAAGAAGGGGGTCATTTGGTGATCCTGCCACGTCGGCGCTGGGGAACCGCTCTTTTTTTCAATCTTTTGCCTGTTGCCGTAACTTTTCAATCAGCTTCTCTGCCGCAATGAGTTTTCCTTCAACCCGGCCTTTCTCCGTTGCTGTTTCTTGGATCTTTTCTCTGGTCGCCCCTGTTTCTCTTTCTGACTTCTCAATCTGCTGTTGTGCTGCTTCAAGTTGTGCATGCAGCCTGGCGTTTTCCTGTTTTGAATCGTTCAGCTGCGTATCACGCGCTTTTAACTGCTCCGTCAGCTGTGTATTTTCGCCTTCCAGGTGTTCGACCTGAGAGAGATGCGCGGCGGCTGCCGCTTCCAATTCCCGTTTGCGATTTTCAAAAACAGCGGTGGCATCCTCGATGGTTTCATTGATACCGCGGCCAACACGCATCCATTGTCTTTCAGCCAGCTGTTTCGCCGATGCCTGCATCTGCTCGACGAATTCACGAAACCAGACCGGCATTGAGGGCGCGGCTTCCTCCTGTCCGGCCTGCTCTTCTTTCACGGAGGTAAGGATCGCCTGACAGCGGCTGTAGACGCCGCCAACGCCACGCTGCAATTCCACAGGACTGATCTCGCGCAAGGTGCGTCCAGAGGCAACCTGCGCATCGATCCAGTTGCGGTAGTCCGCATCGCTGTATTTTTCTGTTCTGGCCATGATAATCTCCTTCGCATTATTAATTAAATAATTATTTAAAATTAATTCATTAATTATAGATTTTTTATTAAGGAATGCAATCCGTCAGGTCCGAAAGATTCGGATCAAGGCGACCACTGCACAGTATCATACTGCGAATAACACCCGAAACCGTTGAAAACAGCCAATTTGGCAACCCTGGGGAGTCTTGACCTGATTTCCATGCGGCATAAGCCATTTTGCGAAGTTGAAGGCGCAGAGATTAGATTTTAAATAGTTAACGCTAGGCGTTATTATCGCCATGCGTTATTATTGCTCTATGATCAAGTCATTTCGAGACAGGGATACAGAGAATATATTCGCCAGGAAGCGGGTAAAGCGATATTCGCTGGTGATTCAGAAGCTTGCTCAGCGAAAGTTGAATCTGATCGATGGTGCTGATCGCATAGAGGATCTACGGGTTCCTCCTGGGAATCGACTGGAGAAGCTTTCGGGTAACCGTAAGGGGCAATACAGCATCAGAATCAACAACCAGTGGAGAATCTGCTTTCATTGGCAGACAGGACAAGCATCAAATGTTGAAATAGTGGATTATCATTAAGGTGGCAGAAATGATCGCAAAAAAATTACCTCCAATTCATCCCGGTGAAATTCTATTGGAAGAATTTCTGAAGCCGATGGATATCAGCCAGTACCGTCTTGCAAAGGCAGTGAGCGTACCCGCACGTCGTATCAATGAAATCGTTCATGGAAAAAGGTCAGTTACTGCTGATACAGCGCTTCGTCTTTCGATGTTTTTCGGCATGTCAGATCGGTTCTGGTTGAATCTCCAGACAAAATACGATCTTGAAGTAGAAAAAGACCGACTCGGTTCTCGGCTTAAGAGTGAAGTTGAACTCTATAAAGTGGCAAGTTAACGATGGCGCATAAGAGGTTCAATAGCTGGATTGAGCTGATCCACTTACAAGCAAATTGAAGTGTTTCCATAGCTATTGCGGTTGACCGCTGATGCTCCACAGGAGACATTCATCTTGCCAATACAAAACCTGTACTTTTGAATTGAACTGACATGATCTGGAAAGAGTTGTTGTTACCAATGCATTGATCTATTCATGGAGCAATGGGTGCTATTGTCAAAGCCATCCTTGGCTCCCAGCAACTTCATGGCAAGTCCAGTTCCGTCAGGTAGACCCCGGCCATGTCATCGTCTTCTTCCTCGAACTCGCTTTCAAGCGCCATCTTGGCACTGATCGCCAGCCAGTCGCCGCGCAGGCCTTCGCGCTCGAGACCCAGCTCGGCAATGGTCGAGCCCACAGGCGCCTCGGGACCGAGTGTCTGCCCGCCCATGGTGGTGTCGAGGACGGTCACGATAGCCTGCCC
>JBGCEN010000245.1:0-4353 GCA_045106435.1 Rhodothermales bacterium
GCGCAAGCTGCTGGGCCATATTCCAATACATGTACTTGAAGTTTGAGTGCGAAATGACACTTTCTTCTGCTTCGGGCGGGGTAATGCTCACTTCAAGATTCACATCAAAGTTTTTATCACCTTCATACTGTAGGTAGGGCAGCACCCGGGGTTCTTGCGCCGGCCCTTTTTGGCGAAAGGCATCAAGCGCCTCAAGGGTTACAATCCATGGAGACATAGACGAGGCGAAGCTTTTCCCTAAAAAGGGCCCGAGCGGTACGTATTCCCACTTTTGAATGTCGCGTGCTGACCAATCGTTAAACAACACCAAACCAAAGATGTGATCTTCCGCATCAGCTGTAGAAATGCTTGCGCCAAGTGCCGTTTGTTTTCCTATGATAAAACCCATCTCCAATTCAAAATCGAGCCGGCCCGATGCCTGGTAAACGGGTTCAGTAGCATCTTTGGGCATCACTTGCCCTTTCGGTCGATGAATAGGCGTGCCGCTTGCAATGATTGATGAGGCGCGACCATGATAGCCCACCGGTATATGCCGCCAGTTGGGTAACAGCGCATTGGCCGGGTCTCGAAACATCTTCCCAACATTTGTGGCGTGTTCAATGCTGGAGTAAAAGTCGGTATAGTCACCAACAGCTACCGGCATGTGCATGGTTGCAGCAGACTGTTTTATAAATGCCTGCGAGGCTTCCTTGAGCACTGTGTTTTCGTTAGAAAGCGCCGTTTGCAATTGCCGGCGTACTGCAGTTGTGACTGGTTTGCCCAATGCGATGAATTCATTGAGGGTTGACTGCATAAAGACCGCAGGGTCAACATCCGGGAAAAGACCAAGTGATGCAGCAGCCGTTAAATCAACTATTTGATCACCAATAGCGACGCCGGCCCGCGGCAAACTGCCGGCTGAGTAAATGCCGAAAGGAAGATTGTGAATGCTGAAGTCTGAGTCAGTATGAACAGGAATCCAGGAATTGATCATGGGTGGTCTATGGGTAGATACAAGAGAATAGGTTTTCAGGCACGTCAGTCTTGTGAAGGCACATCATTGTGAAGGCACTTAGGCGTCAAGGAAACCGTAACGATTACGTTGAACGTTAGCTGAGAGGCTTTTCCTGACCCCATCCGTCATCCCTGCGAAGGCAGGGATCCAGTGTTTATAGCTGGAAACAGCCTGTTTTTCTGGATTCCTGCCTTCGCAGGCGCTAATGTTTGCCAAGACTGAACAAATCAAAAGCCGTTGGGATTCGTATTGTATGAGCGGTTGGTAATGAATGTCCTACATAGCTGATAATCATGCCGGCAACCCAACGGGCGTATGGCCGGATTCGGTTTTGAAGTAAAATATTGTTTATAATTACTTTAGGTAAGTAATTGATCGGGTTCTGCTTCATTCAAAAGAAGCCCAGGTTTGAATGCATCATTTTACTAACCGCTAAAGACTTCCAACCAACAAAGAGTACCTTTAATTCCCGCGCGCTTTTTGCTTTCTATACCGGGTTCTACATTTTAATCGCGCTTCTGCCAGTCCGGCTTAGGCCCATCGTTCTGGACTGAAATCTGTTTCGTATGGTAATAAGCCCTGCGAATCGACAGAAAAATAAGTTGCTGTAACACGTTTCTGAGGTTAATTATGGACTCCATTCGCGTTCGCTATCAAACGATAGAATTTGATGATATTGATGTACATGTACGAAGTCTGAGAGACAATCAGCAATTCTCAGATCCTCTTGGAGAAGCTGAGGCATTGGGGATTTCATCAGCACAGTGGTCTTTGTTCGGAGTTGTTTGGAAAGCAGGGGAAGTACTGGCCCGGGAAATGGCGCAATTTGATATCAAGGGCAAGCGAATTTTAGAAGTTGGTTGTGGCATGGCACTGGCAAGTTTGTTGCTGAAATGCCGGGATGCAGACATCACAGCAACTGATTATCATCCGGAAGCCGGCGCCTTTTTAACCGAAAACGTCAGGCTGAACAGGGTTGATGATATCCCCTTTTTGCAGACGAGTTGGGATAATAAGCAGGATGGATTGGGTATGTTTGACGTGGTGATCGGCGCAGACATTTTATACGAAGAGCAGCACATCGAACTACTTTCCGATTTCATTGACAGGCATGCAAACCCGGCATGTGAGGTGGTGGTTGTAGATCCCGGGCGTGGCTTACACGCCCAGTTTAGTAAAAAAATGATCGATCTCGGCTACGACCACAGCCAGCACAAACCCGAGCCGGCTGAAGACGAGGAAGCCCCTTTTAAAGGCCAGGTACTGCGATACGAGCGTGGTTGATTGTATTGGGCAGGTAAATTCATTTCAACGATCCCACTCCGCCCTTCAGGCACCCCACTGGAGGAGGGGATTATAGCTAGTTCTTTTACTCGAAGGATTAGCTTCCGTCGAAGCCCGCCCTTCAACTCGTCCCTTCTAGAGAGGGGACAGCTTCGACAAAGTCGAAGCAGGGGTGTGTCAACACAGAGTTAAAGCAACTCAGCAGCCCTGAAAAATTGATATAACCAGTTTATCTCAAAGGAAGCTATATTAACCACCTATACCGTTTCCTGCCCCCGACCAAAAACTGCCACACGCTGGTACCATTCCATGCTGCGATCTGCGCTCTTTTTGTTAATCGTTTTGCTGCAAGTCCAACCCGTCAACGCTCAGTGGGAGAATTTGCGCGTAGACGAAGGTACAAAGCCGGCCCTGGTGCTCGGTGCTGATTGCACCGCAGAGGTCACCTACATGCTAGAGCAAAACGATGGATATGTACGTCATGCCCAAATACCAATTGGCGGCTTGCCGATGATTTCTCCCGTAGACGAAGGGTATTTTTACGGGCCATCCGATGTAGCGATTTCCTCCAGCGGCGACGTATTTGTGAGCTACCACGACCACGATGTTGAAGATCAAATGATGGCAGTGCGTTCCGGTAATTCGTGGACGGTTGAACAGGTAAGCAACCCGGGCCACGATGGCTGGGACAACAATGTGTTTGCAGCAGACAACGGCATTGTGCATACGAGTTCAATCGATCCGGCCAGCTTCGGTGGACGCGGCGTTGAATACGCTCGGCGCAGTGCCACAGGATTCTGGACGGTAGAAGGGGTTGGTTCTATCCCGATCATGTACGCCAACGGCACGTCGATTGTCGTCGGTGCGGACGACGAGCCGGTCATTGCCTATCACAACGATACAACCCGGGACCTTGAACTAGCAGAGCGCTCGGGCGGGACCTGGAATATCAGCGTGGTGGATAGCGCCGGCGAAACAGGCCGTTTCCCTTCGATGCAGTTGGATGATGCCGGCAACCTGCACATCGTGTATTACCAGACCATAGCCCCAAGGGCAGGGATTGTGCGTTATGCAAAGCAATCAAATGGTGCGTGGACATTTTCTACTGTTGATACCCTGAAAAACGTACAGCTGGGTTCGCTCGGCGCAAGGCGTATCGTGGAGTTGGAAATAGAAAATGACAACCTGATGCACATCGCCTACACAGACCGATCTGTAGTTAAATACGCAAAAGGCATACCTGGTAACTGGACCTATGAAACGGTGCTGGATGAGACAGATTCGGGGCTCGAACTAGGTCAAATGGTCGATATGGCCCAGTGTGCGAATGATGGGCTCATGCACATGGTGTATTACATTTCCGATCAATCCATATCCAAAGGAGAGGTTCGGTACCTGCGGCAACTTAACGCCGTCTCAAACGAGGACGCACCAGATATACTTTCTTTAGCAATTGAAGTATATCCCAATCCTTCGTCTAATCAGGTGCGCATTCAGGTTGTTGGCGATCTCCAGCGAGCCGCGCGGTTGGAGGTTGTAGACGCGCTGGGGCGGCAGGTGTATATCCAGTCGTTATCGCAGTCAAGAAGCGAGGTGTTGTTAGATGGCCTAGTGGCCGGCGTTTATCTGGTGAAGCTGGTAGCAGGGGGGCAGACAAGCGTGTCATCATTCATTGTGGCGAAATAGACGGTGTTATGGATCTTCACGCGTTAATCCATCGGGCTACGGGTATTTCGCAAGATGAGGCGAGTAAGCTCATCGCGATTTCTCGTGTGCAAAAAATAGCGACCGGGACATTCTTTATCAGGGCTGGAGAAGTGCCCAAGAAACTGGCCATCGTGTTATCCGGCCTGTTTAGATATTTGTATATAGATGAGGAAGGAAATGAGTACACCAAAGCGTTCATGCCTGAATTGAGTTTTCTGACCTCATATTCGTCCATGATAAAAGGCGAGGCATCGTACTATTTTATTGAGGCGATGGAGGATGCTGAGGTGATGGTGTTTTCTTATCAGGATTGGAATATGCTAAAGGAGAGCGGTCCGGTTTGGAAAGACTTGTTGATCAGGATGCTG
>JBGCEN010000246.1:0-29060 GCA_045106435.1 Rhodothermales bacterium
AATAAAATGCAGTTTTTTCGGCAAGCCCTTTTGGTGCTAATTATTGGTGTGGCGTGGATTGCTGCTGGGTGTGGATCTTCAGACAGAAGTGGATCTGCTGAACTGCAAGGTGAGCTTGTAAGAATAGATCTGGGGAAGTCCGATCCTGATCGATTGCTCAAATTTTATTTTGGAAGCTACGTTTCTGAAGCCAGCGCTGACCCTTTTGAGTTTGGTCTGTTGATAAAACAAGATGATGCCTATTATCTCGATAAAAAATATCTGGACGAAGACATGCTGTTGCAACTCGGCGATCTTGATCAAGATGGCGTGCTTGTATGGGACGAACTCGAGCCTTTTTTGCAAAAGACATATTATGAGGTGCGGCCTTTTGCGCCAACGCTGTCTGCGTTGAAGGAAGAGATACAATACGAGCGTGCCGAAGAGGGGTGGAAGATGATAGAAGTAGATGGTGTAATGACAGCAGCACGCCGGCTTATCTACGTAAACCAGCGTGCTGTGCAATCAGCTTTGATGGAATATGAAGAAAATAGTGGCGCGTTAATATATCCAGCGGGTACTGTGTTTGTTGGTGAACATCTGGAAGGGGGTGCAATCGTTGAAACGACGGTAATGAAAAAGCGTGGCGACAACTTTTGGGATTTCTATGTTTATGATAAAGCGGGGAATCTGGCGCCGGCAACATCAACAAAACCACGGAGCCTCACCGTACCGACACGATGTGTTGGGTGTCATTTTGGTGAGAAGAAATTTGAACCTGAAAACAGCTATCCTTTCCCTGCGACGTCAGGCCCAAGTGGTCCACGAGGGATTTTTGTAGATGCTTCTGAAAGTGATACAACGCTCGTGAACTTGTTGGATGAGCACAACAGGCGAAGTGATACCGTTTTGGGTGTGTACGCGACCATTTATCTCGGACAGCTCAAGCGTGAAGTTGAGGCAGGAAATGCAATAAGTGAGCAAGATCAGCGCATTCTTGAGTTGTTCGGTTTTTAGCCTATCTGATCTGGTACACGCATTTTTTAGACAATTGCGCTTCGCAAAGATACTTCGCTTCGCTCAGCATGACATGACAATATGTTTGTTCTTGTGCTTTTAGGCCTACCAGGAGGAGTGCAAGAAAACCACAAAACACTTCGATATTGGACATTCCTTGATCGGTGTTCGATATTCAAGCGGTTGTCCAAATGGACAACGGCGACTCAGATCCTACTCGCTATCCCACATGGTTAGCGCTGTTGTTTTTATTGAGTGCCCATTTGCAAATCCAAGCGTGATCTCCAGACGATCCCCAACATCCAGGCTACGCTGTAGTCCTTTAACCATCATGTGATGCCCGCCTGGCTTAAAGGCCAACGATTCCTGTGCTTCAATCAGCACACTTGGGGTTGGCTTCATTCGCATGATGCCATTGTCTTGAATGCTTTGATGTATTTCTATGGTGTCAGACTGGACGATGTGTGCGGATATCAGTCTGGCCGGTTCATCGGTTCTGTTGTGGATGGTGAGGTATACAGCCGTAGAAGAAATGCCGGCCTGGGCATCGTAAGGGCGCGTCCACGCTGCATCAACAGATAGAGCCTTATCTGCCGGGTTTTCTGATTGACAACCAGAAATAGCCAAACCCAGAAGGATGCTTGTGATAAGGAGCAGGACGGCATAGCATCGGGAATTCCAGAAAGGTCCCGTCATTGAGCGCGGATCAGTTTTTTGAGGTCTGCTGCCATTTCCTCAGGTTTTAATTCGAAATTCCAAACCATTCGCCAGTTTCCATCAGGATCCAGTACAATGGTGCTTGTTGTGTGGTCAACAAGATAATCATCTGTTGCATTATCCTCGGCGAGACCTTCTTCGCTAACTGAATCCGTAGCTGAAGTTCGGGCGCGCTCGTGGTAAATACCGAGCGTTTTGAAAAGTGCAGCCGAATCTTGCGGAGCGACTGCGGCACCTATAAAGTCTGTATGAAACGTGTTGGTGTACGTTTTCAGTTTTGACAGCGAGTCACGCAAGGGATCTACCGTAATGAGCAGTACCTGGACCTGATCCGCATCTTCTTCAATAAGTTTTATGGTCTGGTTGAGTCGGGCCATGGTCGTGGGGCAAGCATCGGGGCAATAGGTGTAGCCAAAGGCCAGGACAAGGTGCTTACCTTGGAAATCGCTTACGTTAAAATCTCCATCAGCGGAATTAAACCCATAATCCGCAATGTCCATGGCTGGGTCCAGCAGTGTGCCATTGAGTTCAGAAAGTGCGTTGGGACCACATCCATTCAGGCTCAGTAATATAATACCGAAGATGCAAGCCTGTTTAAGCAAGTGAGCCACAACGGTGGGAGCTTTTTTCATGTTGAAGAAGGGAGTGGAGGGACGGACTTTACAAGCTTAACAAATGAAGCAGAAGGACAGGATTGTTTCAGCAGAAACACGGTCAAAAAACAAGTCCAACATTGAATCGGAATACGTTGTTTGTGGCATCTACAGTCAGGCCAAAAATCTCATCAAATACGTTGGTGAGCCCAAATTCGTAGCTCAGATCGGCAGATAGGATGCCAAAGAGATCAACTCCAACGCCAATTGGGGCGCCGGCGAGCAGGCCATTGAAGTTCTCCAGTTCAAGGCCGAGGAGATTGTCCTGTACGTTCAAGATGAGCGTGCCGGCTACGCCACCATTAACGCGGAGTACAAATACTTGCGAGTCAATCAGGTTGTAGCCCAGACCGGCGGATATGAAAATGGCATCCAGGTCTACATCATCTTTCAGCGTTTCAATGTCAAGTTCGTCTGTTGTGCGGAGTTCTGTGCCGGAACGTTGCCAGAAAATACCGGGCTGAAAATACACCCTTTCGCCAAATCTTAAATAAGTGCCCACTTGATATCCAAACCGGGCGCTGGCTTCAGATCCTTGCGGATCAGTTGATAGCATGGACGCACTAATTCCAACCTGAGGATTGATCGTGATTTGAGCTTGGGCGCTGTACAGAAAGAGTGTAGATACTGCAAAGAGTAGGCTAAGAATTGAGGATCGGTAGAACATCTGGAAAAGCCCTTTTTTGGACTATGAATCATTAGAACGCTTAAAAACGATGCACTGATTAACGAAACTCCAGAAAAGAAGATGCAGCAGATATACTAATGTAGAATGAATTGTAGATGTGCTTGTTAACAATGGCTTGACAATGCAAATCAGCCATTCTATCTTTGGCGGATTACAATTAACCACCCTTTTGTAACCGTTAACCACTAGAATAAGACGACTGGCGATTAGTTCAGACGTTTTATTTATCAGAAAAGTCCAAATTTACACTTCACATTTTGGTAGTGTAAATCCTTTTTACTACCAGAGACCATACACTGAAAGTTTGTGCTAGACTAGTTATCAATTGTTAAACGCAGCATGTTATTCATTTATTGTGCTGCGAAAAGGGAAACCTCTTCATTTTGATAAATACCCTCGAAATTGCTTTTTCTCGGAAGCCTCTTCTGTTAGAGAGCCGCACAGATTTTCAACTGGATACGTCTCGTATTGTAAAAAAGCACTCACTGCTTCTGAGCAGAACTAATTGATAACCTGCTTATGAAGTTTTTAACCTTCCTTCCTGAATATCAACCTATACTGGAGGTAAACATGCTACGCAATTGGAGTATAATTTTGCTCTTGTTGCTGTCGATGCCCACGTTAGTCTTTGCACAGAGTAACGGGAAATTGTCAGGACGAGTAACCGATGGTTCCACAGGCGATGGTCTGCCTGGAGCCAATGTTATATTACAAGGCACAAATATCGGTGCTACTACAGACCTTGATGGTAACTACGTTATCATCGGGATACCTGTGGGCACTTACGCAGTTCAGACTTCATTTGTTGGGTTTTCTGGCGAATTAGTTCAAGGTGTTGAAATTAACGCAGGATATACGCGTGAAATTAACTTTGAATTGTTGCCAGGGATTGAACTTGACGAAGTTGTTGTAGAATACGAACAGCCACTCATCCAGAAGGATGCTATTGGTGTTCCTAAAATTGTAACGGCTGAAGATATCGTCAACTTGCCTGTACGTGGTGCAGCTGATGTTGCGAAGATTCAAGCAGGTGTAGTTTCTCAGGAGGGCAGCGACAATATTAACGTTCGTGGTGGTCGTTCTGGAGAGGTTGCATACTTCGTAGATGGTATCAAATTCGGCTCTGGCGGCGTTAACATCCCGCAGTCTGCTATTGAACAGCAGGAAATGCAGCTGGGTAATATCAGCGCGCGTTATGGAGACGTAATGTCTGGTGTAATCAACATTACCACCAAAAGTGGTGCTGCAGAATTCTTTGGTTCCTTAGAGGGTATTACTTCTCAGGAGCTGGATTCATATGGTTATAACCTTGTTTCTGGTACGTTTGGCGGGCCAATTATCAAAGACAAATTGAGCTTCTTTGTGGCTGGTGAATATACCTTTGAAGATGATGGTTCTCCCCGCGCTTTTGGTCAGCTCAGAATCAACGATTCTACGCTAGACGACCTGCGTGCATTCCCAGCAGCATTTAGAACAAATGATGCATCAGGCAATGAAGTATTTCTACCGATCCCAGCTGGATTGGCGGATGGCGCTCAACTGCTTGTAGATGACGATGCGCATCCTATTCTTTCGAATGGTGCGCTTAGCTTCGACGATGGTACTACTGTTGCAGTGCCTGATGGTGTTGACGCAAATGCACTAAACTTGACGCCGGTGATTCGCGCTGAGTATCTTTCTGATGATTCATATTCAGTAGAGAAAGCCAAGCGTGCGCGTAATGATGAAAATCTTGCGCTTATCGGTAACATGACACTTGAAGTGTTCGAAAATGGTCGCCTTCGTGTCGGTGGACGTTATAGGACACGTGAGTTTGATACAAATGTATCTGCTCGCCGTGTACTGTTTGCACCGGAAATGACGCAGGTTAGAGAAGATGAAGACTATCAGGTATACGGAACGTATACCCATCGTTTGTCAAACACATCTTTCTTCCAGGTTCAGGCAGATTACTCGAATAACTTCCAGGAAACATACGATCCTCGTTTTGGAACTGGCTTTGACGATTTCCTTGAGTATGGAAATATCGATAACGCTGCGTTTGCAACACTGCGCGGTTACAAAGACCTAGGTTTCACTCAAGAGACTCGTATCGACGGTCATGGTACACCTGATCCTGCTGATGACACTGAATTCACTGTAAATGTCCCAACGTTTTCAAATACCTATGGAGACGGACAGGGTCCTGCAACTTCTGATGAAGTAATTGCCAGCCTTGTGCAGATTCCAGGTGGACGTTTCAACGGATATAGTAAGTTCAAAAGTGAACAAATTCGTTTCTCAGGTTCATTCACTGGTCAGTTTGGATTGCACCAGATTGAATTTGGTGGTGAGTTTGAAAAAGACACGCAGCGTAACTGGGCGATCAGTGCTGCTAGTTTGTCTCGTTTTGTTGCAGATGGCAACCCTGAGCAGATTGCTACAGGTGATCCGTCACTTAATCCTGATGGATATTCCACATTTGATTCGATTCCGTTGCAGCTGCTTGACACGGCTGTAAGCTCTTACTATGGGTATGACCTTCGCGGTCAGAACGAAGTGGACAGCGAAAACTTTGGCAACTTCCTGAACCAGGATACTGGCAAACCACTCGCTGACTATAACCTGAAGCCGTACGAGCCAATGTATTATGGCGGTTACATTCAGGATAAGATCGAATTCAATGACATCGTATTGAACCTTGGCATCCGTGCTGACGTCTTTGACAACAATGTTCGTGTATTCAAAGACCGTTTTGCTCGCCGGCCTGTATGTCGTGCTGGTGATGTTGGTTCTACAGTAAACGGTGTTGATTGTGGCGCTGGTACTGTACCTGCAGGGCTCGATCCAGAAAACACAGTGTTCTATAGTGGTGATACCATTATTGGATACCGTGATACACAAGGAAACTTCTTTACCTCAACAGGTGACGAATCTTCTCTTGGTGATATCACGCTGAATGGTGCTGCACGTCAGACCAGTAACTTGATCACAGAAGATCAGTTTGAAAAGTATGATCCTGTACTTAATATCATGCCTCGTATTGGTATCAGCTTCCCGGTAACGGACCAGGCTGTATTCTTTGCTAGTTATGGTATTACTTCTCAGCGTCCTTCTTCCCGTACATTTGCAACATTGAATGCTGTACAGGGAACAGGTACGATCAATAACACAAACCTGCAACCTGAAAAAACAACCAAGTATGAGCTCGGCTTCCGCCAGCGTTTGGGTGACCGTTCAGCGTTGACGATCTCTGGTTTCTTCAACCAGATCGAAAACCTGATTCAGTTGCGCGACATTCGCAACGCGACACCAAACTCATACAGTAGCTACGAAAACGTAGACTTTGGTACGGTAAAAGGTATTGAGTTTGCTTTTGATCTTCGTCGGACGAATGGCTTCCTTGCCAACCTGAACTATACAGTGTCATTTGCTGATGGTACAGGATCTGGGGACAGAACGACTTCAACGATCGTTTGGATTGATGAAACCCCACCGAACTTCATCAGCCCGCTTGACTTTGACCAGCGTCACAACCTGAATCTTTCTCTGGACTATCGTCTGGGCAAAGGTGAAGGTCCTGAGGTACTCGGCGTTAAATTGTTCGAGAACTTTGGTGTCAATGTCTTGGCAAAAGCAGGAAGTGGCTTCCCTTACACGCCAGTAGTCGAGCCGTTTAATGCGGCCGGTGGTGCGCGTGCAGCAGCTCCTTCTGGTGGTATCAACAGCGCTCGCATGCCTTGGAGCAACCGTGTTGACCTTCGGGTTGATCGTCGCTTCGAAGTAGCAGGCCGCGCAAGCCTTACTGCCTTCTTCTGGGTACAGAACGTGTTTAATAACAACAACACGAACAATGTGTGGCGCTTTACAGGAACACCTGATGTTGATGGTTTCCTCGGTACTTCAGCCGGAGAGCGCTTCCTGAATGACTCTGTACCATTCGCTCAGGCGGCATATTCTCACGACAACAGAGTTCTAAACTGGGTTGGTATTCCGCGTATGACGCGTATCGGTCTCCGTTTAGACTTCTAACTTTGAAAAACTGGCCTCCTGTGATTCTGCGACAGCCGATTCGCAGGAGGCTTTCTTTTTCTTAGCTGATATAGGAGAGAAACTCTCAACATTTACAAATTACTACCATGCGATTTTTGAGCAGAATATTATTTTTGCTGCCTCTCGTGCTTGGGTTTGGAATGGTTACGGGGGCAAATGCCCAAACCAGTAACTGTCAACCAGCACTTGGGACAAGTATACTCGATGTAAATAATGTACGCGCCAGTATTTATAACAACGGAGGGCTCTTTTGGCGCGGTGGTGCCCCCGTATATGAAGTACCAAAAGGAAGCGGCGTTAGCGCTATTTTTGCTTCTGGTATCTGGCTTGCCGGTGAAGTAGGCGGACAGCTGCGCGCAGCTGCAACACGCTACGGACCATGGGAATTCTGGGCGGGACCACTTGATGAGAATGGCAATGCGCCTGCTGATTGTTCTGTATATGATAAAACATATAAAGTGAGCAAAGCTGACGTTGAAGCCTATGAAGTTACAGGAACAGCTCCACCTGACTTGCGCGGATGGCCAACGGGCCTCGGTGCTCCAACGCTTGATGCAAATGGAGACCGGATTCCTTTTGATATCAATGTTCCCCTTGCAAGCCGTGCTGATCGGGTTATTGACCTGGCAGCAGGCGAGCGCCCGGCCATTTTAGGCGATATGTCAGTCTGGTGGGTTATGAACGATCGTGGAAATCTCCACGAAGCAACCGATGCGGCTCCGATTGGCCTCGAAATTCATGGCCTTGCCTTTGCGTTTAATATCGCGGGTGATATTGGAAACACGACATTCTACAAGTATAACATGTTCTATAAAGGAGATGTGCCACTTGAGAATGCGTATCTGGGTATTTTCTCGGATCCTGACCTTGGTAACTTCGATGATGATTACGTAGGTACGGATACGACGCTCGGTCTCGGTTATGTTTATAACGCCGATAACGACGATGAGGGTGGTTATGGAGCTGCTCCACCTGCAGCCGGCTATGACTTCTTCCAGGGACCTATTGTACCGTCTGCAGGAGATTCTGCACTAGTAAGCGGTGAGTACATTCAGGATTTCAAAAACCTGGAGATGACCACTTTTGCATTCTATAACAATGGTGGTGCTGTAAACGGTGACCCTTCTTCGGGTGCTGATTACTATAACTACATGCAAGGTAACTGGAAGGATGGTCAGCCGTTCTCTTTTGGTGGGAATGGACGTGACTTTTCTACTACAGATACGCGGTTCATCTTCCCTGGTGATCCTGTTTCTGGAGAAGGTTGGTCTGAGTTTAATCCTGATCCTATTGGGCAGACTTTGGCACCTATTGACCCTGCTGACCGGCGTTTTGTGATGTCAACGGGACCGTTTTCTATTAATCCTGGTGACCAGCAAGAAATCGTCTTTGGTCTCGTTTGGGCCAGAGGGTCAGACAACCTCGATTCAGTTACGAAGTTGAGACAGGCAGATGCCCTGGCTCAGTCTGCGTTTGATGTGAACTTTGTTCTTCCAGTGCCACCAGCAATGCCTGAAGTTTCTGTCACAGAAGCAGATGGACAAATTGTACTGGAATGGTCAAACTCGCCTCGTGGTAATAACTACCTTGAATCATATGTTGAATTTGATCCGTTTGGCTCTGTAGACGATCCAAACTATGAGTTTGAAGGATATCGCGTCATTCAATTTGCCGATGCATCTGACCAGGTTGGTAGAGTAATCGCAACATACGATGTGCCAAATGGCGTCACACGTGTGATTGAAGATGGTATCATTGGAGAGCCTTCGTTCATTTCCGCTGAAGGCTCAGACTCAGGTGTTCAAACCTTCCATACAATACCTAACCTTACAAACTACCGGACGTATTATTTTGGTGTGCAGGCGTTTGCTTATAACGAGCCTTCATTCCCGAAAATCTTCCCTAGCCCAATCAATCGCTTTGAAGTAATTCCTAGCAGAAGCACAGACGTCTTCTCAGAAGCGGCGGTTACAGCTGCTTCTTCTGCAGATGTACCTGATTTGGTTGGTGATAGAACCGGTGTTGGTGAAGGACGCGTTTGGGCAGATGTTGTGAATCCTGCTTCTGTGACTGGTGAATCTTACACGGTTGAGTTTTACGAAATCGCAGCAGATCCAGGCAAAGCTTTTGAAAACACAATCAAGCCAGACACTGAGGCTGAAGAAGTAGATGACAAGTTGACTGGGCGCGAAGCAAGCACTGCTTTCAAAACAAGCGCAGAAGGCGAAATCACCTATGACATCAAGCGTGGTGGAACGACAATCTTTGATGGTTCTGTACTAGATGGTCCAGCTCCATTACGCGAAGATCTGATCGTTATTGATGGTCTGCTTTGGAGCATTGTTGGTCCAGTTGCAGACGTCAAAGGTTTTGCGGCGGTTGCTAATAATGCCGGCCCAATCGAACCGTTTGATATGGGTACGTTTGCTTTTAATAGCAATGGTTTCCCAATGCTTGAAGCAAATGGGGTAACGCCAGAAGGAAGTTATCCTAGCGCTGATCGTCCAACTCGTGGCGTACAGCAGTCAACAAACAACTCTGCTTGGGGTATTGCTACCGGGCCAAGTGGGGCTGGTGCAGGCTATGGTAACGCTGCAGGTCCGTTTAACGTAGGCGATAACGGCTATGTTGGACGTTCTATTCGCGAAACTTGGTCTACAATTGGCGCTGACGACTTTGAATGGCGCTTTGATCAAGCTTGTCTTGATGCAATTGATGGTACAATCGCTGAAGGAGATTGCCTTGCATGGAGAGGTTTCTCTGATGGTGAACTTGTAGAAGTACCATTCTCTTTCTGGAACGTTGGACTGGATCCAGCTGACACAAGCGACGATTATCGGATGATTCCGCTGATTTGTGAAGCTGCTTGTGGCCACCCAGGAACAGAGTTTACCTTTGATATCGCTGGCGACATCGAGACTTCAGGTGGTTTGAATGATCCATATACAGATTGGGTTTATTTCTACAAGCCAGAAGACAACGGTGCTACACCTGGAGAACAAGGTTATACTGACTTCTTCTTTGGTACTGGTGATGTTGGCGACCGTACGTTCTCTCGTCAGGTATTGCTGAACTGGAATGGTGGTGAAGTTCCACCTTACGATGCTGACCTTCCAGAGCCAGGTACTATATTCCGTTACATCACGTACAATCCGATTGCTGCTGGTGATATGTTTGCGTTAACCACGACTGGCCTCCAGCCACGTGCGCAGACAGTGGCCGAGCAAGAATTGTCTTTAGAAAGCATTGGTATTACGCCAAACCCATACAAGGGCGCGTCGGAATACGAACGTAGTCAGCTAATTCCTGAAGTACGTTTCACCAATCTTCCTGATAAAGCAACAATTCGTGTGTTTACGCTTAGCGGTGCACTTGTCAGAACGTTTGAGAAAAACAGCCCGGATCGTACATTAGTATGGAATCTGACGACTAATAATAGTCTTCCGATTGCAAGTGGGGTTTACCTCATCCATATAGAAACGGATATGGGTACAAAGGTGATCAAGTTTGGAGCTGCTCTTCAGAGTGTTTTCCTGAATACCTTTTAGCACTGCAAACATCACTTAAGTGAAATCACCTTTTTATCATAAAAAGACAAGTTTATAGATATGAAAGCCAAAACAAACATAACCAACAGGCTGTGGTTATTCTTGCTCGTGGTTTGCATGACGAGCATGGGAGCCACAGAGGTTAAGGCGCAGTTTGGATCGCAAGGCGAGTCTGGAAGCCGTGCTGGTACTGCAGGTGCGCAAGAACTTCTTGTGCCTGTTACCGCGCGTTATGCTGCTCTTGGAGGAGCTATGACGAGTGGTATGGAAGACATGAACGGATTAGAAGCATTGTTTGCTAATCCGGCCGGTCTTTCAGTTAATGATGGAACTGCTGCTATGTTTAGTCGCGTGGAGTACGTTGCAGACATCGGGATCAACTATCTTGGTGTTGCACAAAACTTCGGCTACAACAACATAGCCTTCACAATTACCTCATGGGATTTTGGTGATATTGCTGAACAAACAGAATCAGCACCAGAAATCTCAGACGTAACGTTCAACATCAACTACCTGACTGCAGGACTGTCTTACTCGCGTCAGTTGACAGACCGTATTGCCGCAGGTGGTACAATGAAGTTGATCAGTGAAAGCATTGATGATGTTAGTGCAAATGCAGTCGCTTTTGATGCAGGTATGACCTACGATATTACCGGGTCTGGCTTGCGTCTTGGTGTTGCATTGAAGAACATCGGTAATGAGCTAACTTTTTCAGGTAGTGGTCTGACACGTACAGTGCCAGTTCCTGGACAGGAGCCTTCTGCTAACAACAATACGTTGTCTCTTACCTCTGAAGGTGTACAGTTACCAACACTCTTGAATGTAGGCCTGTCTTACACTCGGGATCTGGGAGCCAATGCCATCGTCCGCGCAATGGGCAACTTCCGTTCAAATTCGTTTGAGCAGGATCAGTTTGCCGGCGGAATCGAGTTAGGCGTTATGGACATCATTTATGTTCGTGGCGGATACTCAGCTACTGAAGATATGGATGAGACCTTCTTTAACGGTCCTTCCTTCGGTGCTGGTCTCAAGCTCGACCTTGGTGGTACGCAACTTATGGTTGACTACGCCTATCAGACGACAGACTTCTTCTCTGACGTACAGTACATCACTGCTGCAGTGAAACTGTAAACACTGAGAGATTTAGTTCTTTTGGAAAAAGGCATCCCGCCAAGCGGGATGCCTTTTTCTTTTTACTTAGCTGCTAGGCTTTGAACCTTGTTGTTTAAAGTGCTTTATACCAGGCACATGCCCTGGAATTCTGTCAGCAAAATTTAAAGTTTGTCTGGATTGATTTGCTCCAAGAAAACTGCTTTTCGGCAAGGATATGGAATGCGCGTTAGATGGACTGCTATCTTAGCCCTCTGTTTTTGACCGGATATAGCACTTCTGGAAACTTAAAACCTGTACTTATGCAACATTGGGAAGTAAAACAACGTCGCTACTTAATAGAAAGACCATGGATGAAATTAAGAGAGGACCATGTTGTATTGCCGGGCGGTGCAGAAATGGATGAGTTTCATGTTGTTGAATATCCCAATTGGGCAGCAACTGTTTGTATCGACTCGGAGGGTAACTTTGTTTTTGTAGAGCAATACAGACATGGTGTTGGACGTTCTAGTATTGAATTACCAGCCGGCGTTATAGAATCGGATGAAGATCCGCTCGAAGGGGCCAAGCGAGAACTGCTAGAAGAAACTGGATATAAAGCACCTACATGGAGATTCATCGGTCGCTGTGCTACGGATCCGAGCAATCATTCTAACTATGCCTATTTATATTTAGCTGAAGATGCGTATCTTCAAGAAAAACAACAGCTTGACGCAGAGGAGGAAATTGAAGTCCGTTTGTACAAAGCGGAGGAATTAGCTCCAATGATTCATACCAGTGAGATTTTCCATGGGATTCATCTCACAGCCCTCATGTGGGCGTTTTTAAAAGGATGGCTTCCCCAAATACACGCCAGATGAAATTATTTTATGTATTGAGCATTTTTTTGCTGGTTGGGTGCGGAGCGCGCGAGGAAATTGTGGTGTCACATTTATCGTTAACCCACAGGGGATGGGACACGTTGGCTGTTGAGGTGCGTTTTGCAAGCAAGACAGTGCTCGGGGGGACCCAGCCGGCTCAACACGATACAATGCACATCGTGGCTTTTAATGCTTCTTATGATACTCTTTACGCCGGCTCAGAAGCTACCTTTGCTGTAACGGATACTGATTTGGGCAATGAAGAGCCGATTCTGGTTGAAGTATGTGGAAATGTTAAGGCGTTGCGTGTATGTGAACAGGTAACAACACAATCATCCACCAAACGGGTAACTTTAGAGCCGGATATTACATACCCCCTCAGGAAGAAGGTTTTTGAAGGAGAATATAAACTACCATTTGTGATTGAGCGTCTGGAGGATTCCACCTGGACGGCTATCAAGCCAACAGATTCAATGCAAGGCTACATGAAGGCCTATGTAAATGGCAAAGAAGAACAAGCCATTCAACTGCCCTTTTCACAGCAGCGGGGTGGGTTTAATTTAGCCTATAAAAACAACTACAAGAATTTTAAATTCTATCTGGACTCTGCATTACTGGATGAAAAGTCAGCCACTGTCATATTTGATGTGTATGTGGATCTGGAAGGATTCGAAGAGCCGGTGGGTAGTGTAGCTAAAGATATCGCACTGAAATCTGATGAAGAGCATAAGCAGGACATTGCGCTCTTCGTTGAGCAGGCAGCTGATCGATTAGTAGACCACCTGAGTCCTTTTTTGAGGAAAAAAAAGAACGTAGTCTATATTGATCGCTGGACCTACAATACATTCAAGAAAATGTATGCTGTGGAGATGGAGGTTGAATGGCAAGGTATGATGTTTAACAGAAGGACCTACAAGTTGTCTGGAATGCTTGAGGTTTATGAAGATGGCGATCGCGCCACGTTCAGATATGTTGAAGGCAACAGACTGGCCCGTCAGCGCTGGCAGGCTCGTGTTGATGGTGAAGTACTGGACTTAATTCCGGGCGAGGGCAAGCAGGGCGCCGGCGAAGATTTTGCCTTGCAAAAAGGAGCCTTTCAAGAAGACCGTGGCATGCTGGTGATTGAGGCAGAGCATTTTGAAACGTCTAGAACCTACAATAAACAGTCGTGGTCTGTATCAAATGATCGGTCTGGGTATCGTGGCGATGGTGCTGTTATCGTTGCTCCCGACAGAGGCGTGCGTATAAGATCTCGCTACAATAAAAGGAGCCCGGAGTTAACCTATCCTGTCAGATTTTCACAAACGGGAACGTACTACGTTTGGCTTCGCGTTTGGGCAAAAGACGATAACAGTAATTCAGTACACTTGGGTATTAATGGATCTGCAAATCGCTCCTCGTCTTATATAGGCACTGAAATATACGGGCAATGGATTTGGACCCGGATGCAGCTTGATAGCGATGATTATGCTTCGGTTCAGGTTTCATCGCCCGGTTTGAAGAACGTGAACCTGTGGATGAGAGAAGACGGGTTTTATGTAGATCGGATTCTCCTGACAAAAGATAGGCATTTTGCTCCGGAAGGCAGCGGGCCGGGGGAAAGTCTGAGGTAGTCCTGGAATACTGAGTCAAACGTGGCAATTTGAATGTCTGGATGGACTTGCTCAAGAAGCCGGCGCAGTACCTGCGATAGTACGACCATAGCACCATCATAGTACCATCATAGCCCTATGGGTCGACGACGGTGCTTACTGAATCAACTAGTTCTGGGATAACTGGCTCTGGTTTGGCGGGGTTTACCAGGCGAAATCTTATAGGGAGACGCATCTTTACACGTACAACTTTGCCGTCTAGCCGGCCGGGTTTGAATAACGTTTTGCTTACTGCGGCAACAGCAGCGGAATCCAGAGCTGGATGTAAAGGCTTGAGGACGGATATATTTCGTGTAGAGCCATCCTTCTCTACGATAAACATTAGAACTGTTAAGCCTTCTATACCCTGATCCCTTGCACTCTTAGGGTAGTCAATGCTCAAGTAAAGCGTGCTTAAACCTCCAATAATTGCTGGACTCTCGTCAACAAATTCCAGTATAGGGCCTGTGTCTATGCGTTCCAGTTTTTGCGGTTGCATGACTTGCTCAATAATAGGCTCCTCTTCCTTGTTGCCCCTGTTTTTTGCATCTGGAAGGGGATCTGTAATTTTTTCTGGTTGAACAAGAACGGTTACCGGACTCCCCTCTATCTTTACCTCTTCTTTTTCCTCAGGGGGCATAGGTAAAAGTACAATCTGCTTGTCGGGTGCGATACTTTGCCAGCCAACGTTTCCTTTTTTTGGATACATTGGAAGATTGACTACGGTAGCAAGGACACCCAACGACAATACCCATCCTAGTAACACCCGAATGAAGGGTGAACCTAATAGTCCCGAATCTGCAGGGCGGTATCCATGCCGCAGCGTTCGTTGCCTAAATTTGCTGGTATCAAGTCGTTGATTCATAGAACCTGTATACTTAACGCACCTGGCTAGACATTATCCAAGTAGATAAAGCCTCGAATGTTCAATTCAGCATGTGAAAATTAACATTATCAATTATTTTGGTGTTGCGTTGAATTTATAGAAAGGATTCTACAAGTTTTTTCCATGCCTGGTATACAATCCGTGATATGGAAATTCCCAAAAACGACTATATTCCATCTTTCAGTCGGACAGCGTTCAGTTAAGAGACGGCTGAAAATGATGTAGGTTGCTTTCGTTTAGATATACTCTCTGTCAGAGAAATGAATGATGCACCGGATTTACAGGGTACGAAAAGTGCGAATTAGCTGAAGAAAGTCGTACCTGTCGTACTCTTTGTACTTATCGTACCTATGAAATAAGATACGTTATTCATTTCGCTGACAGTCTACCGGAATCCCAGATTACCAAAAATAGATATAAAAAAATAAGCAATGTTTAGCGCCCTGATTCTTGAAAGAAAAGAAAAAGAAATTCAAGCTGATATTCGGGAAATAGCAGCGGAAGATCTCCCGCAGGAAGAAGTGCTTGTTGAAGTGAAATATTCCAGTGTTAACTACAAAGATGCACTTGCGGTTACGGGAGAAGGCAAAATTGTTCGAGGGAGTTTTCCTTTTGTACCTGGAATAGATCTGGTTGGTGAAGTTGTTGCTTCCGAATCACCAGATTTTACCAAAGGAGACAGGGTTATCGGAAATGGTTGGGGACTCGGAGAAGCAGATTGGGGTGGATACGCCCAGATGGCGTGCGTTAAATCAAAAATGCTGATCCCGCTCCCTGAAGGCATGAGCTACAAGCATGCTATGACCTTTGGGACAGCCGGCTTTACAGCCATGCTTTCTGTAATGTCCCTCGAAGAGCATGGCACAACGCCTGAGAGGGGCGAGGTTGTCGTCACAGGCGCCACAGGCGGCGTTGGGAGTATTTCCATTGTTCTACTTTCACAGCTCGGCTACGACGTCGTAGCGTCGTCTGGCAAGGCGCATGCACATGCTTACCTGAAAGAACTGGGGGCAAGCCGAATTATAGGTAGGTCTGAGCTTGGTGATGGCCCCGCCAGGGCTTTGGACAAAGGTAAATGGGCCGGCGCTATTGATAATGTTGGCGGGCCGGCGTTATCTGCTTTAATCAGTCAAATGAAACGCCATGGAAGCATCGCCTCTTGTGGATTGGCGAGTAGTCATGCACTTGAAACGACGGTCTATCCCTTTATTTTACGAGGCGTAAATTTGCTCGGCATTGATTCATCTACATGTACACACGACAGACGGATAAAAGCATGGCAAAGATTGGCTGCAATACCAGCATCTGTTTTTGACGGAGTGACCCAGGTAATACCGCTGGCAGATGTCCCTTCTCTGTGCAAAAAAATGATGGAGAGCAATATCCAGGGCCGCTTTGTTGTAGACGTAAATCGATGAGGATTTGAGCATGACGCTTTCACATTGGCAGCGTAGTGAACAGGGCACTTCTGTAAACTGCGACATTGCTGTCGTTGGCGGAGGAATTGTTGGGACTTCTTCTGCTTACTGGATCAAGAAGCTTGGCCGGCAGAAGCGCATTGCATTGGTTGAGGCAAAGACCATCGGCTACGGTGCAAGTGGGCGAAACGCTGGCTTTTTATTGCAGGGAGCTGCTGTTGATTATGCGACAGATATAGAAAAATATGGTATTGAAAACGCCCGTTTACTGTGGTCCTTTAGCCAGGAAAATCGTGACCTTATAGCATCTGAACTGGACCCCGCAAAGATTCGCTTTGAGGGCGGCGGGAGTTTGATTTTGGCCGGCTCAGATGCTGAAGATGCTCGTTTGCAAAAATCCGCTGCATTGCTGCAAGGACTCGGGAAAAACGTAACCTATTGGTCTGCCCAAGAGATTAGACAAAAGGTGAAAGGGGATGGATTTGAAGGTGGGCTGTATGTAGGATCTGGTGCGCGGGTGCATTCTCAAAAACTCGTAAGAGAGATTGCCGGTTTGAGTGGGGCAATTATTCTTGAAAATCATCCTGTATTTGCCGTAGAGCAGCACGCTCAGGGGGTGAAATTGATAACGCCTTCTCGAACAATTATTGCCGAGCAAGTCATTTTCTGTCTTAATGCTTATTTACCCCAACTTTTCCCTGAAACAAGTGCGTATGTACGACCCGTACGAGCACAGATGCTGGCAACCAATCCCCAGCCCAACTGGCTGGATTATCCCGTATACTCACATGAAGGATTTTATTACGTGAGACAGTTAAAAACGGGAGCCATCCTGGTAGGGGGAGCACGGCATTTGTTTGCTGAAGAGGAAGTTGGATATGAGGATCTTACCACATCCGGCTTGCAAGGTGCTTTAAAAGATTATTTGATGAGATCTTTCCCTCACCTTGGAAATATTATATCAGACTATGCCTGGAGCGGTACGATGGGCTTCACGAGTGATGGTTTGCCCGTGATTTCGCCCCTTTCTTCTTTGCCAGGTTGTTACTGGGCAGCCGGCTTTAACGGACATGGGATGGGGTATGGGTTTAGATTTGGGAAGTTGGTTGCAGAAGTATTAAACGACCGTATTGATGAAGATCCGTATCATCATATGTTTGATGTCAAAAGGTTTACAAAATAACCCGCTTGATAAATGTTGATTTGTAAGAACCAGAAGAGCACAAGGTGGACGACTACAATCCTGTCATTTTTTGTGCTATGCCTCATGTTTTTTCATACAGCACAATTGACGGTGCAGGCACAGGTCCAGCCAAGAGGCGGTATTAACTTTCTGGTCGGTGTGCCCGTCGCTGAATTTGCTGACAATGTAGATAATCTCGGATTTGGTATTGGCTTGAATGGAGGCATTGCGCTTGCGCCGGCACCGATCATGGTAGGGATTGATCTAGGGTATCTGATTTATGGATATGAGAGACGATCTGAACCCTTCAGTACAACGATTCCAGATGTGACAGTGGATGTTGAAACAACCAACAGCATCGCTTTGGGACACCTCTTTCTTCGCGTTCAACCTCAACAGGGGCCGATTCAACCGTATGCTGAGATCCTGTTCGGTTTTAAGTATCTGTTCACGCGGACATCTGTTGAAAACCGGGCCTCAGATGAGTCCATTGCGGCCTCGGTCAATGTTGATGACTTTGCCTCCAGCTATGGCGTAGGCGGCGGCCTGGATATCAGGGTATTTCAGGGAGAGAGCGATAATGGCCGGCCTTACAGCATTCTTATCAATCTCGGTACGCGCTACCTGCTAGGCTCCAGCGCAGAATATCTGGAACGAGGGGCTACAGCACGTGATGATGGAACGGTATCGTTTGATATAAAGAAATCACGTACAGATTTGATCATACCACAATTGGGGGCGACCTTTTCGTTCTGATCTGGCTATTATTTTAACGCCGACAATTATTTTAACGCCAACAATTATTTTAACAAGGTACTCCAGCGCGATCTAACCGTAGCAATCTCTTTTTCTTCTTCGTCTGATGCATTAAAGAGTGCATGATGGAGCACCATCCCTCCATCAACAGCATCCTTTCGGGCTTTGGAGATAATCGTATGCCCCTGGTGTGCCTCAGTACGAAAATTGACTTCAATGGCCTTCAATTGATGTGTTTTTTGAATAGTCGCCGGCACACTTTCGACGGCCCAGTTGATAAAGCTCACATTGTTGGCGTGACCATTTACATCGAGATCTGAGAAGCGAACCTCGAAGTGCCGCTGGATTGTCGCCTGTTCCGGCGATAGAATCTTTAGAAACGGGTCGGGGATTGCCCGGGGGATTTCTGGTACAGGAATCTGATCGATAAAATCGGGCATTCTCATGGGACGCCGGCGCCTGAGGTCGATTAACAACCATGCACTTGTACCACGCGCTACCTGGTCTCCAGCTTCCGTGTACATTCTGAATTCACGTGTAGCAAAAAGGCCGTTGTGTCCTGAGGGCCATGTGTCAACAAATACCGTGTCTTTCCACGAAGGGTATCGCTGAACTTTTACGTGAAGCCTGGACAGCATCCACGTCATGCGCTTTTGCTGCAACTGTTCAACAGAGACACCGAGCGCACGGGCATGATTGCCGGCGGCTTCCTGGAAGTAGTTGCACAAGTTTTGAATAGAAAGCGTACCCGAAACGCCTGCTTCAAAAGAACGGACAGTAAACACTTCCGTCCAAATGGTTTTGTCCTGGGCAACAGTAGATAGGGGGTCGTAAGCTTCCATGATTATTGTCCAGCATCTCCCGTAGATGTGGCCGATTCAGGGTTTAATACAGCTTGAATAAAGCGATCCCGGCTAAAATACATGCCGGCGGCGGACTTAATGTCTTCTGAGTCAATGGCTTCGATCATTTCCTCATAGATCAATATATCCAGTATGTCTTCATCTGGATGGGTGTAGTGATAGTCTAGAACTGAAACCCAGAAGCCATTGGTTTCTTTTTGGGTCTCTCTGTTACGGCGTTGTTGTTCTTTGATTTTGCTCAACTCATCTGCCGTTGCCCCATCTGTTTTGAGTATTTCAACTTGTTCAAATACAGCAGCTACCAATTCATCAACACGGTCAGGGTCGCAGGTGAAGTTAACTGAAATCTGGTACTGAGGCACAGGTAGCTCTATCAGGGCCGGCTGTGCGTTGACACTATACACACCCCCCAGGTCTTCTCTCAGCGATTCACGTAGTTTGATGTTCAGAATATCAACCATAGAACGTATGCCATGTCTGTTCTCCCGATTATATACTACGTCCCCATGGAAAATAAGAATGACCTGGCTTTGGTCAGCAATCCCTTTTTCTACATTTAAAGAAATATCACCCGCTGGCAAGCGAATACCGGAGTCTTTCCATTGCTCATTTCTGGACAAAGAAGGCAGGCTTCCGATATAGGTCTGCACCAGTGCGGATAACTCTTCCATATCAAAGTTACCCACAAAGGTAAATACAAAATCGCTGAGATCAGCAAAGCGGTCTTTGTAAAAGTTATGCGCTTGTTCTAAGTCCATTTCGCGGATCATCTCAATGGTTGGGACAGACCGGCGAGGGTGGTTATTGTATAAAACAGCAACAAGAGAATCCTGAAATACGCCCTGCGGTGTTGATGACCTGTTAGGAAGGTAGGCTTCCATTTGGTTCTGATAGGTCGTCAGCGCTGAGCTATCTATTCTGGATTGCGTTACATACAGGTGGAGTAGTTGGAACAGTGTCTCAAGGTCTTCAGGAGAAGCTGAACCGCGAAATCCTTCGGAAAATTCGCCAATGAAAGGAGAGACACTGACAACTTTGCCTGTCAGCGCTTTCTGTATCTCATTTCTATCAAACGGACCTACACCACTCCGGCTGACCAGCATGCTGGAATTTGAGGCATTGAAATAATCATCGTCAGATACCAGAGAAACGCCCCCGGGACTGGAGGCAATAAATCTGACCTCGTCCTCTTTGTAGTCTGTTTGCTTCATGACGACGCGTGCGCCATTTTCCAACGTGATCTCCGTGACGCCCAACTCTTCAATTGTTTTTCTATCTGTAATCTGTCCCGGTTTAGGAAGATTGGCGAGCAGCGGTTGGTCAATAACCAAATCCACCCACGGATCCAGTGTCATATTTTCCACTTTGTCGAAGACAGAAGACAGCTCTATTTCGGTCGGTGGAAATAAGTCTTCTTTTTCGGGCATTGTGGTGATGATTACCCGATTACGCGGGGCCACAAAATCAGCCGCAATACCATTGATTTCTTCGAGTGTGATTTCAGGCAGTATTTTTTGAACCAGCTCATATTCATATTCAATGCCAGGCGTAGGTTCATTTTCGAGGAAGTGTGCGACGTACTCGCCGGCAAGACCAGATGATGATGAGTTGTCTCGCTCATTAAAAGCACGCAAATAAGATCTCAGGGTTTGTCGCTTTTGCCTGTCTAATTCAGAGGCCGTAAAGCCGTGATCCCGAACACGCTTTGCTTCTACGAGGATTGCCTGCAATCCATCAAGCGCCATATTGTCTTGCACCTGCGCGCCTACGCTGTGAAATACGGAGGATCTCACAAACCCACCTTTTGAGACGCTGGCACTCACAAATGGAGGAGATGGTTTGCGCGCTATTTCCGCAAGACGTTGATTAAGCATGGTTGTAAAGAACCGACCAACGATCAGATCGCGATATTGCGAGACCGATTTGAATTCCTGCGCTGTCCGTTTGTAGTACGTCTGAATGGTGCTAAAGGGATATTCAGGATCTGTGACAATGGCATAAAGGGTCTCTTCATGCCCCGGCACATCGTAGGTTTTTCGTTCTGCAGGGGATTCGGGATTTTCCAGTCCTGAGAAATGCTCTTTGATCATTTCTTCCATCCGGACCGTATCAAAATCACCTACGGCAACAACCGCCATCAAGTTAGGGCGATACCAGGTTTTGTAATATCGTTTGAAAGCCTCGTAATCTGCATTTTTAAGAATGGTTGTGTCGCCGATGGGAAGTCTTTGCTCGTATCTGGACTCATGTAGCAATACCGGCAGGGTCTGCTTTTGAATTCTTCCGCCGGCATTTTGCGTGCTTCGTCTCCATTCTTCTACCACTACACCGCGCTCTTTGTCAATCTCTTCATGATCCATAGATGCGGCGCCGGCCCAGTCTTCCAATACATCAAACGACTTTTCAAGGATTTCAAGGCTATCCGTCGGTATGGTTAGCATATAGACTGTTTCATCAAATGACGTATAGGCATTGACATCCGCACCAAAACGCATCCCGGTTCTTTCAAGAAAGTTGACGAGCTCATCTTTGGGGAAATGCTCCGTTCCATTAAAAAGCATGTGCTCAACAAAATGCGCAATGCCTTTTTGATCGTCGTCCTCTTGCAAAGAGCCGGCATTCACCACAAGTCTAAGTTCTGCTCTGTTTTGTGGCTCTGTATTTTTTCGGATATAGTACTTCAGTCCGTTTGTAAGCTGTCCTGTTTTTACTTTAGGATCCAGAGGGATCAGGTCATCTGCAAGAAACGCAGAAACAGCATCGGCGTCGGGCTGGACCTCAACGATCTCATCCTGCATCATATCCGGGCCTGCCGTTGATGCAACAGGGGCTGATGATTTGCATGCTGAGAAAATAACGAGAGAACAAACGAGGAGAATGAACCGATTCATATCAGATAATAAAAATTATAGCAAGTATTTAAGGCAGATAGTCGAGCTGAATACCCCTGCAATTGATACCCTTACCTACAATAATTGATTAATAGCGGGGAATTTGAAGACAAGCTTTAAGTAAAGGGTCGATTAATTACGTTAATTTACGCTAAAGGATAATTGTAGTTCTCGTGGTGATAATAGCTTTTTATACAGGTTTACGTTGGATCGAGATCTGCGTTTAAGAAGTGATTAACTGTATTGACCAGAGGCCGATAACAAAACCAATAAATATGAGTAGGATACCATAACGCACGTCAGTTATTTCCGAGAGTTCATCATAAATAATTTTGGATTTGAAGGGGACTGTTCATTATGATGAGTAGCGTGTAATATTCTGGAGTCAGGACTTCATTTTCATTGATGGCTCCTCTTTTAACTTCTTTGCTTATACATTTCATTTGTGAAGTTACATCATCGTACATATTACCTGGGTCCAGAGCACGATTGGGTTGTATTTGTGCATGGCGCCGGCGGAAGCTCCTCTATCTGGTTTAAGCAAATCCGCGCTTATTCAGCGCATTTTAACGTGCTCATGGTTGATCTGCGTGGGCATGGAAAATCACAAGTGCAGAGCAGGCACCAACGATTTCTGAACTACACTTTTGAAGACATCAGTAGTGAAGTGATCGATGTGCTTAACTTACATACGATCGAAAAAGCACATTTTATTGGAGTTTCCCTCGGATCGATTATCATTCGTACCCTTAGCGAAATTGCGCCGGAGCGCGTAGCATCTATTGTTTTGGGTGGCGCTGTTGTGCGACTGGACTTTCGGTCTCGTTTTCTGGTAGGTGTAGGGCACGTATTTAAACGGGTTATTCCTTACTTGTGGCTCTATAGTCTTTTTGCCTGGATCATCATGCCTCGTAAACGACATCGGAAATCTCGATTGTTGTTTATCAATGAGGCGAAGAAGCTATGCCAGAAAGAGTTTGTGCGATGGTTTCGGCTCACATATGAAGTGAATCCGTTGCTACGCTTCTTTCGCGAAAAAGAGATGCCTGTCCCAACGTTGTATTTGATGGGCGAGGAAGATCATCTGTTTCTGCCGCCTGTTAAATCGCTTGTCAGCCGGCATAAGCATAGCATTCTGAAAGTGATTAAAGACTCTGGCCACGTGTGCAATGTGGACCAACCTGATGAGTTTAATCGCCTCTCCATCGACTTTATTCAAGCCCATCCCTACGTTGCCGTTTAAGTTGCTCGTGTTGCTTGTCGATATAACCGATAGGTAACCCCATCCTGGACGCGTATCCACCTGGTCAAGTTATACGCTCATCGTAGACTTACCACGTATAGTCTTTCATACCTCTGCTGTATGTAACTATGCATGCGCCCTTCGAATTCCGTGCAACGTGCCTCTGCAAATAGATGACCTTCGAGCAATTAATAGTCGATCAACAAGGTATTCAGTCTGGTAATCCTCAGAGTAAGTACGCGCCTCCAGGCGATTATTCTCCTTCGGGTGAGCAGAAGCCTTCTTTCAAACAGAAGCTGGAGCAGGCACCTCCAATACCGGCTATTTGTCAGACATTGCACAATGCTATCCCGCAATCTCTACAAGGCTTGGAGCGAATACAGTTTGTTGCTGAAGCAATTGCTGGTTTAGAACTCGAAGAGAGGGTGCAGTTACAATCCGTAATTGAACATTTTATGCGCTACATGATTAATGCCGGCGCGAGTGATATCGATGCAGGCGGGCCGGCGAGTATGGGATCTGTTTGGAGCCGTATTGATGGTGAAAAACGGCCGCGACTTGAACTAGGGCGCTATACCATGGATGAGACAAACATCTTCATCCTGAGCATTTTATCACCGGATCAGCTAGAATTGTTAATGAATCGCTGTGCGGTTGACCTTTCTTATCAGGTGATGGCCGGTGTAGACAACGGCATTTGGCACCGGTATCGTGTCAGTGTTTATTTCGATAATGATGGGGTTGCAATAAACGTACGTGCTATTGCAAATGATTTGCGGCCTTTAGCATCCATGGGATTCCATCCCACCATACAAAATGGGCTAATGTTTGACCATGTTAGAGATGGGTTGACATTAATTACTGGCGTCACCGGATCTGGTAAAAGTACCACACTCGACGCCATTGTAGATGCCAACAATTCCCGCGTTCCGGGACACATCGTTATCATCGGTAATCCGATCGAATATATCCACATGTCAAAACAATGTATTGTTCGACATAGAGAGGTGGGTAAAGACGTTGGATGTTTCCACGACGGTGTAGTACAGGCTTTAAGGCAAGACCCCGACATCATTGTGATAGGGGAGATGAGGGATCCGCAAACGATTTCAGCGGCCCTTGAAGTAACTGACTCTGGACATAAGGTGTTTTCTACGCTTCATACCAGTTCTGCTGTAGAAAGCGTTGCCCGTATTGTTGCAGAATATGCTCATGAAGAGCAGGAGCGCGTAAGAAATCGCCTGGCAGATGTGTTGCGTTGTGTCGTATCTCAGAAACTACTCCCCAAGTTAGGCGGCGGTCGTGTGCTGGCTAAAGAAGTGCTTTGGGTGACGCCTTCTGTACGTGCTGCTATCAAGAACAATAACCTGGAAGAAATCTACCAGATGATGTGGGAGGGGCGGGGACAAGGCCAGCATACCCTTGAGCAAGACCTGTTCAGATTGGTTAAACAAAAACAAATCGAACGACACATCGCCGTAGATTATGCAAACAACAAGAAACGTTTGCAGCAGCTTTCTGGCGTATTTTAGCTGTCAGGAATATAAAATCTCCTTGAGATATCACATCAGCCAGTGCTTTGCATGGCGGCAGCAACGCCATTGATACTCAGAAATAGAGAACGATGTAACTGACTCTGCTCTTCATCTTTTGCATTGCGGTACCTTTCGAGTAACTCAATTTGAAGGAGATTTAGTACGTCGGTATACGGATTCCTGAGCTCAATAGACTTCTGGATAACAGGACTGTATTCAAGGATTTCTGTTTGTCCCGTTATGCTTAATATGGCCTCTTTGGCTTCGTTGAAATCTGCCAGTATCAGGCTATGGAAACGCTCGTGTTCGGTGCCGGCACCGAGTTTGTTGTAATGGGATGAAATATCGAAACGTGCTCTTGCCATTTCGAGTTGTGCATTTCTAAGAACTGATCTGAAGAATTCCCATTCTTTAAAGGTTTTGCGCAACAGTTCAAGATTCTCCGGAGCGTCTTGAATTACTTTACGAAAGCCAATGCCAATGCCATACCAGCCCGGAATCATGTAGCGGGTTTGCGTCCATGCAAATCCCCATGGGATCGCTCTCAGCGATTCGAAATCTACCTTGTCTGCCGATTTACGCGATACAGGCCGGGAAGCTATAGGCAGCCGGCTGATGTGCGCGATCGGTGTAATCTGTGTGTACCACGCCCATAGATCTGGATCTTCTATTAATGAGCGATAGGAGTCCATAGACTCTTTTGCCATGATTTCCATCAAGGCACCTTCTGCGTCTTCCGCGCTTGTATGCTCCAGCCTGCCCACGTGGTCGGTACCTGAAGCGAGCAGCATGGCGTTGACAATTTGTTCTAGATGCCTGTGCGCAATATCTGGTAAAGCGTACCTGAACGATATCACTTCGCCTTGCTCGGTAAATCTGATGCGACCACTATGGCTTGCAGAAGGCATGGCCAGAATCGCCTGGTTTGCTCTGCCACCGCCTCGCCCGACCGTTCCGCCTCGTCCATGGAATAAGCGGAAATCTACGGCATGATCTCTACATACCTGACCGAGTGTCGCCTGGCCTTTGTGCAAAGCCCAGTTGGCCATCCAGAATCCGCCATCTTTATTACTGTCAGAATATCCCAGCATTATTTCCTGGAAGTTATTTCTGGCTGCAAGTTGTTTCTTGTAGATGGGATGCCCAAATATCTGCTCCATTAAAGAAGCGCCGGCTTCCAAGTCTTCGATCGTTTCAAATAAAGGCACTACATCCAGGGGACAGTGGACCTTTCCATCCTCAAGCTTCCACATGCCTACTTCTTTTGCCAGCAACATCACTTCAAGCATGTCGCTCACAGAATGCGTCATGCTAATGATGTAGCTTCCGATCGCCTCGGGCTCAACACGGATAATGTCGCGAAGCACTTCAAAGGTTTGTAAAACTTCTTCTGTGCCTGCTGAGAGCGTTGCTTCATGGGGGAGGAGCGGCCTTGTGTTGGCCAACTCCTTCGTGAGGATGCTTAGTTTTTCTTCTTCTTTGAGTGATGCATAGTCGGGCGTAACGCCGGCGCGCTGCAGCAATTCTGCGGTTGCTTGTTCATGAACACGGCTGTGTTGACGAACATCCAGTGAGGCCATGTGAAAACCAAAGATTCTCGCACGCAGCAAAACCTTTTGCAGCATACCGTGCTGCGCAATGTTTTCAAACCCGGTTGTTATCAAACTATCATAGAGAAGCTCCAGGTCTTCGATAAATTTCGCGCTGGTGTAAACCTCTGGAGCGTCTTTTTTCCTAGCGAAGGATACGGCAATACCTTCTCTGAGCGCTGCAATGTGTTTGATCATATGGCTTACTTTGAGCCGGTATGGTTCATTCACATATTGACGCCTGCGATAGTCAGACAGTGTTTGTATGGCATCGTCCTCGGCAATTGATTTGGTCAATGCCTCAGGAATAGCAACTTTTCGGTCGGAAAAGCTAAGCTCTCGCCTGAGGTTAACCAGGTCTTCTTCGATCAAGCTAAGCGCAGCGCGTCTGTGCGTACGAGCTGTTTGTTTGGTAACCTCTGGTGTAACAAAGGGATTGCCGTCACGGTCACTGCCAATCCACGAACGGAATTGAAGGAAGATGGGGAGGGTGCCCTGGTAATCGTAGTATGTAGCAAGACTCCTTCTTACATCTTCATAGATGCTGGGGAGCGTGTCCCAAATTGTGTTACGAAGAAAGAATAGACCGTTATCTACTTCTTCCTGTACGGTGAGTCGTTCGGCCCGAACTTCGTCGGTAATGGCTAGCAACGCAATTTGCCGGCGAATCTCCTCCATGGCAATGGCTTTTTCATCTGGCGTATGCGTTTTTTGCCTGAGTTGCGCAAGCAAGGCTGCAATTCGTTTTTGCTTGTACATCACACTGCGCCGGCGTGCCTCTGTTGGATGCGCAGTAAGTGTTGGCTGGATATCCATTTGGCCAAGCAAGGCAAGTACATCTTCAAGAGAAGTGCCTTGCTTGCGGAGGGTGTGAATCGCTTCTGCAATCGATTCTTTACGCGGTGTTTCTTTGGTGCTTTCCTGCGCTCTTTTTCGATTGATTCGAATAATCTCCTGCTGCTCGGCTTTATTGATAAGATGAAAGAAATCGGTGTAGGCCTTGAGGAGTTTGACAATGGTTTGATAATCAAGCTTGCTTATCTGGGCTTCAACTTCCTTCCGCAATGCAGGTCGAGACTCCTGCGCAGCTTGTTTACATTGAAGGCGAAGATCTTCAACAAGCGCGAGCATGTCCGGACCATGCTGTTCTGAAATAATCTCACCAAGCAACGCGCCCAGCATATTCACATGTTCACTAAGCGGGGCAGAAATTCCTGTACCCTCGGCAGCGTAATGGAGTCCCTTACTCATCGGTTCGGCCTGTTGTTTTTTAATTAGCAGCGTTGCTAATAGACACTTAGGAATGCTTTGATCCCAAGATGTGAAAGGAGTATAATGGTAAGTGCTTTTATTGTTTAAAGCATACTGACTTCAGTGTGCTTTTAGAGGCTTCGAGCCAGCATTTTGTCAGCAAAAACCCCGGAACACTTCGGAATTGGGCATTCTTTGATCAGTGTTCGATATTCGAGCCGTTGTCCAGGCGAACAATGGTGAACCGGAGCTTATTCGAGCCGGCTAATTTTAACATTCTCCAGATTGATCTCAGACAACAATACCAATTCTTCTTTACCGATCAATTGCTCGTAATCTTCAATGGGAGCCCCGGGCTTGGGTATCACTTCTGATTTGTAGTTTTTATAATCTGCAACCCGGACGCCTTCTATCGTGCGGATGTTAAAAGCTTCCCTGAATCTTGTGCCGCCATCGTTTATAAGAAAATCATAGGCGAGATAGTCCATGGTATGATTGTCTGCATGAAACCAGAAGACAAATCGATCTTCATAATCCGGACCGCCATTTTCAGCGCTAAAAGTAATTTCTACTTCTTGATAGGGCTCACCACCGATGGTTGTTGACCCGATATATTTTTTTTTGACAGCGGGGTCGTTCAGGAAGTAGGGCAGAAATCCAAAATAGACAACAGAATTGTTCGTTTCCTGGATGATGTATCGCCTCTTTTCTGTGATCTCAACGCGTTCTCCATTCACTTCTTTGAAGACATCGTCGTTCGTAAGCACTTCCCTGACATCTCCTGTAGAATCGGCATACAAGCGTTCATAAGAAAACAAGCCGTTGTTACGGGTTGCGATAAAATGTTTACCCCGATAGTCAAATTCTAACAATGCATTATCGAGCACATTTCCTCCGTGTGCAGCAATGGCTTGATCTACGATGAACTGAGGATCGTTGGGATCAGGGTGATTTGAAGGTGTGCAACCTGCCAGCAAAAGCAGCAAAGCGGTTAGAATAGCAGGGGGGGGGAAGTGGGTGCGTCTCATAGGTAGGAATGATGGTCCAACAAGCGTGAGGAGTTACTGGTACTAGTACTCTGTCAGCGAAATAAATGAAGGTATTTTTTATAAATGATTTCAGAATATCGATCAAGGAGTTATGATTTTAGAAGTATTTTAGCTGGTTTCATAAGCTCTGATGAAGATCACAAATCAAAAATCCTTGATCG
>JBGCEN010000247.1:0-5654 GCA_045106435.1 Rhodothermales bacterium
CTATTGGTCTATCTCAAAGACATCAACTTTGACGCAGCCGGCAATCCAATTTTGCTTTACATAACCAGCCACGATTTTCAACCCGGTCCATCAGGATCTCCAAGGACTTGGACCATTGCACACTGGAATAACAATGTCTGGAGTTTTTATGACGTAGCGCCGGCATTTCATAATTACGATATGGGATCACTTTACATCCAGCAAGATGGTAGCTGGAAGATTATAGCACCGTTTGATGCAGGCCCTCAAAAATGGGGCACGGGAGGAGAAATGTCCATGTGGATCAGCACAGATGAAGGACAAAACTGGGGCAAGGAAAAAGACTTGACCTCAAACAGTCAACGCAATCATGGATATGCGCGCCGGCCTGTTAATGCGCATCCAGATTTTTATGCTTTTTGGGCTGACGGGAATCCGGATACCATGTCTGTCTCCCGGTTATACTTCACAAACCAGGCGGGCAATGTATTTCAACTGCCTTATCACATGCATGAACAATATGCAACTCCAGAACCGGTGAGAAACCAGGTTGAGTGAGTTTGGACAGGAAGAGAGGGGGAAGGCAGATCAAGAAGTAAATAGAACCCTCCTATCATCCAATCTTCCCATCAATTCATACCCCGCAATCCTTGTCTGTCCGACTACGAGAATTATCTTTTTTAAACCAGCTCTCCTTGAATTTCCAGCATGTGCCGGCGGAAGATTTCATAACCGATATTGGCAACGGCTTGTGACCACGGCATCCATTTCACTTTCTCGATGCTTTCTTCAGCCTGGGGGGTAAAATTGCGCTCTGACGTCTCCATCTGATACCAGAACGTTGTCTTGACCTTAAACTTGGTTTTCCCCGCGTATCCGTGTACGGTATTGCCCAAGCCTCGCTTCATCACGAGTTTTTTAATGCCTACTTCTTCGCGCACTTCGCGTAAAGCACATTCTTCAATCGACTCTCCATCATCAAGCTTGCCTTTCGGCAGATCCCACACGCCTTTCCTGTAAATCATTAAGACTTCAGGCTCTTTCTTTCCGTCTTTTATTACGTACCCGCCGCCGGCGATGACTTCACTCGGAGGCAAATACGGATTGATATTAAGAATAGCATCCGGGGAAACAGATGATGCTATCATTTTCCCTTTCTTGCCCGACTTGAGCTCCTTCAGCTTATACGCATGAATGACCAACACCACACCACTACACTTTGCTTCTGCTTCTTCCAGTCGGGCACATAACGAAACGGGCCCTTTAATTCCCTTCTTTGCAATTGTATCAAGTTCTTTTGATGTGGTACAATAAAATAAGAGCATATTTTCTACAGGAACGTGTCAGGCTTCCAAAATCCCGAAGCCTGCTTAATCAAACCAACACGGCCTGAATAAAGAAGACAATAGTATTAAAACGCAATCAATGCATCTGTCAAGGGGTTGTTTCTTAAGGTTTCAGCCCTTAGCTCGACTTTATCCTTTTGGATAAAGTCTCGAATTTCAAATTGAAAATGTAAAATTTAGAATTTCCAACTGTTTTTTGGGGCTGGAACCTAGAGAAACGATTCTGCCTCCGTTTCTCCCTGTCTGATTGACTAACCGTGATATGGAAATTTCTGAACAGGCTTTTCGTGTACCATAAATCGAATGTATACCATCTTTCAATTGGATAAAGTCCAGCTGAGTTGTCATCCATTGGTAAAAAAGAGACACTCTATTGCTTAAATATTCAGCGGCCGAAGTAGTATCAAACTGCTTCGGCAAGCTACCAACTTAACCACTCCAACTGCACAGGCGTACCAGCCGGCGCGGCTTCCAAATCTGCCGGCATATGAAAAATACAGTTTGCCCTTACAACCGAAGAGTACAGATTTGATGCCTGCGGCCCGGTATCTCGTACACGCAGTTTGCCCGTTTCATCAAAACTGGCAATACCACGCGCAAAGAAATGTAGCCCTTTAACCTTTTTCGTTTCGTGCGACAGATAAGCGGGATATAACGGTCTGTAAATCTGCGACCTGCCCAGCATCTGCGCAATTGCCGGCCGTACATATTGCTCAAAGCACATGGCTGAAGACACAGGGTTTCCTGGTAGGCCGAAAACAGGCTTCTCTTGCAGCAAACCAAACGCGAGGGGCTTACCCGGACGCTGCTTTATTTTCCAGAACAGCAGATCCAATCCAAAATCATCAAGTACCTGCTTAACGAGGTCATAATCTCCAACAGAGACTCCACCGGCAAAAAGAAGCATGTCTGCCTGCAAGGCTTCTTTCAAAACCTCTTCTATGCTTTCTTTGTTATCCCGTGCAAGATATGGCCCCATCGGACTCCCCCCAGCAGCCAAGACCTGCGCCCTTAAAGCTGAGCCACTGGAGTTTCTTATCTTTCCAGGCGAAAGCGCTTCACCTGGATGGATCAACTCATCTCCGGTTGCAATGACCGCAACCGTTGGCGGCACACACACACTAACCTGGCTATATCCCAGCGTTGCCAACATTCCCGTTACCGGAGGGGTTACAACCTGTCCCGATTCGAGTACCAGTTCATTGCGTTGCACGTCCTGGCCGGCGGGCCTCACATGCTGGCCGGCTACAGGGGCCCGATCAAAGGTAACACGGTCTCCTTCTTCGCCGGTAACCCACTCAATAGGCACAACAGCATCAGCCCCCCCGGGAAATGGTGCGCCCGTCATGATTTTCATACAGGTACCCGAAACGACACTCCCATCCGGTACAGCCCCGGCAGGTATATGCCCCAAAATCTGCAAATTTACTGGTAAAGACTGAAAATCATCGACTCGAACAGCATATCCATCCATTGCAGAATTGGCAAAAGGAGGGATCTGGTCATTGCTCACAACAGGCTCAGCCAACGTCATTCCCAGCGCATCCTCAAATCCTACAACCCTTTTAGGCTGCTTTCCGACAGCCTTCATGATGATGTCACGTGCTTGCTCAAACGAAATAAACAACTCCATATAGGCCTCTTTTTAATTCACATTGATAGGTGGAAAACTAGGGAATAGTCGTGGGTATCTCCTAAAAATTGTGAACAGTCTCTACCCTCTGTTGAAGACGGTGAATAACTCGGGCTTTCCCCACCACCTATACAGTGAAGCTAACACTGTGAATTGTGGTGCATAGATACAGAAGTTTTCCACGGTCAACATGTGGACGAAGGTGGAGAAGTGGACAAGTAGAGCTGATGCCTAATAAGGTTTCAAAACAGAGGGTGATGTTTTATCAACAATGTGGAAAGCTATGAGGATAACCTGGCTTTCATTCACATCCAATGAACCGCTAAAAGTGGAAAGATCTGTTGTCCACTTTTCAACACTACCTATTACTACTACTACTATTTATATATATTATCTTTAATAGATATAATAAAATAGATTTGTGGATTACTTTGGATTCATCCAGAAATGCGTTCATCTATTTTACATGTACCATCCATCTCCAATCGATCTTCCTATGGTTAAGAGAATTCTCGTTGCGCTTGATCAAGATGCGGATACACCGGTAGCCGTTGATTATGCGTTTGATGTTGCCCACCGAAATATTGCGGAAGTTACCGGTCTGGCAGTTGTTGACGTTGATAGAATCGAAAGCACCTCCTCTGGAGGAGGGATCGGTAGTATGTACTATGCTGAGAAACTCCGGGAAAAGCTAACCAACAAAACGCGTATCCGCGCTCAGGAGCTTGTGGATGAGTTTTCTCATGCCTCCAAAGCAGAGCATATACCGTACCAAATTGAAGTACAAGAGGGTACACCATCAAAAAAAATCATAGAAGAGCTCAAATATCATGATATATTGTTTATAGGCAATAATCCGCACTTCTTTTATGGACATCCGGACCAGACCACTACCACACTGGGGCATGTGGTTAAAAAATGTGTTGCGCCTGTGATTATCGTTCCTGATAATCATTCTGAGATTACTTGTGCTGTGTTGGCGTATGATGGCAGTAATCCTTCAGTAAAAGCGTTGCAACGATTTGCGCAACTCAGTCCGTTTGGTCGCAGTGTGGTTATTCATGTAGTAAGCATTTGTGATACAAAGAAAGATGCAGAAGCTGAAATGAAAGCGCGTCAGGCAACCAAGTACCTGGAGCGTCATGGGTACGAGGCAAATGCAGTCACGCTTCATGGTGATAAGCCTCATCGCCACATACTTAGTTATGCCGAACAGATGGGTGCTGAACTCATCATCGCCGGCGCTCATTCCGTTTCCATGATGCACAAGCTGGCCTTTGGATCAACCACAGAGACACTTGTGGAAGATGGGCGGTTTGTTTTATTTCTCGATCGGTAAAAGTGGCTTCCGGATATTTGTCTGTGAACCGTTCGAGGTATAATGTTCTCGAATTAGGGTTAACATGCTCGAAGTGATGAATGCTGGAATCGAGCGCGCACTGTATTGATTTCTGTTTTGAAATAGACGGCGAGTTTTCCCCATGATGTGGATTTAATGTGGGTAATGCGCGCGGCTGTTTTAGAATGGGATGGTCCAGATGTGCCGGCCATCGCTTTTTATCCACAATGCCCCGGACTCTGCTGTAACATGTACCTCTGCATTATTTGCTATCCATCGATCAATGATTTCTTCGTCAGGCAAACCATAGCCACTACTTGCTCCTACGCTGATTAATGCAAACACTTCATTATGGCTTGATGCGGCGTTAATCAGGGCATCGCTACTGCTTGTTCGGGATCCGTGATGTGCTACTTTGACTACATCGCTATGAAGGAATGCAGGAAAGTGTGCATGTATTGATTGTTCAGCAAACGATTCTGCATCTCCCAGAAATAAAAAAGTGGTATGGCCGTATTGAATTTGTAGCACAACGCTTCTCTCATTCGGGTTATGCTGATTGGCGAGGGAAGGTGAAGGTGAAAGAATGCGGATACGAACGGAAGCATCAAGCGCCAATGTGTCGCCGGCAGAAACCTGTAGAATGTTTGGTACATCGGGCAAGGGCGCGGTCATCTGATTGAATTTTTCTACTGTTGCGGTGTCACCGCCAATGAGTTGTTTTACAGAAACGGACGCCAGCAAAGTCTCAAGCCCACCCATGTGATCACGATGTGGATGTGTGATAACCAGGGCGTCGAGTGTTGAAATGCCTTTTCGATGCAGATAAGGAAGGATAACCTGTTTGGCTTGATTGGTAAATTGGTTTTTGTTGCCGGTATCGATGAGCAGTGTAGATCCATTGGGAAAATGAATGAGGCTTGCGTCACCATGACCTACGTCGAAAAACACAACAGAAAGCGCTGCCTTGCTCGTTGAAATCCCCTTGACGTTGAAAAGCATGATGATTGAAACGAACACCACAACATATTTCCATCGGTATTTGGGCAATTGATAGACGGCAATAATTGTAGCGATAAAGATCAGGCAAATGAAGGTGGGCAGGTTTATTTCGCCCGTTTCGATTTGCATAAATGAAAGCGTTGATGAGCCATATTCTGCAATTGCGATGAGCAACGCGATGAGGCTTTCCGTTGTATTGCCCAGTACGGCCCCTAGAGACGACGAAAGGGAGGCAGAGAGCACCATGAGCAAGCCGGCGCCCAGCGCTGCGGCTGTAAGCGGCAGCGCAACGATGTTGAGCAAAATTCCGGCAAGGGAAATGAATCCGAAATGATAAACGAGTATTGGCAGCGTA
>JBGCEN010000248.1:0-21244 GCA_045106435.1 Rhodothermales bacterium
CCTGAATGCGGCGATATAGCAATGGGTGATGCTTTCCAAAACCAAGATTGGTTTCTGCATCTAATGCAAGTTGGGTAGCTTGTGCCAGATCAGATTGATCCGTGCCTCCTGATCCCATCCCTGTATTACCCAAAATCAATAATTCAGCCGTCCGGCCAGCCAAAATAAATGCCAGCATGCGATTGATCCAATCTTCACCTTGTATGGCATGTCGCTTGATGTCGCTCTCAACAAAACCACCAGCGCCAGTTCCAACTGATATGGTCTCAATAGTTCCTAGCTCGAATCCAATCATTGCGAGGGCATGTCCTGATTCATGAACAGCAATCCGCCAGAGTAATCCTTCTGGCATCGCGTTTTGATTTGCACTGAGCGCATCATTGATATCTGCGTAGGTCAATTTCCTTTTCTGCCGCCGTGCTTTTTGGCGCGCTTCCCGTACCAAGCGTTCGATATCTGCGCCTGTTCTGCCGAGGGAAGACATGGCGAGTTGTTTTAAACCCAGCTGCTTGATAGCGAGCTGTTTGTGGGGCTTTCGTTCAAGTGCCTCCTGTTTGACGGTAGTCTCTTTGCGGGTATGCTTTTCTGACGTTGGTGCCGTTAGAACATTGTGGTCCGATGATCTGCCATTGCTTCCATGACAGTCTAAAGGCGTATCAAGTTTAGTCATGAGCTGTTCCCTTCTTTATGTGCTTGTGTACTTTTGCTTCAAACTTATCGACGTCGCGGTAGGCAATTTTGTTAATAGCTGGGCTGGCGATGTTCATGACTGAGTCAGTCATTGTTGTATCCGGCACATCACCCACACCGGTTTGAGAAACATCCTGTGCAGCTTCAGCACCCTGCTGAAGGATGTTTTCAAGGTCAGGCCCCAGATGATGAGTTATAATACCAATCAATGCCTCGGTATCTGGCGGAGGAATAATGATATGTTTTTCCAAGCGGCCTGAACGTAAGAGAGCCGGGTCAATCTTCTCAGGGCGATTGGTTGCTCCAAGAATAATCACGCCGTCGGTTTTTGCGGTGCCATCAAGCAACTCTAAGAGGTTATTTATCAAACTCGCCCAATAGTCATCATTTTTATGACTATTGCCTGAATTGGCACCTCCAGTACGACATCCGATATTTTCAATCTCATCAATGAACAATATGCAAGGGCTGTTTGCATTAGCATATCTAAAAGTGGCGCTGATAGCCGCAAGCACGTCACCAAGATTTGATGCTTCGAGCCATCTGGCGACTGATGTAGAGATCAATGGAATTTGAAGTGAATTGCATAAGGCTCTGGCATAGGTTGTCTTACCTGTGCCTGGTGGACCATTGAGAAGAAGTCTTGTGCTTAAATCAGACCAATCGACCTCGTCATTCTGCCAAGCATCCAAATCTTGTTTTAAATCCAGTGCCCATTGTTGAGCATCGCCATAGCCTGAAAGGGTTTCAATAAATAAGTGATTTTTATTTGACCCTGATCCTGCCTCCTCGCTAACCAAGTTACATGGTTCGATCACATCGTAAAAGCCAACATGTTTATTGGGTCGGGATGGTTTGGTTGAATTGCCGCGACCGCCTAGATGTCCTCTTCCATTAAACCTTTCGTTATCATTGTCTGCATCGTCAAGTCTTGATGCATTGTCAGACTCAAGCATGATTAAGGTGTCCACAATCCGAGCCAAGGATCGTCCAGGGCGGATTGCAGCAGCGATATCGTCAATGCCAAGATGTACAGGATTAAACTGCTTCTCTGCCATCAAAGACAATGATTTTGCTATCGGGAAATTGCAACAGATGGAAAGCACATCAGCGATCAACTCCAGGTCGATTCCATCTCCTTTTAATGTGAAGTCAGACACTGCCAGTATACGAGCTGGTATTGAAAGCTTCTCCTCATCAGCAATAATGACAGGCTTAATCTGTGTGAGCACATTTTTTGATTTTTTTTTGCGAAGTTCATCGCCGTCATCATTACACCTTGCGAGCTTGCAGCTCATACATGCAATGGATTTGCGTCTCCGAGCATCAACCAATTCATTATAATGACCTGATAATGATGGCTCAGCTTCAACGGGGCTCAGTGAAACAAAAAAGGGTAGGATCAAACCTTCTTCCATCATCATCCCAAATTGACGGACAAATCCAAACACGGGTACTTGAACCATAATAATTGGGCTAAATTTTTCTATTGCAGACATGAGCTGTTCGAACATGCCGTCCTCACGAGCAATGGCCCTTGCAAGCAAGAAAGCAGTTGTCACCTCAGCAGGTTTAAGTGAAGGCGAAAACCTTTTTAGAAGAGACAGAAAATGATCTTGCTGATCCGCCAAACCTTTGCTTGTGGGTGCTGGCAGCATGACATCATTATTTGTTTTGTTGTTTGGCTCAACGGTGGCTATACCGCTATGATCAGCTTCATCAGAATTAACATCCTCACAAGACTCGGAAGACATATCAGCCTCAATGACGATATCAGATGGATGTGTCCGACATGATGATCTCTTCATGTACTTCTGAATCAATTCAAAATCATGATCCTCATCACCGTTGAATTCTAATGTGCAATCATCTGCAATACGCCATTTCGTCCCGCTGCGTTCATTCTCATCGATGTTATCCCTTTCCAATATACCTGCTTCAGCGGCGCGTTCGAATGCTTCATGCCGTGCTGCTCTGTATTGACGAGCTAAAAGAAAATTTAGAATACGGTTTTTGTTCTTACCCATGACTTGTCTCCCCGTTTTTGGAAGAGCGTGCATAGGTTTTCTCAAAACCATCAGGTAGAGCATGCAGATTGCCATTCAGCCAATCTCTCAAAAAAATGCCAGCAGGGTGATCAAATTTACAAAGCAGTTGTAATTGACGTCTCAAGACTTTTGGTAAGGTTTTTGGATAGGCTTTGTTTAATCTGTCGTGCATGCGAACATGTTTAACAATACGGCGGACGATCGCTGGTGCGCAATCATCAACGAGTTCTCGAGTTGGACTGCCCTTTGATGTGAGCAATCGCACATATTCTGCGTTCTGCTCGGGTGTGAATGATGGCTGTGCTATTGATGTTGTGGTTTGCGTGGAAGGTGTCTGCATTGGCTCACTACAAGGTTTTTGACTTGGTTGTGGACGAGAATGTCCCCGAAGCCTGAACTGAAGAATGTTATCGCCGTGTATTTGTTTGAAGTTTGACATAGTTGCTCCTCGCGCCAGATCATAAGATCGGCGTTCTAGATGGATTTCTTGATGGGATATGATATGCCCGCATATTTAGAGCGGGCATCGTGTGAGTATTGGTTGCTAGCTGCCAAACATCCCTTGGCGGCGCAGAGACATATTCGCCTTGCGCGTTAATGTCTGGACGTTTGCAGCTTGATGCTCATTTTTTTGCTCTAACTGAACAAGCTTATGAACTTCATCAGTCTGCAAGGCTCCGTTTTTATCCTCGGGAACGGAATTTTCTGCAAATGCCAGTCTTGCTTGGTTCACTGCATCTTCAATCATCTCGTCGACGTTTTGAGATGCAACAAACCGATCAGATTGTGCCATTAAGTCTGCTTCGCCCCGGATAAATTCTGCCGCCATATATTCTCGTGCTAGACGATATGTGGCTGCTATATTCTTAACACCGCAAATAACATCCAAGCTCTCAAGCTCAAAAACGCCTGCCTCTTTAAAGCGAGGCGGTAAATCTCTCTGATCCGAACAATCAATTATAGCCCAAGACACAGCATCTTCATTAATAGTCATGCGCCTATGTTTCTGGTAAAGAAAATCCCGAACTTGAGCGCGAGTTATCGTTAGATTATCGGCAATTCTATTGAGCTTAGTTGTTTCAATCGTGGAAACTTGCCGTTTAAAATCAACTAAACATGCTGTGCCGGTCTTTCGATTAACAATCAACGCATCAGGACGGTAAGTCGGACCTTTCGGTTCTGGATCATAATCCGTCTGTAAATCAGCTAAACGTGCTGCATCATTTGATTGAATGAGGCTGAGATACATAGGATCAATGGCAAACTTCAGTCCTTTATTGATAACAGTTAGTTCGTCGATATGTTGGGCAATCAGACCCAGGATTTTTTCTTGAGCGATGCCATCATTGCGGGGAAACATCATATAAAAAGTGGCAAGTGTGCTTGAGCTACCAAGTACAGGATCGGTGCGTGCAGCTTTAGCTTGTGCAAGTGTTTTATCAACTGTTTCTTTGGCCAGACTTTGCAAATCAGCGCGGATTAGATCAAGATTAAGTTCAGGATTGCTCTCTGAAAGAAAATTGCATGTCTGTTTTGTTGTATTATACATAGGGTATTCCATTAATTTTAAGCAACCTGGACATGGCTTCGCCGTTCAATCCGGCTGGGGAGCATTAAACAACGTGCTATCCGAAAAATACGGCACACATCAATCTTAGCTCACCACGTAGGTTGCTTCTTTTAAATTTAATTATCGAGTTGGTTCAAAAGTTGGGATGTTCTGCGAAAGACACTTGTACAAGCGCACTAAGCGAAAAGCCTTGCGCCCAAATGCAGTATCTACCGAAAAACAACGTCAAAACAAAAAACGGGATATTCCCTACGGGGAATTTAGTATAAAGAATCTCATAGCCGTGCTCCTAGTCACATAGGGGTTTCGGTCAGGCCTTCGTTGAGTGTTAGCGCACTTGCGGAGGCCGAATTATGTCGGAAAGCATTGTTTGCTTGCCGATGAAAAGAAGTTAGCCCGGAATCTCAACTACGGCAATCCAAAAAGAACAGGCCGGGAACAAAATTCCAGGTTATGGTTAATAAATAGACTAGTTGGCGCTTTCGTCGGGGATGTCCGCCTTATGCTAAGAAGCAGAAATTTTAGTATTTCCATTTGAATGCAGAAGTGTGCCACAAACAGACATTTACGATTAGTGTTTTGTTACACAATTGTCATGATCAGCAAGCGTTTCGATAACTGCACATTCAGCTACACTATTTGCGTTGCATGCAGCAATACGTTTCAGCTCTTTCTCTAGTCTGCGGAGTTTCCGCATACGCTCTCGAACTTCCTCAAGATGTTGGGTCGCAATCATATGTGCATTATTACAAGGCTTTTCAGGATGCTGACTGAGCTCAAGTAGTTCACGAATATCTTCAATTGAAAACCCAAGTTCGCGAGAATGGCGAATAAATGAAAGTCGTTTAAGCCCATCTGTAGTATATCGCCGTTGGTTCCCATCCGACCGCTCTGGAGCTGATAATAATCCCATCTGTTCGTAGTAACGAATAGTCGGAATCTTCACCCCAGCACGTTTTGAAAGTTGCCCAATTGATAACATTAATTTTCCTCTTGAACCTATAGCCACTAGAGGGATTATATTTATCGTGTCAATACAAGCAAGGATTAATTGATCATGACACAAGAGCAGTTAAAGGTAAGAGATAATGACGCAGAAGACGTTACCTGTGGGTGCTCAGGTAATCCCAAATTTGACGGTGTTGATCCGACTTATAAGCGAGTGCTCTGGTTAGTAATTTCAATCAATGCTGCAATGTTCTTTGTAGAAATGTCGGCGGGTAAGCTGGCTGGTTCTCAAGCCTTGCAAGCTGATGCTCTCGACTTTCTTGGGGATGCAATGACTTATGGTTTAAGTCTCGCTGTTATTGGCATGAGCCTGAAAGTTCGCGCAACCGCGGCTCTATTGAAGGGAGGAAGTTTGCTACTCATGGGGCTTTGGGTTTTTGGTTCAACCGTCTATCAGGTTCTTATTCTCGGTGTTCCCAAAGCAGAAATCATGGGCATGATAGGTTTCCTAGCATTGGCTGCCAACCTCGCAAGCGTATTGCTTTTAATGCGTTACAAGGACGGGGATGCTAATGTTCGGTCAGTTTGGTTATGCTCACGTAATGATGCAATTGGAAATGTAGCTGTGATGGTTGCAAGTTTGGCTGTTTGGTTCACAGTTTCAGCTTGGCCTGACTTGATTGTAGCCTTCATCATGGCTGGGCTGTTTCTCCGATCATCTCAACTTATTTTACAACAAGCATGGCAAGAATATCGTGAAAGTGATGAACTAGATAGTTCAACCAGTGATAAACATGATCACGTTCACTGATTTGAACGTATTGAATACTAAAGTATCCGTCAGAAACCTCCAACAGTTTGGATTTCAAGCAACCTGTGGGTCTGATGAACAATTGGTATGCAATGGAGATCAGTTCTTTGGACGTTTTATTGGGTTTAGTTCGTGAATATGGGTTATGGATATACATTTTATTGTTTGCATATTGTGCGTTAAAGAGCGGTGCATTGCCGTTATTTGCCGGCTATGCGGCACAAGCGGATATTCTTGAACTTCTCCCCGTAGTGCTTGCCACATTTGCAGGTGGTTATTTAGGAGATGAAGTTAGATTTTCAGTTGCGAGACGATATGGAGATTCTTGGTCGAACAAATGGCAGTGGTTGACTAGAGCGGTATCTACTGCAAAGGTTCTAGTTGCTAGATATGGTTGGGTTTACGTTTTTCTCTATAGATATCCTAAAGGCATGCGAACAATTGGCGCATTGCCAATGGGGCTTGGCACCATACCTTGGTACAAATTTACCGCGTTAAATGCTGCGTCTGCCTGCTTGTGGACATCCATTCTTGTGGGTGTTGGTTATTTATTTGGGGAGCAAATTGAGAAAAGCATAAATGATAATTGGGGCTTCGCCAGCGTGTTGTTGCTAGTCTTGATGGCATCCGGAATCCTATATGCTTGGCATCGAGTCAATGGAATACAAAAATTGAGAGAATAAATTATGACAACAAGCTTATTAGAAATACCCAGTACGACTGGATAGCTTAGAGGAAGCATTAGAACACTTAATTTTGTTAGGATTGTTTCGCTCAACGCTCCATTATTTACATGCAACAATTCTGTCGGCGACTAGAGGAAAGTTTAAAAGAGAGATAAAATGATTGATCTTCGCGATGGCAGAAAGGGGCCAAACTCAGAATCTCGGGTACCTTTGCGTTATTTCCGGTGCTAGTTTTAAAGCAGATATCAATTCTTATTTTAGCTCAGGCAGATGCTGTTTCAAAGCGGTCATTGACGGGACGTCGATCGTCTCATCGAAAATTTTTAGTTGAAGCCTTTGACAACTCGAGCCTTGCTAGTAACTCTTACCTTTGTAATGTTCAAGCTGGACATCTCCATTTGAATTCGACTGCATCAATGAAACGTCAAGTTCGTAAATCACCCCTAAAGGGGATGCTAATAGCAAAACTCATATTTTGGGTTGTTGCAGCATTTTACAGCTATGGTTCACTGGTTCATGTCCTGAACATGTTGTCTTTAACAGGCTTTAGTTGGATTGAAGCTCCTCTTAAATGGCGGGTTCTAGATATTGCATATCTCATTCTGGATGTGGTCGTCGTTGTTGGTCTCATCAGAGGTTCACAAATTGGCTTCACGGCATTTTTCGTTACAGCTTTAAGCCAGATTTTTCTCTACACTGTTTTCAGGGATTGGGTTTTAGATGTGCCAACAGAATTTAAACCTACTGCAGAGGCTGTGGCCTATCTCAATTCGCTTGTGATTTTTCACATTATTACGTGTCTTGCCATGACATTTGCTTTGTTTTTTCGCGCAAAACATGCAGACAGAAAATGAGATTGAATAACCACCTATCGGTTCAGCAGTTGTTTCTGTCTGCTAATGAACCATAGTTCCGGAAGCCATGCCAAGATGGTGTGGCTGGTGGTGACCACCTGTCGCCATAAGACCGAAAAAACCCAAAGCTTTGATACGTGCAAGCTGAGAAGTATCCTGCGGTGTAATTTTTAAGACTGCGCCTTTTTCAGTTTTCTCCCCTATGGCTGACCACTCATTCATTTTGTCCAGCTCATTCGCATGTGCTGGGACCATATTTTGCAACGCCCTGAGTGATGGGCCTGTTCCTGTGGCTATAAATGTAATGCTGTTTTCATCTATTTCCATTGAAGCGTTAGCACCAAGTGTTAATGCATCCATATCAACGAGATGTTCCCGAAGGGCATTGATATTCACTTTTGACCAATCTGTATTTGGATTGTTTTCGAGAATGGTTACGATTTCTGCTATTGCTGCAAAAGAAGATTGCCCTTGTTCAGTTGGAAATGCTGATACGTCATTCTGATCAGAATGATGCGCCGAATGAGAGCCAGAGTTGTTTGCAAATACATAGCCTACACCGGCACTTAAAATCCCAACAAAGACAATAGGAATAATTTTCAGAAATCTATTAGTCATGACATATCTCCTTTATTTAGAAGGTATCCAGATTTTGATTGAATTTATATGATTTCAATCATATTTTGTATAAATGCTGCCAGAACCTTTTAATGATCTAACACATTCTGATTTCCAAACCTCAGAGCTACGTTCAGGGGAATATCTGTTTCGAATGAATGACAATACACACTCCATATTCTTAATTGGGACTGGCGAAATACATCTCCAAAGATACTCAGAAGGCGGTGATTTAATCACTATCCATCGTGCATTTTCTGGTCAGTTCTTTGCTGAGGCAGCTCTATTCTCAGAGACTTATCATTGCGATGCCGTCGCTGCAAAGAACAGTATGATTGAACGCATCAAGAAGTCAGCGATATTGCAAAAGATGAAGGAAAGCACTGATTTCAGCTTTGAAGTCACGGCTTACTTCGCACGTCAGGTACAAGATTATCGACGACTGCTTGAACTGAGATCAATTAAATCTGCGAAACAGCGAGTTCTCGCTGGATTACTGGAAGGCTGGCACAGGGGGAGTATTATTTCATTTGCCGCTCAGCTTGGGTTAACGCATGAAGCGACCTATCGTGCACTGAATGAATTAGTTCATGATGGTCGAGCGGAAAAAATCGGTCACGGAGATTATCGGTTATCTCAATAATTAAAATAGAAGTTATTCAACGGGGTTTGAATTGCAGAATATTTGCTGTTTCTCATATACTCGAAGTCAAACGGAGGGTAATTCAATGAGATTTTTAACATCAAAAATAGCTGCTGTTGTGATTTTGTCCGCATTGCTGGCAATTCCAGCAAATGCCGCCAATGGGACCTTCATAGGCACAGAGGGTGAGCGGGTCAGCGGTGATGCCGTTGTTTCAGCAAAAGAAGTAAAACTTTCCAATAACTTTAAAACGACCAGTGGTCCTGATCTTTATGTTTATCTTGGTAATGATAAGCCCACTAAAATAATAGGTAAGCTAAAGAAAAACTCCGGCAGCCAGACCTATGCCCTACCAGACGGAGTTGATCTATCTAAATATTCTGCCGTTTTCATCCATTGTAAAAAATACAATCATACATTCGGCAGGGCTGACTTACGCTAGAGCGATAGCTTTACAATCATCCAGATTGCCATTGCCACCATCATCACGTTTTCCAGAAGTGAAACAAAGCCGAGCGGTACATTGGAGTTGCCACCAACACAGGCGCAACGCAGGTCGCGTTTGTCGATGTAGACCGCTTTGAAAACTGAGATAGCACCAATTCCACCAATGAAAAGTGCAACAGGTATCGAGATAAAATTGAGTGCACCAGCTATCATTAAAATGCCTGCTCCTCCTTCCGCAAATGGATAAATTTTTGCATAGGGCAAGTATCTTTGGGCAAGTAAGTCATAAGATAAAAACTCATCAGCAAAACTATTAATGTCTCGGAGCTTTTGTAGGGCCAAAGCACACATCGAAAATGCAATAAACCATTCAGCAGCCATAATATTGAATACAGAGCTAAAAGAAGCATAACTGACAGCCATCGCCATGAGGGCTGTCATTGAGAATAATGCAATGACGGGCTTATAACTTGGTTTACCTTCTTCCTGAATGCCGTCATCAAAATGTTCCTGCAGTGAATCAAATCCACCAACACGTTCCCCATCAATCCAAATTTGCGGTGTTGTTGGAACATTGTGTTCGGCCTTAAATGCGTCGACTTCTGCACGAGACGTCAACTTATGATCTTCAAAAACTATACCTTTCTTTTGCAGCAGAGCCTTGGCTTTCAAACCTGACGGACATACGTGTTCGGTCATATCCATACGATAAAGATGTGCAACATTTATGTTCATTTTCATTGATCCTTTATATAACTATCTACCCAAATAGAGCTTCTAGTCACTGGAAGCTCAAGCACTTTTTTGTTACTTGACCTTCCAGTGGGTGGAAGGATTAAAAAAATCCCATGGCAAAAGGTAGAAGTTTTGAAAATACGGATGGTGGGAAGTTTCTGGGCACCCAAAACCCAAATCCGACACCGCAAGGTTTGGACAATCTTCTATCTTTGGCAAAAAAATTTGGGTTTTGTGAGAAAGAAATCGCGGAAATTAAGCAAATATATGCTGACGAGAAGGGGGAGAGAATTAAATGAACATCAGCCGCGCATCAGAACTTTCCAGTCTGTCATCCAAAACCATACGATATTATGAAGATATTGATTTGATTGCACCCGCGAGGGCAAAAAATGGCTATCGCGATTATTCTAACAGTGATATTCATATTTTAAAGTTTCTGCAACGTTCACGCAGTCTGGGCTTCACAATCGATAAATGCCGATTATTACTTTCTCTTTATCAGGATGAACAGCGCGCAAGTGGTGACGTAAAGGCTTTGGCTGTTGAGAAAATCGATCAGATTGACCTGAAGATTATAGAGCTCCAGTCACTGAAAACAACGCTTTCTTCGATAGTGCGAAATTGTCACGGCGACGATAAGCCGGATTGCCCCATTATCGATGATCTTGCAGGAAAGGGACTTAATTGAATACCCGTATCCTACTTATAATTTCGATTATTGCCTTATTCGCTGGTGGAGCAATCTGGTACAATGCACACGGTTCTATGCCTTGGAATATGCATGATAATATGCCGATGTCAGATCATATGAACTCTGGCAATGGTCCTGTTGTTGCGGGGTTGAATATTCCTGCACTCAACACAATTGAAAAGCTAGGCGAACGTCGTTTCAACGAAAATTGTGCAGTGTGCCACGGAAAGAATGCGGCGGGGAATGAAGGTGTAGGGCCACCACTTGTTCACATAATTTATGAGCCAAGCCATCATGGTGACATGGCTTTTCAATTGGCTGCAAAACAGGGCGTTCGTGCCCATCACTGGCCATATGGCAATATGCCACCTGTTCCTTCGGTGACAGAAAACGATGTGACAAACATCACGGCTTATGTTCGTGCTTTACAACGAGCCAATGGCATTAACTAATCAATCTAGGATTACTTTACGAGGAAAATCCATGCTTAAACATATTACTCATCTACTTGCGATAACTCTCATATTAGTGGGACAAGCGTTTGCTCATTCACCATTGAAGTCTACTTCACCAGAAAATAATGCCAAGCTAGATAATATTCCAGAGATGCTGCATTTAACGTTTTCAAAACCTGCCCGGATTGTGAAGGTTGTCATGACACATACCAATGGTGATGCGTCTCATGAAATGAAACTTGAATTGCCAAGCAAGGAAATAACCGATGAGGTGCATTTAACCCCAGAATTCATGGGTGCTGGTGAGTATACCGTCGATTGGCGGGCTTTGTCTGAAGATGGGCATACAATAAAGGGGAATTTCTCGTTCATGGTTGAGGGTGGATAATACCTATGCTGGATTGGGATATCTGGCTCTTATCATCTGTTGTTGCCAAACTCTTTATCTATATGACCAGCTTTTTAGCGGTTGGCTCATTGATGTTCCTGTGGCTTTTGAAACCTGAAACAAAAGCCATTAGACGACAGTTGTTTAAGATAGTCATTTGGGCTGCATTGTTTTCAATCTTACTTACCCTATTGCGGATTTCGCTTCAGGCAGGTCAGCTATATGACGAAGGCTTCATAGGCATGATTGATGCGGACATGGTTCAAATCGTAACCGAAGGGCCACTTGGCAATTCATCCTATCTTCGTATTGCGGGATTGGCGTTATTGATTATGGCTGTGTTTTTATCGGGTATGCAAGTTCCACTAACAATAGTCGGAGGCTTGGCAGTTGCAGCATCCTTTGCTCTTATTGGCCATGCTACCCGTGAACCCATTCTTTTGGGCGTATTGATCACAATTCATCTTTTGGCGGTTAGCTATTGGATTGGCGGCCTCTACCCGCTTTACAAACTGGCATCGGATAAAAGCTCTCTTAATGAAGCTGGCGATATTGCCCATAGGTTCGGTCAGCAAGCAGCTATGATCGTACCGGTTCTGATTATTGTGGGTGTTGTATTCGCGATCGTTTTAACAGGCTCGCCTTTAAAACTCATAGGCACAGAATACGGTTTGATATTGGTTTTGAAGATTATGCTGGTTGCGGTTTTGTTGGGGCTTGCCGCATTTAATAAACTCAAATTTGTACCAAAGCTGCAAAACTTAAACGAAGATGCCGCGCATCATTTGCGAATTTCTATCCGATTGGAGTTTGTAGCTTTTGTATTAATTTTCGTATTAACCGCGGTGCTAACTTCCGCTGTTAATCTTCCAGACATGTAGGATAAAAATGAAACGTATTTCTAGACGCAATTTCCTTCATTTCACTGGTAGCGCAGCGCTTTTGTCCCAGTTCCCGATTTTGTCGATGGCCAAATCAGATGATGGTTATATCAATCTTGTTGCTAAAGAGACAAAGCAATCTCTTTATTATGACGATGGCCCGAAATCTGACTTATGGTCGTATAACGGTTCTACACCGGGTCCTGAAATTCGTGTTAAACAGGGAGAGAAGGTCAAGGTTAGGTTTACAAATGAACTTGATGAGCCGACAAGCATCCACTGGCATGGTATCCGAATTGAAAATCAGATGGACGGAGTTTCAGGTCTAACGCAAGAACCTGTTCAATCTGGAGAAACGTTTATCTACGAGTTCGAAGCACCTGATGCAGGAACGTATTGGTATCACGCGCACAACAAATCATGGAATCAGGTTGCGAGGGGGCTTTATGGTTCTCTCATCGTGGATGAAGCACAAGCCCCATTTGATAATGATCATGATCTTACATTGGTTCTCGATGACTGGCGGCTTCACGGAGAAGGTGTCTTAGAAACTGCTTCGATTGGTTCCATGATGGAATGGAGCCATGGCGGCAGGTTGGGCAATTGGATTACCATCAATGGTAAAACCTTGCCGCAATATATGCTAAACGCCAGTGAGCCTTATCGACTTCGTCTGATCAATGCAGCAAATGCAAGAATATTTGAGATTGATCCCAACAGATTTAATGCGAAAGTTTTAGCCTATGACGGGCAGTCTCTACCAAATCCAGTTTCACTTCCTTACAGCCCGGTACTTCTCGGTCCGGCTCAGCGCGTCGATCTTCTGGTGATACCAACAAATGGCAATGATTTTGAACTACAGGAAATTTCAGGACAAGAACCATTTCCAATGGCTTTTTTCAAAGTCTTGGAGAGTAGAAACCAAATCAAATTCAAGCCGTTACCACTCAACAATCTTCCTGAACCCAACTTACAGGTTGCGCAAAATATCAAACTCCACATGATTGGTGGCGCAATGGGTAAAGGTGGCCGGATGGTTTACAACGGCGTTGAAATCACTGAATCCAATTTTCGTGAAACCAAACAGTTTTGGGCGTTTAATAATGTATCCAATCTAGCAGATGAACCGCTGTTTCGTGCAAAACGCAATGAAACGATTCTCATTGAGGTGATCAATGACACCGCTTTTCTGCATGCAATGCATGTGCATGGTCATCATTTTCGAGTGATCGAACGCAGCGAAAGCACCGTGGATGAAGGTCAACCTTGGAGAGACACATTTCTGATAGGTCAGGAACAGGTAACAAAAATAGCCTTTGTTGCAGATAATCCCGGCAAATGGTTACTTCATTGCCACATGCTGGAACATGCCGCCGCTGGGATGAACACATGGTTCGAAGTTGTGTAGAAAAGACATGAATAACAGAAAAGTATTTGGCGGTTTAGTTGCAGTAACAGTGTTGGCTTTAGGGGCCTTTCTGCTCCCAAGCACTCACCTGTACAGCGGTGAAAAACCGGGACGGCTTTTTAAGCCTGACAACAATGAAATTGTTCAACTTGGACAACAGATTTACGCAGAAAATTGCGCATCTTGTCATGGTGCAAATCTTGAAGGCCAAACATCTGATTGGCGGTCTCCTGGACCTGATGGAAAACTGCCTGCCCCGCCTCATGACGCTAGTGGTCACACGTGGCATCATACCGATGAACTGCTATTTAGTTTAACAAAATATGGCTTGGCGGAAGCTGCAGGGCTGAAAAATTATGAGTCAAATATGCCTATCTACAAGGACATTCTAACTGATGATGAAATTATAGCCGTAATGTCTTTCATCAAAAGTACGTGGCCTGACGATCTGCGTAATCGTCATGACGAATTAAATGCAGTCAATTTTCAATAAGATCGATAGTTTAAATGAGGGACGACTAATATTTAAAACAGCATTTGCGCTTCAAAAACCAAGCATGAGACAAAGGATAATTAAACTTCATGCATCTACAATAGTAACGGCCACTGGCGCTCTGAAAGTCGTTTAATGCGGTATTGGCCCAGCTGCGATTATAGATTTCTATAGCAAATTTATAACATTTGAATTAAAAGGGTATTATGAAAAGTCTGATGACAGCGATATTGGTTTTTATACTTTCAACGATGCATGGTGCCGTTGGAAATACATATTCCGATACATCAGATTTGGACCTCAATACTAACTACGATTTCGTTGTTGTATTGAACGCTGACCTTGAACCGAATTACGGTTTGAAACAACCTAAAGCTAACTGTTTACATGGTTGTGGTGATGCAGCGCATTTTGCAACAAGTTGTCCTATGATTCATAGAGCATCAATTATATTGGGAATGCCGAGTGCTTCTGCACCTGATGAAGTTGAATGGTATGTGAAGCCTGTTGGGCTATCTTCGAAAGAGTGTGTTGAGCTCCTGAGGCCTCCGATTACTTGATTACCTTACGTATGTGATGGCTAACGCCATTTTACATCATAGTCTAGATCAGAATTACCAAACGAAAAATGCGTTTTGGAAATACGACATTTGACTGCTGTCGCGATCAGACTCAATTTTGCATTTAATCAATTTACCAATTTACAAAGCACCAAATTAATTTGTGCTCGGCTAATAGAGGCTATCAATATAATGACCGCAAAAGGTTCAATAAATACTTCGACGATTGAAGTTCAAAATGATGCGTTTGACGCAGTAAAAACAGGTTCTACTCATAATCAGAAACCTGACTTAAAAAAAATCGGTAACTGGATCATGGTTGCATGCTGTGTTCCTATGGTGATTGGCGCAGGAATTCTTCTATGGGCTATGGGGCCAGACGCGACATGGAGTAATCGAATCTCCACTCTTGCTCCACTTGCACTTTGTTTCGGTGCGCATTTCGTCATGCACAAACTAATAGGCCGTTCCTGCCACAATACCCAAAATGTGAATAAGGACGAAAAATGACCATGAAAAATACACTCAGCATATTGTTAACTTCTTTCATTATAGGTGGTTCATTACCCATCTCAGCCGGCCATTCAAAACAGGAGAATCTTGATAAAAATGTAGTTGTTTTTAAAACTCCTTGGTGTGGTTGCTGCCAAGTTTGGGTAGATGCCCTGAAAAAGGCTGGATACCGCTTGGAAACCAATGATTTGAACGACTTACGCTCGATAAAACAACAAGGTAATGTGCCCAAAAGTTTGGAAGCCTGCCACACAGCTGTAATCGGAAATGATAACAAGTACATACTTGAAGGTCATGTTCCCGTCGAAGCCATTGAGCTTCTGCTCAAAACGCAACCTGACATACGCGGAATTGCAACGCCAGGCATGCCGATGGGCTCATTGGGAATGGGATTTGATCCAGCAGCGCGGTATATTGTTTATGCGTATACGGAGGAAAATTCCAAGCCAACAATATTTTACGAGGCTGGCACACAATGAACCGTCGGCAATTTTTAACTGGAGCGGGCAGTATATCTTTGTCCGCTCTCGCAGGATGTGCGTCTACACAGGAAACGCTGAAGCCAGAACCTGTGCTTGAAGCTCCTCGAATACCTCTCAAATATCAAACTATGTATGGGCCTATTCCTGACGAGCGGTTTCCTATTCCTGCGGTTAATCTCGATAAGGTGCCAAGAAAATTTTGGCGCCAACATGTTGATTTTGAAACGCCACATCCGGTTGGGACGCTTATCGTAAATACGAGGACTTTCTATCTACATCTGGTTCAAGATGGTGGAAAGGCTATCCGCTACGGCGTAGGATTAGGTCGAGCCGGTTTCGAATGGTCAGGAGATGGGTTGATCCAATGGAAAAAGGCTTGGCCAAAATGGACACCCCCGCAGGAAATGATTGAACGCGAGCCTGAACTTGAACAATGGAGTGCTGCCAACGGAGGTATGCCTCCTGGATTAGATAACCCGCTTGGTGCGAGGGCTCTTTACATTTTCCAAAACGGAAAAGATACATTGTATCGAATACATGGATCACCGGAATATTGGACGATTGGAAAGGCAGTTTCAAGCGGCTGCGTTCGCCTGATGAATCAAGACATAATTCATCTATATGACCGGGTGCCTACGCCATCAAATATAGTTGTTGTTTGATCTTTCATTCCGACCTTTGAATATCATGTCAAAAGAATAAAGTTTTTTCAATGTAACCATACAAGAATGGCAATGGGCCATTCTACTGGAGCAAAAGTACCATGAAAATATTAGAGAATTCGAGTTTGGTTGCTCTAATAATAGGAATAATCTCTGCTAGCGTTGTTGGCGGTGCTTGGCTTTTTGAAATTGCCGGATACCTACCGTGCCAACTGTGCCTTTGGCAACGCATCCCTTATTATATAATTGCACCAATCTTGATCGCTGTTGGATTGCTGGGCAGCTTGAAGATCACGCCTTTGGGTTACTCAAAAATAGCAACTCTCTTTGCATTTTTTGTTTTTTTAATAAGTGCAGTTCTTGCGGCGTACCATTCAGGTGTGGAATGGAAGTTCTGGGAAGGTCCATCCAGTTGCGGGGCTGGGGCAGATTTTACAACACAAAATGCGGCAAATTTATTAAACGCACTTTCGACTACGCGCCCTCCGTCCTGCAATGATGCCGCGGGTCGCTTTCTCGGTTTATCATTCGCTGGGTGGAATTTTGTTGCGAGCATAGGACTTGCTCTGACGAGTTTCGTAACGTTTTTAGCAGCCCGAAGAAAATACTCAACATAACTCTCAAAACTCACTCTTAGAGGAGAATAATAATGCTCAAAAGTTACCTTTCAGGATTGCTTCTTTTCTTACTGGCTTCGTTTGTTTCTAATTACGCATCGGCGGAACCTCAATTGAGTCCAGAGGAGATTAAAAAACTTGCTCTTGAGGCAATACTGGAAAATCCAGAAATTATCCAAGAGGCAATAGAGCGGCTTGAGCAGATCGCTGTAGATCGCCAAAGAGCAGAAATCGCAACTTTAATAACAGAGCGCAGAGGGGAACTGGAGCGTGATGAAAATGCACCGGTATTGGGAAATCCAGATGGTGATGTCACTATAGTGGAATTTTTTGACTATAATTGCCCATATTGTAAACGCGTCAAGCCTCAGATAACCGCTTTGCTGGAGCAAGATAAAAACGTTCGCCTTGTTTATCGAGAATGGCCTATATTAGGGCCGGGTTCGGTATACGCAGCACGAGCTGCACTTGCTTCACGTAAACAGGGTAAGTATGAGGAATTCCACTGGGCACTAATGGGACTTAAAAGTCGTGCAGAAGAACGTTCCGTTTTGGAAGCAGCGAAATCTGTTGGTCTGGATATCAAAAAACTCGAAGCTGACATGGATACACCCGAAGTCGATCAACATATTGGCCTGTCGATGGAACTGGCGCAAGTTTTGAATATCACAGGTACTCCAACTTTTATTGTAGGGGATGCATTAGCACCAGGTCTTATTCTTACCGATCAGCTTTTACAGTTGGTTCAGGTTGCGCGAGGCAAAAACCAATAGAATTATTTGAACTGATGTGTTGTTCGCGCACTTGACCTTCCATTTGCTGGAAGCCTTATTATTAATTCGATGGTAATCGCAAAGACATTTTAAATTAGCCGCATGGGATATAAATTTGTCAAAAACGCAAATTTTGAAGATTTTTGTTGTCGTTGCAATTTGCTTGATCTTGCTCCTTTTGTGGCAAGGCGAGCATATATATTTTACTCTCGATATGTTTGAACAGCAAACTATATCGAAGTGGGTTGCCGAAGCGGGTATTTGGGGTCCGATTATTATTGTTATTTTGATGACGATAGCTGTTGTCGCGAGCCCAATTCCAAGTGCACCCATAGCTCTCGCAGCTGGGGCTGCATATGGTCACACGCTAGGTACACTATATATCGTTGTTGGCGCGTTTTGCGGCGCATTGATAGCATTTGGTTTATCAAGATGGTTGGGACGTAGTGTAATACAAAGTTGGTTCGGGGAAAGTTTAGAAACAGGCCTTTTAGGCTCGCAAAACGCACTTACAGTAACTGTGTTTTTTAGTCGGATTTTGCCTTTTGTTTCGTTTGATATGATTAGCTATGCGGCTGGTCTCAGTAATATCAAGCTGTGGCGATTTGCTGCGGCAACGCTGCTTGGAGTAATACCCACCGCATTTCTAATGGCTCACTTTGGGGAAATGGCGATTGAGGGTGATACTTCACTCGCATTCTGGCTTTCATTGGCTTTGGGTCTTGTGGTCGCTTTACCACTGGTGGGAATAATGTACCGCAACTTTCTCTCAAGAGATGCTCGACTTTAATCTGATTAAAACAGGATGAGGCAGATAGATGAAACGTCGTAACTTCTTAATTGGTGCTGCAGCAGTTGGCGCAGGTGCGATTGCATATAACGTCTCTGGTTTAGGAAGGTCAATTTCCGCAAAGGAAATGAGCAAACGTGTTCCACTTTCTATGCCTCCGCTCGTCGATACGACGAAGACGGGCACATTTACTCTAACTGCGCAGTCTGGCCAAACCTCATTTTTACCAGGACGGTATGTGCAAACTCTTGGTTTTAATCAATCCTATCTTGGTCCAGTAGTACGTGTTTCTAAAGGACATTTACGCCCAATTGTTCAAAATGCACTTTCGTGGCCGATCAGTGCACATTGGCATGGTTTAGTGGTGCCCGGCGAAAACGATGGCGGTCCACATCAGCAAGTTTTTCCTGGTTCAACCTGGATGCCAAATATGGAAATCAAGCAAGAACCATGTACGGCCTTTTTTCATACTCATATACATGGACGAACTGCGAGAGATGTTTATACCGGACTAGCCGGTGTGATGCATGTGACGGATGGAAGAGATGATGAGCGGGAGCTGCCTCAATCATATGGTCTGGACGATTTAACTTTGGTGCTTCAGGACCGACGGTTTTCAGATAAAGGTGCAATGTTATACGCAAATTCCATGATGGACGTCATGCATGGTATGACCGGAGATCAAATGGTTATCAACGGTCAATTTGAACCGTTAGCTATTGTACCAAAATCGGTCGTTCGGTTGAGATTGGTAAATGCGTCGAATGCTCGAATTTATTCACTTTTCTTTGATGATGGCAGACCCATTAATCTGATAGCCACCGACGGAGGATATTTGCCAAAAACAGCTACTATAGATCGACTTCGACTTTCTCCGGGCGAAAGGGCTGAAGTGCTGGTCGATTTTTCAAGTGGCGAAGATATAACACTCGTAAGCGATGGTGACCCCAATCAGGGAATGGGTGGAATGATGGGTCGTGCACGAGGTTATCTTGACCGCATCACTGGACTACGAACGTTTCCTGTTTTGCCCTTTACTGTTGATGATCAGTTGGAACGACCTGTAACTAAAATTCCCGAGCAATTAGGAGGTTCGACACCAAATCTTTTAGAAAGCGAAATATCTAACACGCGTCGTTTCGCTCTGAATATGGGTATGGGAGGAAGTATGATGGGCGGTGGTATGATGAGTGGAAACTCATTTGCGATAAACAACATGCCTTTCAACATGAACACTATAAATGAAACAGTCAAACTCGGTTCCACTGAAAAATGGGTTATCAATAATGGAATGCTGGCTCATCCTTTCCACATTCATGGTGTTCAGTTTCAGGTATTGAAAGAAAATGGTCGTATCCCATTGCCAGAAAGTCTGGGTTGGAAAGATACAGTTGTTGTTGATGGAGAGACTGAGCTTTTAATGCGTTTTACGGAAAGAGCATCGGAAGAGGCTCCGTTTATGTATCACTGCCATATTCTTGAGCATGAAGATGCAGGGATGATGGGCCAGTTTACTGTTGTCTAGACATCAGGTGTATAATACTCAGTTTACCATATGCAGTCGCCTAGCAGCGCTTTCTGGTTTGAAATAAGTTTGATAGTGATCTCTACGATGCTGAGTGCATTATTTTCAAATATCTTCTTTTGACACTATTCTTACAGGAATAAGTGGAGCAGAGAAATACTGCTCCACCTTTGAATTCAGACTTCAATCTTTTCGGCAATTTCGAGGGTATCATCAACTTTGAAACCAAGATATCTGACGGTACTTTTATTTTTTACGTAACCCAGAAGAAGCTGCGCAGACCCCAATTTGCCCGTCTTCAGATGTTGATTTCGACGTCTTTGAAAAAGATACTTTTGATCTTTAAGATTAAATTTGGAAATAAATTCGTCAATTACTATCAATTGCGAGATTAAAGAGAGCCAAATCCCGTACCTCGTCCGTTAATTGTAACTGTCTTCAAATAGACCAGATATGTTTTGGCCGGAGTGGCGGTTTCCGGTCAGGTAGTTTGCCTTTATTCCAAGGTATGTACGGAGATTTAGATGCGCAACAGAACATAGCTGTTAAATTGGACTGTTAGATAGTTGGCACTGTTCTAACTTCAATATGAACATTGATCGAAACCACTAATGAAAATGGTAAATTTGTTTGCGATGAGAAATTATCGTTACTTCGTTGGAAAATCCTTGTTTTCTAACTGTAGAAAATTCAAGCACATTTATATAATTGACTCCAATGGTTGAGCCCTATATTTTCGCTAATGTACCCGTTACCGTACCAAGATCGAGTTTTGGCGACCATGAATCAATAGGTTACAGCCAACTTGGCGGCGAATCCCTTCCTCTCCGCCATTTTTATTTGCAGTTTGCCGCCCGCCAACCCAAACTGCTTTAGCTCCGAGTTCGGACTTTGTCCTCTTCTCTCCGCCATTCTTTATTTGTAAGCAACTGCTACACTAATTCTACTTACCG
>JBGCEN010000249.1:0-7341 GCA_045106435.1 Rhodothermales bacterium
AATCTGGTTCAACAGCATCGCGACCAGGCGCAACATATTCTGATCGATTGCCCGCCTCAATTGCATGCCGAACAAACCCGTTCTGCACTGGAGTGTTGCGATGTTGCCGTGGTTCCTGTGTTACCATCTCCGCTGGACCTCTGGGCAACCATAGCCGTTGGTGATGCAGTTGCTCAAGTGCAACAAACAAATCCCGGTTTGAATGCATTATTGGTCATCAATCAACTGGAGCCACGAACCAGATTATCTCGCCTCGTGCGTGAAGCCATCAAGGAGCTGGATATTCCAGCTGCAGCAACAACACTACACCGCAGGGTGGTTTACCGTGCAAGCGTGCTGGAAGGCAAAAGTGTCAATCAAATGGGGAAACCGGGCTCGGTGGCCACAGAAGAAGTGAACAGTTTATTAGCTGAGGTATTAGATGCATGAGTAATATAGATAAAACCAGCAAGCAATTAATCGACTCCATCCGTAAGACCAAGGCAGGCCCTGAAACTGCGGCGGTAGAATCCGCGAAGAAAAAGACGACCACAACAACAAAAACAGCGAAAGCTGCTTCTAAGAAATCAACACAACCCAAATCAAAATTCAGAAAAAAAGCGGTAGTTGCGAAAAATGCGTCCCCTAAGGGAGTTGCTTCCGCTGATGAGCAGGTTCCATATCCAGATGGTAGCCAGGTCTGGCCAGACTAACGCGGATCGCGCAGCCGCGGTTCACAGACTTCAGCAGACCCAGACGCCGGTCCCATCTCCCGTAGCAGCGGCACATTCTCAGTCACACTCTTCGGCCCACGTTATTTTGGAACTGAGATGAAGAGAAGCGGTAACTTACGAAAACGACTCATTGCTCTATACCTCTTAAAAGTTGTGGGGACAACTTCAAGAGTTATATCAATGGGTCGTTCAATTGGCAAAGCCATTGAACTCTGACCACGTGCAGAGCACGTGGATTTTTCTGTTTTGATTAAAAAGATATCTTCGATGCTGCCCTGAGATTACTTGGGAAAAAGGAAAGAGAACTGGAAGGCGATTGAATAATCGGGGGCGCCTTCTGGTTTTTCAACGTTGTAGTAAGCTTCAAGTTTGGCATTGATTGACTGATTCCCAATCTTGAAAATCCTCCCAACACCGCCTCCGACAGGCACCGTCCAGCGGTTGCTGCTGTTGGTCTCCCAGTTGGCCGTCATGACCATATCGGTCAACACGTACCACCCCTTGCTGAGGTTGTAGTTGACGAATGGCTCGATCAGCGTCTGGTTGACATTCTTGCGCTCATCATCGCCGGCAAATGACCACAACTGGCGGCCAAGGATGCCTATGCTTCCCCATTTTGGCTGGCTCAACGCAACGCCTGTAATTCCCGCACTCCATTTGCCGCTGCCAAGCTGGTCATCGCTGGCGGTCGGCATATTGATGGATGGACCGACACCCCAGATGACCTTGTCATATTTGACCGGCGAAAAATAGAGCGAGTAGTTGATATCACCGAAGCCGCTGGCATTCTCCCCTCCGCCCAGCGGACTGGGATTATTCTCCCCGATGACGGCGCCGTCGACATAGGCAAGCGGAATCAGGGCACGACTGACAAGATTCCAGTCACCAACGGTGACGGGTAGCACTGGGTTGATGTTCAGAATAGTGGCATTGCCGTTTGAGGCGCCCTGGTCGAAAGTGAGTTTCAGCGGCAGGCTGATCATCGAGCTTATCGGGTTTTGCGCTGCAGCACGTACATCTGCCTTTACAACCTGCGACATGATGAGCTGGGATGAAATCAGGGCTGCCAGGACTGCAACGCCTTGTAGCTTCCTCATAATGATTACTCCAATATATTTTTAAAGAGTGAGATGAGTTCTAACTACTTCAATATGGTGGTAATTAGCGCATTCGATACTGCAACAAAGCCATGGTGGATACATTGACGCTTATCTCCCTACTTGCGTCCTCGCTTTTTGCCTCGATGCTTTTTCCCACGACGCTTGTTATCCTCCACGACGGCGCCGGCGACACCTCCGACAACTGCTCCAGCTACAGCACCGCGACTGCCACCGATAATGCCGCCGATGAGACCTCCACCGACCACACCACCAAGTACGTCGGCCTGTGCATGCGGTGAAGGCAATCCAATATTCATAACCGTGGCTAGCAATGCCACCGAGGCAGTGCTTGTTGCAATGTGCTTGAAGAATGATGATCTGAAATTACTCATTTCTTTTCTCCAGTGCTACTGATCAGCTGATCGCCTCGCCAGGTTTGGCGTTCGACGGAGCCATCGGCACGATTGACGACGAATTTTCCGTCGGCCTTCCCCTCGAGCCAGCTGCCGATGAAAATATCTCTGTTCTGATCTATGTAGACGCCTTCACCGCTGGCCTTGTCTGCGGCGAAACTACCCTCGTAGATACTGCCATCAGCAAATAGCAGTGCGCCGGAGCCATGCCTCTCTCCTGCGAAAAAACCACCGTGATACCTGGAGCCGTCTGCGCTGTACTCGAAGCCTTCACCCTGTGGCAAGCCTGCTTCCAGCCCCCCTTGGTAGAGAGAGCCGTCAGCACCCTGGTAGAGCCCGTAGCCATGAGGCTTGTCAGCCATGAAGTCCCCCTCATAGCGGCTGCCGCCCGCAGTCACGAGTACACCATGACCATGCAGGAGGCTATTGGCGAAGCCACCGGCATAACGATCCACGCCCTGCTCTGACCGGCTCTGCAGCACCCCTTCGCCGTTTGCCTTGCCTGCAGTCATGGTTCCTTCAAAATACAATTTCGACTGCCCAGACAGAGTCACCTCGATAACGCCTTCACCCGACACCAGACCCTCCTTACAGCTGCCGCTCCAGCGTATTTTTTCTCCTTCCTGTAGAGGCTCATCAGACCAGATGGAACAGTCTGCTCCTTCAACCTTGAACCAGTAATCCTCGGCATGCAAGGACGGAGCCAGGAGGGGCAGTAGCAGTGCGACTGCCTGCCCCACTTTACGTGATCTGGAAATGTTCGATTTCACTGGGAATCACCTCGATGCAAATAATTGACTGCTAAAGTGAAGCATCCATGTAGAAGACAGTCTCTAGGCTGTCTTCCGCTGCCTCAGAACGCCTCGAGGCAATGGAGAGATGCTCACTTTGCAAAATCGGCGAAATCCACTTCCTCAATTTGCGGAAGTTTCCAGCTTTGATCAAAAAAAGGTTCTGTTGGACCGTAGAAGCGGAAGTACGGGAACCAAGCACGTCCGGGAGCGGATTTGATCCAGTTGTTTTCCCACCCTTTAGGTGATTCTGGGCCGATAAAAATCGGCGTCGACCCATCTGGGTTGGTTTTGACGCCTTCGTGCATTGAACCGCGCTCAGCGCGCTGCTGGTCTGTGGTGATCAGGCCACGGGTATCGACGTCATAGACGGTGACCGCCCAAAATAGTTCAACGGGCGGATCGGCCGGCACGTTAATGACGTACGAGCGATCACCCGCGAGAGAGCGCCCTTTGCTATCGAGGAACATGCCGCCGTATCCCATGCCGAAGCCCGGGAGCGGGAAAGACATACGCTCGGATGTCGTACATGCTTCATAAGTGTAGCGGGCTCGTGGATCGAAACGATCAAAGTGGTTCGTGCGCTGTGTATTCTCCATGGCGTCGCCTGGCTCCGAGCCAACCACGCGTCCTAGAATCAGACGCCAGCCATCGTCACGCAGGACACCGGGGAGACGCTCGCGGAAGACCATATTCTTGGCCATCGCTTCACCGACAACCACTGTGTCTGCCATGATCTTTTTCTGTCGGTCGCTGGGATTGAAGGGTTTGCCTTTTTCGATGCCCATCTCCTTGAGAAAATACATAAAGAAACGGTCGCGCTCTTCGACTGGCTCTTCCTGCAAGATGGCATGCAACATCTCCCAGTATTTCATACCGCGAGGCTGATAGTTGCGGCCGGGTTTATTGTCGGCCGGGATGACGCTTGCTTGTTTGGGGTCTTCCCCACTTGAATAGACCTTGATCTTCGCAATGAGATCGTTTCGTTCTTCCGGGGGCACAGTCAGGCGATAGAGAAACCAGACGTTATTGGTTTTGGACTCGACGTACTTGGCACCCTCGATATAGGGAATCTCGGACTTCGGTGTTTCAGGACCCGAAATAACCCAGGTGCCGCCTTTGCCTGAGAATGGACCAAACATGCCGAAATCGGCAATACCACGCTGCCAGAAATCAATCGCCAACCCGATCACTTTTCCGGGTGGAACCTCAACCACAGTTGCCTTCTCCTTCACGTTTGCCCAACCAATGAGATAAGGAGTCGACTCATTTGCGGTAAGGATCAACGAGCGGTCGTTGAACCGAGTCAGATAAACCATCTGATTCGGTTTAATGTCGTACAAATCAATATACGACTGTCGCCACTGTGCCTGACCGACGATCGGCAATGACCACAGGTAGACTTGCACGGCGCGATGATAATCGAGCTCGTAATAAAGCTTTTCAGAGGTTTCCTGAGTCGGCACTCCATGGTCGAAGGTCAATTTACCGACATGGGTATCTACTTCGTTGGGGTACATCTCGTCTTGGGCAGCTAAGGCAGTCGTTACAACTAACAAAACGGCCAACCCTAGAATGGAATGAACACTTCTGTTCTTCATAACTAACTCCATCCGCAATGAATAATAGTGAGTAATACTTACAAAGATAGTTGACTATTTTCGGAACTAATTATCCAATGCATAATTAGTTGAGTAATTCATACTTATTTGCATAATGATCAAAAATCGCCAACTCGCCAACGCGCTCACGCTTTCCCGACTGGGGAACTTTAGCCGCGCAGCAATCGCAACGAATCTATCGCAACCCGCCTTCTCCCGCAGTATTCGCGGCCTCGAAAATGAGCTCGGGGTAACGCTGTTTGATCGTGACGGCAACAACATCATCCCTACGCAGTACGGAAAGGCAATGTTGCGGTGGGCAGCAGACATCATCTCGAACACAGAGGAGATGGAGAGGGAAATTCAACTGATGCAGGGATTGGAAATCGGTCGTTTCGGTGTTTCCATGGCCCAATATCCCGCAAATCTCACGGGAGCAAAGGCTTTAAGCAAGATGGCTCTTGAACATCCGAATCTGAGATTCAACATCATACAGACCGACTGGCAGTATGCCACAGACTTCGTCCTTTCCCGTGAAGTTGATCTCGGCTTCGCTGAAATCAGTGTCGCCGAAGGAGATAAACGGCTTGAAGCAGAGCTTGTCAGTGAACACAAGCTCATAATCTGTTGCCGTGCAGAACATCCCCTCGCCAATCGAAAAAAGGTCACCCGTGAGGATCTCGATCAGTATCCCCTGGTAGCGGTACCCCTGCCGGAACGACTGATTCGGTTTCCGGGGAAAAGTCACATTGACAAGGAATCAGGACTTCTGATTCCTTCGATTGATTCGTCCAATCTGACCATCGCCAAAGAGATGGTTACCGGAAGCAACGCAATCGCACCCATGACGCCACTACAGATCGAGGAAGAGCTTTCGGCAGGAAAACTCCGGGTATTGCCCTTCTGGGAACCCTTCATGCATCTTCGATACGGCTTTGTCACACTGCGCAATCGACTCAAAAGCCCGGCCGCAATTCTGTTCATGGGGACGGTCAGAGAGATGGAAAAAGAGATTCGGGCACGAAACCAGATACTGTTTGAGAAATATCTTCCCGGTTGCTAGCCCCACCAGATAATATGACTGCAAGGTGATCAGGCGTGGCCCGGCAGTCACATATAAGAGTGGTATCTATCATGGCACGCCGCCTGAATAACAGCATCATGATCAACGGAAACTGGAAAACCACGAACAACGCTCCAAATATCACGAATTCCGGTCGTCCGAGCGTTGTCACGGTGACGATGGCAGCAATGCCGATATTACGCACCGCGAACTCAATCGAGAAAACATACCGGTCTATATCTACCTGCCCTAGTACAAAGGCAGTCATCCAACCGGACACAACGGCAAACAGCGTAAACAAGATTGTCAGTACAGCCGCGTCTACGAACAAACGCTTCGCCCCCTCCCACTGATCGAACATGATCAGCACAAGCAGAAACACCACCAAAAGCAAACCGAACACGCGCATCGACTGAGTATGCCCTTCAACAAGTGCAGGAAAAAAATGACGAATCAGCATTCCGATGCCGATCGGCAGCAACAACATCATGAACAGGCGATGGATCAGTTCAGAAACAGGGATCTCAGTCTCTTGCACGGAGACGACCAGCGGAAAAACAACCGAAAGAATAATCGGCAATGCAATAAATGCAAGGAGACTGGAGACCGCCGTCATCATGACCGACAGGGTGACGTTCATTCTTCCGAGATGACAATAAAAATTCGATAAGGCACCGCCCGGACAGGCCGAAACCAGCAAGAGTCCGGCTGCCAACTCCTGTGACGGTTGTAACAAGAAAATGATGCCCAGTGCACCGAGGGGCAACATGAACATCTGCACAATCGTACCGCCTAGCAGGGGGACGGGATATTGCATAATTGACCTGAACTGGCGACGCTGCAGACCCGTTCCAACAATGATCATCACGAGTATGGCTATTACCGGAATGAATATTGTTGCAATCACGAAATCGAGGTTAAGGTGCTTTCGCCCGCTTTTCTAGTAAGTCGCAGATGATAGCAGTGGTTTACAGGTCATTGTCTTCTCTCAGGTAATGCCGGGAGCCTCCCTTCGCAGGCTAGATACTTGGCGCGTTAGTCACGCTCGTGGGTAGGTATAACGAGAACCGGTTTGCTGGATCTGTGCAATACACCTTCGCTGATGCTGCCTAACAGGAGCTGATACATCGCGCCGTGTCCGTGAGAGCCGACGACTATCAGATCGATGTCCAGATCTGTGGCTTCCGTCAAAATCGCGTCAACCGTCTTGCCGTGAACAAGAAGGGCGGTTGCATCTACCCCTGACTTACGAAATCGCTCAGCAATCTCCTGAATCTGGCGATGCTGATGATGAAATTTCTTCGCGAGGGATTCCCGAGCCTCGATCGGATCGACTTTGACTTCAATCGTATCCGGTTCCGGCATTGCGTTGTGTAGCAGCCAGATCTTGGCATTCAACGGTCCGCATAGCTTTTCGATACTTTTCAGGATCTCTTCTGTCGAATCAGACAGATCAAGACATACAAGAATCTTCATATCCCCTCACCTTTGATGAATCATATAAACAAGGCCAGTATACACGCCAACACGAAGAACCCTGCGATATTCAGATGTTGATTTTTCTGAACATGGCGGCAGGCAATTTTCGCAACAAGACACTGCCGCAGGTAGTGCAAGGCGAATGCGCGTCAAGCGACGGTCACAAATCATAATCAATGAC
>JBGCEN010000250.1:0-19923 GCA_045106435.1 Rhodothermales bacterium
CCTAATCCCCAACCTCTTTTCTTCGTGCTGTAGCCGGGTCTGAATACATTTTTCCATTGCCGGCGGTCTATGCCATTGCCGTTATCTTCTATCTCGATGTGTACGCTCTTGTTGTGGGTATAAGCCTTCACCTTGATGAAGCCTTGATCAGATTGTAAAGCATCCAGTGCGTTCTTGATCAGGTTTTCGATGACCCATTCAAAAAGCTCTGTATTCAACGGTGCGGTAAGGCCTGGCTCCACCTCTGCCAGCAGATCAATCTTCCGGCCTTGCTTCGGGATGCGCTGGCGCATATAATCAGCCATCCCATGAATCACCTCTTCCAGGGATGTGTCTTCGAGTTTAGGGCGCGACCCAATTTGGGAGAACCGATTGGCCACGCGTTGTAATCGGGCGATATCAACCTCTACCTCGCCGAGCGCATTTTGCTGATCCTCAGATGATAAGCTGCCCCCTTTTAACAATTCAGTCCAGCCCATCAGGCTTGAAATCGGGGTCCCTAGCTGGTGTGCAGCTTCTTTGGCCATACCTACCCAAAGGCTGCTTTGCTCGCTTCTGCGGACGTAAGAGAAGCCTATGTAGCCGACAAAAATAAACATGCCGACAAAAAGGAGTTGCGCATACGGAAAAATGCGAAGCTCACGGATGAGTTTTGATTCACCAAAATGTACCCGCTGATTTAACTCACCCAATGGCTCAGATGTAACCTGAATCTTGATAGGCTCGTTCATATCATCCATCTCTTCCTGATACTCAGCCAAACGCTTCATCGCGCTCATCGAGTCCTCATGAGATTCCAATTGCTCACTCACGGGCAGATTACGCCACATCATGGGGCCAGAAGAATCGGAGACGATCGATGGAATGGTGAAGGTAAAGTCCTCGCGCAGTACAATCGAGTTGGCTATAAAGCTCGTCTCTCCCGCCGGCGGCATACTCTGTGCCCATCGAACAGCTTCCTTAAATTGAGCCATCTGCTCCTCAGAAGGAAACACCTCCAGCGTGCCGTTACTGGTCGCATCCAGAAAAGCACCAAGCTCTTGAAAAACCGGCAAATACGGATTTATCGTTTCAGATTGGGTTTTGGTTATCGCACCCATCGCCTCTGCCCAAATCTCCACAGCGGTAAACTCCCGGGCACGCAGCTGTTCAACAATACGACTTGTGTATGCCAACGATGCCACAGCAATCAATACGGCAAAAATGACAAGTCCAGATTTGAGGTTGGTGGAATGTCGGTACGACTGCATAAGCTGCCTTCCGGGCAAGTTTTTAGCGGTTAGTTTTTAGCGGTTAGTGAATTAATCCCGACTAACCACTAAAGACTAATCACTAATAACTACTTTACCTTAGGCGTTGATAGCTTCGAGGAGCGTACGGTTACTCGTGATGGTTTGAGACCGTTTGGGGCCTGTTGAAATCATACTGATTCCTACGCCCGTCTGGTTAGCTACGTATTGCAGATAAGATTGTGCCGCAGCCGGCAAATCTTCAAAGCGACTAATCCCTACGATGTCTTCTTTCCAACCCGGCATGGACTCATATACCGGCTCAACACGTTCGAGTGTGTGTACTTCGCTCGGGAAACGCTTGGTCTCTTTGCCGTCATACCGATAAGCGGTACAAACTTTTATTTCATCAAGGCCCGACATCACGTCAAGCTTGGTGATGGTCAGCTCAGTGAACCCGTTGATAAGCGCTGAATATCGGAGCGCAACAAGATCCAGCCATCCACAACGACGTGGCCGGCCTGTAGTAGCGCCAAATTCGTGGCCCACTTCCTGCAGTTGCCGGCCAATATCGTCCACAAGTTCTGTTGGGAATGGTCCGTTGCCAACGCGGGTGCAATACGCCTTAACGATGCCAATCACACGATTGATCGCCGTCGGCGGGATACCCAAACCAATGCAACTTCCGCCTACCGTTGGGTGGCTCGACGTAACATACGGGTAGGTACCAAAATCCACATCCAGCAGAGAACCCTGCGCGCCTTCAGCAAGAACTTTTTTGCCATCTTTGATAGCACTGCCGAGATATTGCGCCGTGTCCGTCACATACGGATCGATCAGCTTGTCGAATTCAACATATTCCTCGATGATAGATTCTACATTGAGCTCAGCGGCTCCATAGACACTACTCAGGATTGCATTCTTCTCTTCGATGGAACGCTTTAATTTCTTCCGCAGGATATCGCGGTCAAGTAAATCGACAACCCGAATGCCTGTACGTGCAAATTTATCCACATACGCCGGCCCGATACCTCGTCCGGTTGTACCTATAGCATTGCCATGCCTTGATCGTTCACGCGCTTCCTCGATCTTCTTATGGTATGGCATGATAAGGTGGGCATTGTGAGAAATGAGCAAGCGCCCCTCCACTTCATAGCCTTCTTCTCTGATCGTATGGATTTCCTTGAGAATAGCGACTGGGTCAATGACTACACCATTCCCGATAACGCAAGTGGTATCCTCATTAAAGATTCCGCTAGGTACCAGATGTAGTACAACCGTTTTGTCTCCCCAGCAAATCGTATGGCCGGCGTTCGCCCCACCTTGATACCGTGCTACGATATCTGACTCTTTACTCAGGAGGTCTACGATTTTCCCTTTTCCCTCGTCTCCCCACTGAGAACCAATTACAACACTAACAGACATGAGTTTTCTAGATCTGAACACACAAAACGGCGGAGGGTTGTCCTCCGCCGTCCGGTGCTAATTCATCGATGAAAAAAGATGAGAGACCGTCAAGTTATTAGCCTGCCCCTGCATCATTCACTATCGTTTCATTCGTATTTAAAGAACCTATTCGTCGTAACTAGAAATAGCTTCATCTACTGAATCAAAATGTTTGAACACAGTGATAAGCTTGGTAATTACGAGCAAAGATTGAATTCGGTCTGCTACATTTGCAAGGCGAAGGTCTCCTCCGGCATTGCGCATTGTGGTCATTCCGCTTATGAGCAAGCCTAAACCGCTCGAATTCATAAACTTTGTCTTTGACAGATCAATAACTACGTTTTTCTTGCCCTTTTCTTTTAAATCGTGCAAAGTATCATGCAACTTCGCACCATCGGGCCCTCCCATTACATTGCCTTTAAGCGTTATTAAAACGGCGTTGTATCGCTCTTCAACGTTAAAATTCATGATGGTAAACTATTGGTGAGAAAAAGCCCTGTAAACAGGTAATTTATTATTTACGTTTTGCAGCAGCGCGGTTACGTAACTCAACTACTACTGGTGAAGCTACGAAAATGGAAGAATACGTTCCAACCATAACTCCAATTATTAGCGCAAAGGCAAATCCACGTAGCGCTTCGCTCCCGAATATAAAGAGCGTTGCAACAACGAGCAAGGTTGTGCCAGAGGTAACTACCGTTCTACTTAACGTATTGTTGATGGATCGATTGACCACATCATCATAAGCGTCAGTCTTAAATAAGTTACTATATTCACGAATACGGTCAAAAACAACCACTGTATCATTCAATGAATACCCTACAATAGTTAAGAATGCAGCGATAATTGCCTGATTGATTTCCAGTGAAAACGGTACAAAACCGTATAAAAGCGAAAATAAACCAAGCGTAATAACCACATCATGCGCCAAAGCTGTTACCGCTCCTACACTAAACCGCCACTTAAACTCGAAACGGAAAAGTATATACAGGAAGATCACAACCAGTGAAGCAAGCAACGCCAGCATAGAACTATTTTTGAGGTCGTCTGCAAATTTAGGCCCCACCACATCCGTTTTGATCACGGTGTGTGTCTGTCCAGGGAAAGCTTGCTCTATCTGCCGCAGGACTGAGGATTCAACAGTATTGATATCTCCTTCTTCAGCCGTAGAAATGAGCAATGCATTATCGCCATAAGTTTTTATAATAGGCGTGCTACTCAATACTGTACTCAGTTCTTGCGTTACACGATTGACTTCAAGGGGTTCAGAACTCTCTACAACAAATTCCATCCCTCCCTTAAAATCGATACCTACTTCCAGGCCTCTTAAGCTGAGCGACACAACACTCAGAAGTATCAAGATGCCAGAAACCATATACCCTGTTTTCCTATTGGGTATAAAGGAAAAGTTTGCGTTTTCAAATATTCGCATGATCTTTCTATTTTTATCCAGGACTCAATTTTCAGATGCAGGCAAACCCCGCACCATGCCCCGAATTTCAATCTCTTATTCCCGCATTATTTCAGCGGTTGAATTTATTGCACTTCTGTTATTCTGTACCCGCAATAATTTGGGTACGAATCAGGGTTGTGTATTAACCTCCAGGTATCAACCGTAGCTTATCTGCTTACGTTTTTCGATAACCATATAGTCGAATACAATACGTGTGATAACGATTGCACTAAACAGAGAGGCGATAATACCTGCCATAAGTGTTACGGCAAACCCTTTGATTGGGCCAACACCAAACGAATAAAGAATAGCGCCAACAAAAAAGGTGGTAATGTTCGCATCAAAAATGGCGCTCAATGCCTTGGCATATCCCCCATCAATAGCAGCCTTTAGCGACTTACCCGTCGATTGCTCTTCTCGCACACGCTCAAAGATGAGCACGTTGGCATCAACCGCCATACCAATGGTCAGTACGATACCAGCAATACCAGGCAGCGTAAGCGTTGCCTGAAATCCGGCAAGTATACCCAGGATGAATATGATGTTGATGACAAGTGCCAAGTCAGCGACCAGGCCGGCTGTGCGGTAATAGAAAATCATGAACAGGGCCACAAGCAGGAGGCCAACCAAAATAGAATTTAATCCTGCATTAATAGAAGCTTGACCCAGGCTCGGCCCAACGGTGCGTTCTTCTACAATGACCAGTGGCGCAGGTAGAGCACCAGACTTAAGCACGTTGACGATATCCTGTGCCTCAGCTTGTGAGTCGAGACCAGAGATCTCCGTACGACCGCCGGCAATGCGCTCGTTAATCACAGGATTCGAAAACACGATATTGTCCATAACAACGGCCACCTGACGGTTCACGTTGGCACCGGTAAGACGCGCCCAAATCCGCGCACCTTCACCATTCATCGCCATGGATACTTTCGGACGGTTGAATTCGTCAAAATCAACATTGGCATCTGTGATTACGCTACCGTCGAGCTCTACTTCATTTCGAACGCCCAGAATATCATAAACTTCAAATCCTTCCGGTGTCGTTCCAATTGATCTCGACAAGTACATGAGCGTCGTATTGGTCGGCAACAGCTCCTGGAATTGAGGCTCCTTCATCAGCGTGTTAAATGCTGAAGTATCTTGCTCAGATATGTAGCCGAATCTCACGCTCGCCTGCGGGTACGGCTGAACAAGTTCAAGTAGTCTGTTTGATGGACCTTCTTGCTCAATAGCAAGCAATGCATCAATGTCAGATGTTGTATCAGACGCAACACTGGAAGAATCAGCAGCCAGCAAAGCGTCAGCTGTAGAATCAACAACGGCTTCTTCCTGATATTGCTCAATGGCAAGCTGTGCAGTCCGTAAAAGCGCGGCTGGATCCGCCATCAGACGAAACTCAAGTTTTGCAGTGCCTTTCAGGAGCGAGCGGACACGATCTGGATCTGTAACACCAGGAAGCTCTACTACGATACGGCGTGCACCTGCGCGCTGAATGGAAGGCTCGGTAACACCAAAACGGTCAACACGCTGGCGAATGATCTCAATAGCCCTGAGAATTGCTTCATCTGCTTCCGTTTGAAGGTAAGCTACAACTTCAGCATTGGATGATCTCCTGGTAATGTTTGCATCTGCATCTCTAAAGTAGCGAGAAAGCAATGCATTGGGATCTCTGGCTGTAAATTTCTGAGAAAACACGTCAATCAAAGAAGTAGATCCGCTCACCGTCTCGTCACTCGCTTCAGTGAGTACTTCTTCAAATGTTTGATCTACGTCTGAAGCCAACTCTCTTACAAGCGCATCAATCTTGACTTCCAGCGTCACGTGCATGCCGCCAAGCAAGTCGAGGCCCAGCTTAAGCGATTTCTCCTTGACTGTTTTAATGGTTGCGTTATTCTCCTGCTCATACGTAGACAGTTCCTCACCGGAGAGACCCGCTATTTTATTCGAGAGGAAAAGATTTTGAACCGAAGGATACAGGTAGTAGCCACACAGTGCGATAAACGCAACTGTCACTAATAATTTAAATCCGTTGTCTTTCATATTCGAGTATATTGATGCTGGCTCTTTGCTACGAGCCGAATAATATGGATTACCGCCCAAGCGACGGGTTACAAATGAAGCGCAAATCCCGTATTTTTCAATTGTGACAGGAATCAGGACCAAAGTCGTTCGACAACAGCACATCACTGAGCCGGAGGCCATGAATATCGCGAACCAACCGGCAATAATGACTCAATGTGTGACGAGTCATAATCTGGTAGCATGGCAATAGACGACAAGACCAACCAGTACAAACTGAAGCTGTACCGTGATCACTGGACCTATACTTGAAACGGGGGTGGTAGGTATTAAGGTGCCCGCGGGCTAATGGGATTGGCGCCTCCTGCACTGAGGAGAGAAGAAAGGCTGGTGTAAATAATGGAAACCTGTTGTCCAAACCTGACCGCATTGGCCCGTTCGAACGCGTTTCCAAAGGCCGCGCCGGCTCGATCTTGTGAACTCATCGTTCGAACAAGCGCAGATTTCAATAATAAATGAGGGGTTACCGCACTATCAATGAGTTTATAGCGATGCTTTAGTAAAGCAAGAATCGCCACATTGGTAATGGAAGCCCGCTCTAATTCCAGGGAAGCTGATGTATACGCACTTACAAATGCCTCAATGAATACATCAAGATTCTCGGCATCCGCTTCAAGCGCTGTAGTAAAGGCGTATTCAACGGCGTCGGATGTAACGCTACCCAACTGAGACCGTAACCACTCAGCATATCTGTTTGATGTGTTATGCTGGTCTCCATGCAATACAGGAAATATCAGCAGCGACGACAAGCTTAATAACAAGCTCATCGCTACGATTTTCTTTCCAATATTAGAACGCAGAGCGCGCATTGGGGCGGGGTATCAAACGGTTGATTAAAGATACCAGGTATAAACCAGGACCTGGTTCATGCCTGTATATCGGCTGTTTTACAGCATGCGTTTAATGAAAGTTCATCACAACGGGTTCCTGCGGCTGTAAATTGCGGCAAGATCCATCGCAATATCATGTATCTGGATACAGAAATCAATATCCAATGGTATAAGCGATCATGTTCCTTTATATACCACGAAGCTGTTTAGCACATACTATGGTTAAATACGGCTTAATATCGTTAAGATCTTGCAGAATAATGATTCATTTGATCAGATCTCGTATTTTATAGCATACGACCCAGTATATCATTACCCCCACCCCTTAAAAACAGAAAGACGACAATGGGTTTTACTGACTTCCTTAAGAAAACGTTTAGTTCTACAAAAGCGGCTGCTGAAGAAGCGGTTGATAAAGCCATTGACGTTGCTGAAGACGTCATAGAAGAAGCTGCTCCGCTGGTAGACAAGGCAAAAGAAGCCGCCGGCGATGCTTTTGACAAAGCCAAAGAAATGGCAGAAGAGGTAAAGGACAAAGCAGATCCTTTCCTTGACAAAGCCAAAGAGACGGCCGGCGATGCATTTGACAAAGCCAAAGACATGGCATCCAGCGCGGCTGACAAAGCAGATGAGTTGGCGCATAAAGCCAAAGAAGAAGCTGGCGAGGCGTTTGACAAAGCCAAAAACATGGCATCCAGCGCGGCTGACAAAGCGGATGAACTGGTTGACAAAGCCAAAGAAGAAGCTGGCGAGGCCTACGACAAAGCCAAAGACATGGCATCCAGCGCTGCTGACAAGGCGGATGAACTGGTGGACAAAGCCAAAGAAAGCGCCGGCGACATGGCCGAAAACGTTTCTGATTCAGTCAAAAACGTAGCCAGCGAAATCAAAGAAGGCACAGAAGACCTTGTAGATGATGCCGCTGATGAAGTAAAAAAAGCCAAAGGATAGGTTAAAAAGTTAAAAGCTAAAAATTAAAAGTTAAAATCTTTGATTTGAGAACATCTTTGGTTTGGGTGCATCTTTGGTTTGGGTGCATCTTGATACTGAAGACGCCCCGCTTTGCTTTGTAACCCTGATTCGATAAGTTAACGCAACTCATTGAATCAGGGTATTTTTATGGACACAGCAAAACGACTCACATCATTGGACATCTTGCGTGGATTTACCATTGCCGGGATGATCATTGTCAACGACCCGGGCTCGTGGAGCTACGTCTACCCTCCTTTGCGCCACGCTTCGTGGCACGGCATTACACCAACCGATTTTGTCTTCCCCTTTTTCTTGTTCATTGTAGGCGTCTCAATTGTATTTGCGCTCACAAAAAGACAGCAGAGCAACGCAGCACAAGGTCCTGTTATTAAGAAGATCGTGATCCGTACGGCCATGATTTTCGGTATGGGTATGTTCCTCGCCATTTCATCCACCGGGTATAGCTACAAGGTTGCTCAAGTATTCGTTGGTATAATCCTCATCTATGGATTATCGGAAATCCAGCGCCCTTCGGGCAAAGGAAGTCTGGGCCGGCAGCAGCTCCTGCTCGGCGGTATGATGTTATTGGCTCTCGCACTATTTATTGGCCTGAATCCGGATTTCTCCCTGGCCAATATTCGTATCCCGGGTGTTTTGCAGCGTATCGCTCTCGTTTTCCTCGCCTGTGCGATTTTATTCCTCAAAACAACATGGCGTACGCAAGCAATTATTGGCGCCGTACTTCTGATTGGTTACTGGTTATTAATGGCGGTTGTGCCCGTTCCAATCGACGAGGTAGTACAGGGTGCGCTCGCAAGTGGTGAGGTTCTGAGAAGTAGCGGCATGATCTCGGTGACAGGTATTGAGGCGATTTCAGAGAATTTCATCGCAGCGAATGTCGAACCGGGGGTCAATTTGCAAGCCTGGATTGACCGGATGCTCATCCCGGGACGTATCTATGAAAAAACATGGGATCCAGAGGGACTGCTGAGCACATTGCCGGCGATCGGCGGTGGGATCACGGGCATGATGGCCGGACACATCGTATTAAGCAACTCAAAAAAGGAGCAAAAGGCCAACCACCTGTTTGTTTATGGGTTTTGCTTGCTGCTGATCGGAAATGTTTGGGACTGGTTCTTCCCTTTCAATAAAAACCTCTGGTCCAGTTCTTTTGTGATGTATACCTCAGGACTCAGTACGCTCACATTTGCTGCACTCTACTGGTTGGTTGATCTGAAAGAAAAAGGCCAAGGCCATCCCCTGTTTTCAATGGGGAAGATTTTTGGCGCCAATGCAATTACAGCCTATGTGCTGCATAGTTTGTTTGCGCGCATTGCTGTACCCGTAAAAGAAGGGTTTATGTCAGCGTCAATGGGCTGGGGTTTTGCCGGCGAATTTGCCTCATTGCTTTGGGCGCTGATCTATACGTTCTTCATTTTTCTCATCGTTTGGGTAATGTATAAACGCAAGTTGTTTTTAAAGCTATGATGAAGGCACCAGGTACCGCGGCCAAATTGTCCAGCAACTCTGGTAGCGCTAAAGAGTCTTTTTTATAACGGCTCTTTTCAACCAATCAGACAGTCTCATGAAGCTCTATCTTCAGATCTTAGGCGTCTTCGCGTTCGGCTTGTATAGCTTTTCCATGTTCGTTGCGAAGCATGATAATGTCTTGCGCTATACACAGGCAGAACACCTGAGTCCCACCGGGAGCATGCAGGCAAATCGCGCAGTGCATACCGCTACCCTGCTTCCTGATGGACGTGTTCTGGTAGTGGGTGGCTGTACTTCACATGGCTGCGAAGCGGGTGATGATGCAATCAAAGCAGAGCTGTACAACACAACGACTGGCTTATTCAGTCCCGCAGGCTCGATGAAGGACGAAAGGGCAAGCGGACACACGGCCACATTCATCGGACAAGGGCAGGTGCTTATCTCCGGAGGCTGGAGAAGTCGTCGTCCTACATCCAGTGCTGAAGTATATCATATTGACTCTGGAGTGTTTGAAAAAGTACATGCCATGCAGGCAGCCCGTACCGGTCATACAGCCACGGCACTCGCAGATGGACGTATTTTAATCATCGGGGGAGACAATGGAAAAGAGACCTTGGCCTCTGTTGAAATCTTCGATCCTGTAACACACACATTTACGCCAGCGGCATCCCTCAATGCTCCGCGCGCCGGCCATGTCGCCATTCGCCTACAGGATGGCCGCGTGCTTGCAATTGGAGGCCATGATTATCACAACAAATTGGTTCTGGACACAGCCGAAATCTATGACCCGGCATCAGGCAGATTCGAGCCGGCTGGTAACCTGACCATGGTACGCCATAAACATGGAGCTGCGCTTCTTCCAGATGGACGCGTATTGGTCGTTGGAGGCTCGAATGAACGAGACTTCAGAGGACGCTACAACCATACTGAAATCTACAATCCGGATACTGATACTTTTGAACGAGCTGCACAGATGAAATCACCCCGATTTAAGCTCCCCAATGCAATTGTTCAATTGCTAAATGGCGAAATATTGGTAGCAGGAGGAGACGAATGGGCTGAAGTGTATAACCCCAAAACCAACGCATTCCGACAAATTAAAGGAAGCATGGGCAGTAAGCGATCTTTTTCTGCAGCGACCCTCCTGCAAGATGGACGCGCACTCATCTCCGGCGGCTATGATGATCGCATCCAGCTGACCAACCAGGCATGGCTGTATGCACACGAGTAAAATTCAAGGCCCGGACATGCTATTCGTATCCGGGCCTCGTTGCTGATTTAGTGTCCACTATTTAAGGTTATGTTTGCTTTATCAGCGCTATTTTGTGAGGAGCATGTGCTTGCTTGTTGAAAAAGCGCCAATTCTCAAGCGATACAGATACATGCCGCTTGCCATGCCTGTGGCATCCCATGGAATTGAATAAGTGCCGGCTTGCATGAATTGATCTACGAGATCATGCACTTCTCTTCCAGTCACATCAAAAATAGTAATAGAGACATGTTCGGGCTCCGGGACGGAAAAGCGAATGGTTGTGGCCGGCACAAAAGGATTCGGATACGCCCCCATCAAACGGGGTAACTGAGTGGGCGAAAGATCAGCGATCGCAATTGGACTATAATCAATCCTACCATCAAAATCGATTTGCTTTAGCCTGAAATGATGAACACCTGCCGGAAGATTTGTCACGCTGTATGTATAGGACTGAGGGTCCGATGTCGTACCATAGCCGGGCATAAAATCCAGCGTCTCCCAGTCGGTGGTATTCACGGGTGCTGCCTCTAATTCACGTATAGATTTATGCTGTACTTCGAAGCCAGCATTGTTCACCTCGCCAGCGGTCTCCCACTGCAAATACACAGCTGTTCCATCTGCCAACACATCAAACGAGACCAGTTCGACGGGCAATGGCGGAGCCAACTCGCTGTCGTAGCCAAATACAAAAATGTCTTTTCCCCCTCTGCTCTCTATTAATTTGTCCCCCACGTCGAGCATATGCTGAAAAGTACCTACACCTACACTGCTTCCGGCATCTCCGTTCAAATCCATAGACACAATCTCCGTATCAAATGAAGGAATACCAGCGGCAGGCTCTGTACCTAAGTGTAGTGGAAGACTTACGAGATTTCCTTTAGCATCAATTTCAAGCATCATCCCATCACGGCCTCCCAATCCTTTCAACGCAAACGGCTCAGCATTCGGCCCTCCATAAAATGACTCTCCTGCAAACGAGCCGACTACAGAAACACCTGCTAACAAGTCCGGGGTCTCCGGCCGATACACCAGGTCATAAATCAAGGCATCTTCAGACAGAACTGATACCCATTCAATTTTCCCTTCCGGAGAAAAACATCCTATAAATGAGCCATACTCCCATTTAATATTGCTGAAATCCAAGACCACCTCATCGCCTGTCTGAACCTTAGCGTCATTGCCTTCAAAATAGCCGGCAAAATAACCGCCACCCGTTTTGGGGTCGATGACCACATCGGTAATCCGTTGATTTCCTTCTCCTTTGAAATCCATTATCCATGCAACTTCTTCCTTCACAAACTTGACTAAAAAGCCATCTGATAATTTGCCGGCTGCCTCAAGGATATTTCTACCTAGCGTAGCCACTGTTGTATAGTCACCTCCCCAATACATGGTGGTGCCTTCAATGTCGACGGCAACGGTATTTCCTTTGCTGTCGCCGCTCCCCTGCATCAAGGTCCAATCCAGGAGTAATCCTTCGGTATCATAGATTGCAAGAAAAGCATCTTCGTCACTACCTGTTGGAGAACTAAGCGTGACGCCGTTTCCCGTCGAAGAAAAAATCACATTATTCCCGGTATACGAACCCGTTAAATAAATTTCGCCATTCGCATGGGTTGCACCCGCTCCATAAGAAGCCATCCCTGTTTCAGTACGAGCGCCGATTGTATTCATCCATGAGACCGTGCCTTTTTCCGTAAATTGGGCCAGATACACGCTTTGAAGTGGTGTCTCCAGTACCCCGATATCATGGTCTATTTCCCCAACAGATCCTTCGTAGCTTCCAGCAAGCAATACATTTTCCTTTGCATCTACCATCACCTCCTCTCCCCTGATGGTACTGGCTTTATCGTCGGCAGAAATGAAATAGAGTTCTAACGGACGTCCCGAATCAGGGTCTATCTCCGTAGCAAAAGCAGTCTCACGAGCCGGCGTGACAAATACATCCCCGATGTCTCCCCCAGCGATGCCCATGGTACCAGCAAATCGGGTACTGCCATCAACAAAAAGCACATTGATACGGCCGGCATAATCGTCCCCCGAACTGCCGGCAGTCATAACCCAACTCACGGGCCCTTTCTGGGCAAACACGGATACAGGTACAATTCCAGATAAAGGTACAAGCATCATAAGCATGATGAGCATTGCGTTTGAAACGTACTTCATAATTTTGATAAGATGTTGTTAAAGATTTGATCGTAAGACGTGTCTGAAAACCCGGTTCGAATCAATCCAAAACGCAAAATGATTTTAACTTTTACCTTTTGAATTTTAACTTTGAAATAGATCCTTCGCATCCGCTCAGGATACGGCGCTGTCTCTATGTGATTATTGAGCGGACAGCGCCTAGTTGTTAAGCATAATCACATTGGTGCGGCCAAGACCACCGGGCCCAAATCCGAATCCACCGCCGTTGCTTATGCCCGAACAAGGTGTGAGTAATGCATTGAGTAGCGATTGCGGGATACCTTGCACCTGAACAACAGCAAGTCCCGGATCCGGTATGGGATCCAGCCTTGCGATTTGAGACCAGTTGAAATACCCAAGCTCGCTTTGCCCGAGCACTACGCCTTGCCGCGTTAATCCTGCGGTTTCAGCCGTGATCACCCACGCATACTGCCCCTCGCTAAACGGTTGCGCTCGCAAGGGATACTGTAAGAAAGTCGTTCGTAGATTGCCTTCTTCATACCAGGATGGATTGGCCTGTAATGCAGCCAGGGGCGTTTGCCGGCCCAGCATTCTCACAATCCGGATACGGTACGTAACAGCCTGGCGACCAGGAAGCGGCGCCGGCGGAGTCCAGCTAAAGACTGGAAATCGATCATTGACCTGGGCCTCTATACCGGGAGATATTAATTCAGGAGGCGAAACCAATTCAACATTATGATCGAGGCAGTCGCTACCCAGTTCTTCCATTGTGGTAGATTCCAAGGCGTATACGCATATCGTGTAATCGCCCGTAGGTGCTTGTCCTGTGCGTACAATAATCCGCTCATAGGCGCTATTGGTCTCTTGCAGATCAACAGGCTCCAGCTCAGGCCCACGAAACGTATTGAGACCCGGACGCAAAACCACTTCGCTCGATCGGGCATCCAGTAACAATCCTTCGCGGGTCTCCTCAACCGTTCCTCGCAAAACCACAGACACATCGGTTCGGCCCGTGTTGTTAAGCTGAACGCGCCATAAATCAGAAATGGTCAGCTGGTTTGGCGCTGGAGGAAATATCTGAACCACCACAAAAGATCTCGTTTGCGCAAACGCCTCTTGTGCTACACCAATGCAAAGCAAGAGGAGTAAAACGAGTAAAGGCCGGCAGCGCAGTGCTTTTTGTGAGGTATGAAATCCTTTCATTGCTTTATTGAATTACCTTATTGAATGACCGCATTTAATGGACCCTGCTTACCATGTGCGAATCAGGGAGACAGAAAAACGACTCTGGTTAAAATCGGAAGCTTGTAGCAGCCCGCCTTTGTATTGATTGTTTTCCAAACGAACATCGAGCGTACCCAGTAGCCAAAGCGGAAACGTGGTCCCCCCATGCATGCGTAAAAGTGTCCCCTGCCCCGTCTCTTTTGAAAAATTAACACCCAGCGTGCTGGTCCAGAATTCGAACGCGGTAAACGACCCCGATACATCGATGGAGTGAATATCAAGCGGATCAGCAAGCCGCGACTGGTCATAAAAACTGTAGGAGAGATTGAGCCCCATGTTAGCCAGCCCAAACACCTGCGTTAGTGTATAATTCTTTAGCTCGTATTCTATTAAGTCCTGCGTAGCGTCGATCGATTGAGAAGAGAAAGCAATGCTCGTGGAGCTTACAAAATCATTGACACGGTGCGTATAGCCGGTCATTACAGAAAGCTGGCGCGTATCGTAGGCGTATTCAAAAGTTTGCTCTACACCACCGGCATCAACAGGTAGCCGGTTTGTGGTTGTGAGAAATGTAGGCTGATAGCGAAGACGCAGATAAGGTAGGTTTTTAAAGTGTAACCCGAGTTGGAAAGACGCCAATCGCGAACTCTTTGTAAACAGTTTGATGTTGTCCAGGTTATTCCGCTCGTCTCTGTAACGTGCCGAGATGGAGATCTGCCGGCGTAAAAATCCCTGGTTTATATCTGCTTCATAGCTCAGTATATCATTACGCAACACAGGAGCCCCCAGTGACACATAGCCCGGCCCAACATAGCGTACTTTTGCTCTGAAACGGGTTTGTGATGTGGGTATGCGTATCGTTGTTTTGATCTCCCCAGCAGCATCCAAAGAACTCGATAAATTGGGATCGATCAGATTATAAAGAAGCGGCGAGATCAACGTCTGGTCTTCAACCGCAATGCCATCGCGATCTCTCGTATAAGATGAACCACCAAGTTGTCCTTCAAGGCTAAACTGCTGCTCTGCAGCCGAGATCTTAAAATCAACGCCGGCCAGTACATTTCGCTGCGGAGGCAACACAGCTTCAGGCATGCCCAGATCGTCGAGCGTGTCTTTATCATCAACAATCAAGACCCCTGAAAAATGTACATGATTGCCCGAGGAACGCCCCAGTCCCAGGCTGCCCCCGGCCACGCGCCGTTTATAAAAAGACTCTCCGGGGGAGATGAGTAAACGCTGTAAATTTCCGCCCTGGTTTCTCACATTGCCTAGTGTGCCGGCGAGATATAAAAGGCCCGGAGCAAATTCAACATGCGCACCAAGGATCTCCAGACCATCAACTGTAAAAGGCGAATAGCGCGGATAGGTAACACCCAGGCCCAGATTGGGAAACCGAAGCGCCTTGCGTTCCAGCGCAGTCAATAATCCCATGTTCGTCAGGGCACCCAAATTATTGGTCAGATTGCTAACATCACTCTGAATGTCTTGCAGTTGAGAAAGCTTTTCACGTGCCTGATTTAATCCTCCAGCTACGCGATCAAAACCAAACGGATCAGACCTGATGTTTCTGCCGGCGACTTCTTCACTGAGTTCTCCGACCTTTTGATTCACTCGATCCCGAATCGTTTGCTCCAACCTGTCTGCACTGAAGTTAAAACTGGCAATCAGACTGTTGATGTTGGTATTCACCTCATTCTCTTCGGTGGTAGCAAGCAAATTCACTGATAGTGGAATGCCCCGTACCGCGACCGTCGGCTCTGCTTCCCAGCGAAAGATCGTCCGTGGGGTGAACTGATTAAAGCGGGAAGCATCTGAGGTCTCGAAGTACATTCTGCTGTACCCGGAGAACGTCACATTTTGCGCCGATGCGTCTGTAACCACAACGACCAGGGCCATCAAAAACAGGCTACAGATGCGTGTATATGAGAAGGAAGCATTCATGCTATTATTGCGATGTATACAACTGAACCGTTGCCCTACTGAATCAATCAAGTAAACCATTGATATTATTACACTTAAGTATCCTAACGTGATAACTCAATGGAATCAGCATATACCATCCTGAAGCCAACATTAGAGTCCACAGGAAAGCGTTCATTTTTCCCTGGATCTGAATTGAGAATTTCAAATTCTTTTACAGACACCCTGTAGCGGGAAGCGCCGGGCGCCTGCCCTGTATTGAGCGTCAGTTGGCCTCCTCCTCCAGGCCCCGAGGGCAGTTGCATGGACTTCATCCAGATCATGCGTGCGCCAATCTGTTCATGAGGCTCCACGGTCACATCGGTCAATGCATCAGAAACAGGCACCCACGGTGAATCTGCATCGCCTACCTGCTTTTCGAGCGTAGCGGTTACGTGCCGGCTGAGCTTGATGAGGTCCCTGATTTTGTCCGGATCACTTTCATTTGCGCCTTGCTTGTTGGAATGCGTATTCCATGCAATAGGGCCCGACACCATCACACGAAACTCGGTATCTGAAAGAAAATTAATCGCCGCTACACGATCAGGAACGGTCTGTATGAAGTCAGTTAAAAAGACCGGCGACAGATGCACGCCTTTGATAGAATCGGGTTGATAGCGGGCCAGGGCCAGGCGCATAAAAGGGAAATAGGTATCGCCAGTATCTACCGTGATATCGCAGTACCAGAGTTTCCGGTCTTCATCAAAATGCACTTCGTGGCCGGCAACCGCAGCCATGCCTTTATCCGTTTCCACGAAAGAAAGTCCGTTCTGCGTTTTGATGGCATCCGGGAAATGGGATAATGCAGGATTTTTGGGCGGCGGTAATGCCCTCCAAACAGGATCCATCCCCCACTGGGTTGTCAATAGGCGCAGCGGATCATCACTGGATGAACCAACCGGTATAAATCCAGCAGTGAGCTGATTGGAGCCGGCACTAATACCAGTTCCTTTGAGCACTACGCCAAGCAATTCACCTTCTCCGGAAGAATACCACGGACGGTCCAGATAGATGCGCAACCCACCGCCGCAACGCCGGCTCACCAGATTGCCCTCAATGTTGCTACGTTCCCAGCCAAAGGTTGGCACCACGTACAATACTTTCGGCGCTTTAGGGCGCGCAGAACTCAGTACATTGACTTCAAACGCAGCACCTTCCCTTGAGATATGAGCTGGTATATTATAGATTTCCTGCGGTAGATAATCGCGGAATCGCGTTGCACCTGTTAGGAAATAGCTAACCGTACGGTGCTTCGTATCACCAAATTCGTGTTTATAGAAATTCTCAAGGTACTGATCGATGTGCGGGTATTTCCCGCCCCCGCTTTCTGTGATATTAGGATCACTCGGACTAATCGGAAATTTCAACGACTGCGCATCGCTGTAGTATGGCTCGATCGGCATTTCAGCTACCCGGCCCGTGTTTTCTCTAGGGGCCGCTCTCCCATCGATGCCATCACGAGGCTGATCTCTACTCAGCTTGTCTTCAGGATCTCTCCATCGGGCGATAAAATCCAGGCGTCCCGTACTTTTCACATCTACATTTAACTGGCCATACAGGTGGACAAAAGTATCTCCCTTTTTGGCCTTCACAGCATCGATTTGCTGGAAATGAGGCGCCATGAGTGGCTGCTGCACCGCATGTACAAAGGTGAGTTCGCGCCAGGGCGTAATCATCCAATGGCGGCCTTCAGCAATGGTATTTCTGAGGATAGGGGTATTGGGCTGGCTCTGGAAAGCCGGCTCAAGGCTTTGCCCACTAATCACCTCTCCACATTCAAAATGATCGATATCCTGATCAAAGACGAAGCAACTCATCCGCACTTTACGGATATCCCCTTTTTGCATTTTGACTTCCAGCACCCGCGCACCCGATGCATGATTATCATAAAACACAGGTTCACCCTCCCCTTCTATTACACGAATGCGAAAACAACGCGCCTCGGGGAATTGATTGTCAAAAGAGACGTGAAAGACTGCGTCTTCGTCCATGCCAGGGAGGCCAATAAATGAAGCACCTCGCGCAACCACATCTGGCAAATATGGAAGCATCAGTTCGTCTGATGTATGGATGACGTACTGCCCCGGTCCTAAAGGATCGCCCGTATTTAAATCGTTTAAGTCTAGCACCGCTTCCGCTGGCGGTACACCGGGCGGCGTTACAAGCTGGATACCAGGGACATTGATGTTTTTCTGCCCGGTTGCCGTATCTACGATTACCGGGTCATTAAACGTACCTGATTCTTTGACGGCAATGTTGAACCATTGCGTGTAATCCTTGCCGGCTCCCATGGCCGCTTCAAAAGCACCGTGCAACTCAGCCATGTTCTGTGAAGTCTTGGGTGGCGCAATGTGGCGCTCGTTAACCTCGAGATATGTATGGTCGTAACCGCTCAGTGCCTGTTGCACAACGCCATCCTGTATATACTGCGCGGGGGTTTGATTGTAGTTACTGCGCAGTACCAGGCGTTCAAGTCCTTCTCCTTCTGTGATTAAGGAGCGCATCACAACAACAGGAGACGGCACGGGCTCATAGCGGATATAGCAGCTTCTTTCTGTTGCATGCGTCATGTCGCCGGCGTTGTCGGATAACGCCAGACTGTTGCCGGCGAGGTCTACCGTGCGCGCACGCATGCGGTAGTCTTTCCCAAAGCGCAGCTTCGGTAACGAACCCGGCTCAGGGATAAACCAGGTTTCCAGGTCAAAGGCATCGGGTGTGGTGTGTTTAACGCGGCCCACGTTCTCGTAGCGCTCGTTATCCACAGTGCTCTGGTCTTCTATCTGACCTTTTACTTCTCCAGGAACGATGGTCATGCCCGGTTTTTCAGCGACCAGGCTCCATCCATCCCATTGAAAAAGCGTCTCGTGCAAATACAGGTCATCCGGGTCGTCGCCATCTTGTGCTACAGCTGAGACTTTCACATAGCCTTCGTCATTGATCAGGCGGTCCAGGTTCGGGTCTTTGTTAATCCGGTATCTCCCCCGGCGCTGGCACAAAGAATACCACTGCTGTTTTTCCTCATCATATACATCCACCCGATAGCCACGCACCAGGTCGTCAGCATACAGCACATCTGTAGGCTCGGGCGGGTTTTGAATGAGGGTGAGCCTCTGAGATTTCACATTCGGCAGCGCTGCCTGAATGGCCTGAATCTGCACTTGTGTTTGGGCCTGACGTGCTGCGGTCAAGCTAAGCGATGCGGCTATCTTGGTAGCTCGGTCCTTTTTTACCACACTCAGTCCAGTTGTGCGTCTTGTAGGTAGCGATACTTCCTCTTGTTCTTCTTTGTAATTTGCACGTTGCACCCTTTTATGTGGGACTGCCAGCACATTGTTTGATGCAGAATTTGATGCAGGATTTGCAGCACTGACAATCTGTGTATTACTGGCGGCGTTTGAATTAACTGCTGCTGCATTATTGTTTAGCGTCAAATTATTTGCTGCAGCGCCCGCAACCACAGATGCAGCAGGACGTGCGGCAAAAGCTGTGGCGAGGCCATACTGCGCGGCTGCTACATTAATCGTCTTAAGCCCCCAGCCGTCCACATCTACCTGAAGCAGATCGTAGTGATCAGGATTATCAAGGCTTAAATAACCATCTTCCAGTTCGAGCGACGTGTTGTCTCTTTCTTTTGCCACAAAAACACCCGTTTGAGCATCCAGTTTATAACGGGTGCGCTCTGTTAGCATCACGCCGGCCACGTCTTCTGGAGCGATCAACTCTACGATGCCCTCTGCCGGCATATCAGGGGTGTACGGGACCTCCAGATCTACCACAAAACCAAGCACACGGAGCAACGTTGGGTAATCGCCGAGAATACCATGAACACGGTGGAAGTCG
>JBGCEN010000251.1:0-10770 GCA_045106435.1 Rhodothermales bacterium
TTTGCCTCCAATATTGGCGCAGAGCATATCATCGGCCTTGCAGGCACAGGCGCTGATAGCGGATTGGCCGTGGGGCAATTTGAGATTCTTGCTTCACTGATGTTGCTTTTACTGGGCTGGGTATTTGTACCTTTTTATCTAAAAAGCGGCGTCTTCACGATGCCCGAATTCCTCGAGAAACGCTACGGAGAAGGTGCGCGATGGTATCTGGCGATTATCTCGATTGTGGGTTATATCCTGACTAAAATATCAATCACCATCGCTGCAGGTGGTATTGTATTTGAAACGTTGATGGGGATCAACTTCTGGACAGGAGCCCTCATCGTTATTGTTGCCACAGGTGTTTATACCGTGTTTGGCGGATTACGCGCTGTACTTTATACAGACCTTCTACAAATGTTCGTGCTCATTGGTGGCGCGGTTGCAGTTACCTATATCGGCCTTGCCGAAATCGGTGGATGGGATGTGATGTATGAATCAGCCGGCCCAGGTTTCTTCACCGTATGGAAACCGATGACGGACCCGGATTTCCCGTGGACAGGGATCATCTTTGGCGCGCCCATCCTTGGTGTCTGGTACTGGTGTACTGATCAGTTCATCGTCCAGCGTGTGCTTTCAGCGAGCAACATCGACAATGCACGCCGAGGCACTATATTCGCCGGCTTCCTGAAGCAGCTGCCTTTGTTCATCTTTGTAGTGCCAGGAATCATCGCCTACGTACTCTCTCAGTCTGGACAGCTCACCCTGGATGAACCAGACCAGGCGCTTCCTGCTCTGATTGGCACCCTGCTGCCGGTCGGCCTCAGAGGACTCGTTGTTGCTGGACTATTAGCCGCCTTGATGAGTTCGTTGTCATCGGTGTTTAATTCTTGTTCTACGCTCATCTCATGGGATATCTACAGAAAGATAAAGCCCGATGCCAGTGACAAGACGCTTGTGCGTGTAGGCCAGATTTCTACCATTGGGATGGTGGCACTGGGTCTTTTATGGATCCCGTTCATGGACCAGATATCAGGCAAGCTGTTTGTCTATCTGCAGAGCGTTCAGGGATACATCGCTCCTCCAATTGCAGCGGTCTTCCTGGTGGGTATCATGTGGCGGCGCGTCAATGCAAAAGGCGCCATTGCTTCGCTGATCACCGGTTTTATCATTGGGATGACGCGATTGATTGCCGAGCTAAACAAAGAAGCGCTGGACGGCATCATGTTCACGTTTGCGGATATCAACTTCCTTCACTTTGCGTTTGATCTTTTCCTCGTTTGTATCGCCGTGCTCATTGTAGTCAGTCTTGCCAGCGAAGCACCTTCAGACGAAAAAGTAAAAGACCTCACGTTTAGCACTGTAGACAAAAGTACAGCACTTGCATCCGATCCATTATGGAAGCAAAAAGATGTATGGGCTGCGTTTATTTTGCTCGGTATTATTGCCAGTGTTTGGTTGTACTTCACTGGTTAATTTGAAGAGATTGAATAATGAACACTCAACAAGGAATTTCCAATCCTTCAACATTGGAAATTCCTTGTTGGGTGTTCATTATTCGAAATTCTACCGCAATTGATATCCCGTTGGTGTAGCCTCAAAACGACAACCCATGTAGCTGCAAAAATCGCGTAACACCTCCTCTGCATCTACGCGATGGGGGATGAAGAATGTTAGCGTATCACTTTCAGAAATCACCTGATCGTTTTCGATCTGGATACCGTACTTCTTTTCCACGCCGGCAAGAATACTGGCTACTGATTTATCAATAAAAGAAATCCCCCCATCCCGCCAGACAAGCTCCATTGATTTCAGAAAATCAAACGGCTGCACGGGTACTGCCTCAACACCAACAACCCGGCTCATTTGACCAGGTTTGAGCAATACTGCGGTGGCAGGATCGAGCTTGGCATTAAAGGACACCTGCCCCTCATCCAGCATCACTTCCGTTTGCGGATTGGGCACATGCGTCCACGACCTCACATTAAATTGTGTACCCAACACGGTAACTTCAGCATTAAACGTTTCAACAATAAATGGCTTCGTGTCTTTAGCCACGTCAAAATAAGCTTCACCTTCGAGTATCACTTTTCTGGTTGTCCCAGCCAAGCCACGCCTGTACCGTATTTCAGAACCACTGTTCATTAATACGTCAGACCCATCAGGCAACGAAACCGTGGCGAGTTGACCAGCAGGCACATTGATTACCACCGGGCTCTGTGTCCACCACGTGGCAAAACATATCATGAGCAGCAGTACGCCGGCGAGTACACGACGAGCCGGTGTAAAGAAACGCGCCCGCTGCCTGGAAGGCCGGTCTCCAGCAAAAGTCTTTCGGCTGGGTGATTCCTGGTTCACTGCTTCCTGAAAAGAAGCGACAGCCTGCTGCACTTCCTCTTTGGGCGGTGGATTTACCTGCGCATACGCTGCGTATTCCCAGGTTCTTTCCAGGGCTGATTTATCCTCAGGGGCCATACCATCAAGCCACTTTTCTAACTCACGAGGCATGGCAGCATCGTTGGGTGATTCCTTCGTATTCATGAGTTCATTAGCTGTGGATCATAGTTGCGTAATTTTTCTTGCAATGCCTTTAGCGCAAGTTGAATATGATTTTCAACCGTTTTGGGTGCGATGCCCATAATGCTGGCTATTTCTTTATAACTGAGTCCATAAAACCGACTCAGCTCAAAAGCTTCGCGCCGGCGATCTGGAAATTCCTTAATCCACTCCCGCATCTTTTCGCCAATCAATGCTGCATTGGTTAGCTCTTCAGGCGTAGGGGGTGCTTCAGCTTTTTTCATACCTTTTATCAGGTCTCTGTGTAAGACAACATCCCGCTTTTCATTTAGCACCAGATTCCGGACCGCCGTGTAGAGCAAAGAGCGCACAGAGCGATTTTCGTCCAACGTTGCGCGCCGGCGCCAGAGGCGTAAAAAAGCTTCCTGCACCATATCCCGAGCTGCTTCGGGCTCGGCCGCAAAGCTTCTGGCATATCGAACAAGGTCTGGATAATGGGCCTCATAGAGATCGGAAAAAACGGTCTCTTCGGTCCCCACCATGCTTATTTCTCCGGGCATTGAATGTGTATGTTGAATGAACCTATCGTCAATTAACTGACAGCGAGCGGATATCAACGGTTTTCGCAAACGAAACGTTAACACCACCCACTGCACCCAGACCATTTTCTACGTTTGAATAAACTGGCACAGCTTCTACAAAAGGATTCCCATCGCTTTCACGCTGCGCACGTTTTGTGATTTCAGACAAGTAAAATGACTTCGATACAGTAAAAAGTTCTACTAAAACTTCGTTGACCACAATTTCCTCTTCCAGCGGATCTTCTCCAGTAAAAATGGCATCCGAACTGAGTTGCACCTTGAGCTCATAGGTCTCTCCTTCAAAAAAGACATCATTAAAAATAATCCTGTCCCATAAGGGGAGTAGCACTTCTTCTTCTGAAAAACCGAAGTCATTCAGGTAAGCCTCCTGAATACTGGTATTTATAGAGAAAAAGACCGGCACCTGCTGCATAACACTACCAACTCGCACCATGTAGTAATTTTCTTCACCCGGAGGGTCTTTAATTGTAATGTTTTGCTCAGCAATGACCGCATTAAAATTAAACCGATCGACGGCTACAGAATCCATAAAAGACTCGTTTACAACCTCCACTCTGGCCGGCACTGATGCCTCTACAGACACTTTATCGTAGCCTGGTGCGCTCACCTCAATTGTATAGGTTTTGCCAAGCTCCGGCAACATCAAATCTGATTTATAAAAGCCGTTTAGTGCTGCCACAGATGCCCCGTCATATCGTTCTCCCAATTCGATGGGGGTATGCGCAAGCACGTTAATCATCTCCTTGTTTTCCCATACTTCCACACGCGCATTAGAGATGGGAGATATTTGCTGGTTGTTAAATAAATCTACACTGTGGCTTACATGTATTTCCCATTCCTTAGCTGGATCAAGCGCACCATTTAAGACAAGCACAGGCTGATGTTCAGGAATATCCACATCAACAGGGGTTTCACATCCAAAAAATAAAAGCATGAACAGCAGGATACTTACATGACGAAGTGCAGCCATATTTCCCCTCTGTACAAGTCTATATTGAAGCTTATCCATTAATCTGCAGGGTTAATACGTCAGGCTGTAACTCACGGAAGGTAAAATGGGGAACAGGCTGGTTTGCGTTACTTTGAGGCTGGTTTGAGGAGGTTGAAAATCCGTTGTCGAATCAAAATCATACTCTTCTTGAAGACTATAGAAAAACGGGTTCCTACGGTTATAAACATTGTAGACACCAACGCTGAGTTTTTGTCGGGCTCTTCTTTTTTGCCAGCTATAATTCATACCCAGATCCAGTCGGTGGTAACTTCGCATCCGAAAGCCATTTCGAGATTCGATAACATCCTGGATGTCTCCTGAATTTATCACAAACAGGCCCTCCGACAAATCAGCATACTGAGGGGCGGATGCCGTGTATTGCGCCGTCGGGAGCGTAATGGCATTGCCTGAGCCAAAAACCCATGTGCCAGACAGCTCCAATTTTTTTGTCAATGTATGTGCTACAGTAACCGCAATGTCATGCCGGCGATCAAACTTATACGGGAATCGACGTCCAAAATTTAGATCCGAAAACTTGCGATTTGACCACGCAAGGGTATAACCAATCCACCCGCTTGTTTTCCCGCTTTTCTTCTGCAGTAAAAACTCTCCCCCATAAGACCACCCTTTTCCAGAGGTCACATTTTCTTGCCAGTTTTTGCCGATCCCAAAATAACTCGCACCTTCGCTGTATTCGATGATATTCCTCATCGACTTGGCATACGTTTCGATGCTAAATTCATAGTCCCCCTTGAAGGTATGGGCTATACCTAAAGCTGCTTGCCTCGAACGCTGAGGAGCCACGTTATTTGTTGAAGGCACCCATAAATCAGTGGGTAATCCCAACCCTGAGTTTGTCAATAAATGGACGTACTGAGTCATGCCTGCATAAGAAAGCTTGAGCGCCCAATCCGCTTTAAGCATGTAGCGCGCAGAAACGCGCGGTTCAATCGAGGTATAAAATTCATTATTTACATCAAAGGCCGAGAGATGTAGACCAACATTAAAACTCAGCCGCTCAGACAATCTCGCATCGTCTTCACCATAGATTGAAAACTCAGAGGCATCTACGATGGAATTGGGTACAAGCACTGTATCCAGACTCACGCTTTGCTCAGCCCGCTCAAAATAATTCAGGCTCCCTGTTCTATAACGATGCCTCGTTGCCGCAGCGCCAAACCGAATATAGTGAGCAGGGTTGGGTTGATACTCCATATCCAGTCGCATACCCACATCCCTGACTCCTGAATCATAGTTAATACGCGTGGTTTCAGTCGTCGTTGTCTCTCTCAGTTTTTGGGTTTCAATTTCTTCGCTCCGGGTAAAGAAGCCGTAGTCGCTGTATAGAAACAGTAAATTGCCAAATAACTTATTACTGAAAAGATGATTCCATCTCAAAGTCGACAAGGTATTTCCCCACGAAAGACCTACATCCGATTCAGAGACAACTTGCTCAGTAAATCCATCTGAGGTAAAGTTTGATGTATAAGTATCAGTCTCTTGCTGACTAAATCGGTCATCCCCAGCGTAAAAGCTCAGATAGATTCTATCTTTTTGAGAAAAGATGTGATTGATCTTTCCATTGAAGTCGTAGAAAAAATACCTCGGTATGTCTTCAACAAACGGCTGCGTAGCCAGGTCAACAAAACTTCTGCGGCCGGCCACCATAAAGGAGGTCTTATCTTTTACGATGGGGCCTTCAAACAATCCATGCGCGCTCAATACACCGATAGAACCTGAGCCGGCAAATTTACGCATATTGCCTTCTTTCATACTCAGTTCAAGCACTGACGAAAGCCGGCCGCCAAATCGTGCCGGAAAACCTCCTTTTATCAGCTTCACATTGCGGATGGCATCTGCATTAAACACCGAGAGAAAACCGAACAAATGAGACGCATTGTACACTGGCGCTCCATCGACAAGAATCAGGTTCTGGTCCGGACTCCCGCCTCTTATATACAATCCTGTACTGCCTTCGTTACCCGACTGCACGCCCGGCAGGAGCTGAATGGCGCGTAGAATATCGACCTCTCCCAACAACGCCGGCATGGATTGGATTTGCCGTACGGGAATCGTTGTCACACTCATCTGGGTCGTCTCCTCTATCTGCTCCACCCGATCTCCCGTCACCACCAACGTGTCCAGCCCCAATGAAGACGGTTCCAGATCCACATTGAGCGCGATGTCTTTGTCCAAATAGAACTCAGAAATTGTTCGATTATACCCTACATAAGATATAACGAGAGAAACAGGGCCTTCCGGCAAGGTCAGGCTGTAATATCCATACGTGTTTGTTGTAACACCAACTTCCCGATTCAACTCATAAATCGCTGCCGAAATGAGTTTTTCACCCGATAATTTGTCTTGAATAAATCCACTGATTGTAAACTTCGTATCCGATACCGACGCCGCATCTTGCTCAATCGTTTTTGCAACAAGTGAATAGGTACCACTGACCAATTGCTTGGCTTCGATCCGGGTACCTTCCAATATGCAATCAAGCGCTGTTTTTGCCAATGCGTCTTTGATGACACAATTGCTCGTTGCCTCTTCGACAAGGGCAGCCGTAAAGATTACAGCTACATTTGTTTTGTTGATAAACTGATTGAGCGCATCCTGTAGTGGCGTATCCTGGAAAGTAAAATCATACGTTCCCGGGGCATCTTTTGTCTGCTGTACGGGCTGTGCATACGCTACCACCACAGATGTCAGCAACCACATCAAGGTTATCGCCAACCATCTTGCCAGCTTCTCTGTGGCGTCACGGTGATATGTTGCGTTTTTTCCCAAGAAAGTTGTGGTATGCTTAGACTGGGTTTAAAAACCCGACAGGTAATTATTATGGGTAATTTGGATGTAAGTACCCACAAGTTGGATCGATCCCCCAAAGCAGGTGAAATTTTACTACGGTTTATGTTTTGACCATTGGAAGAGGCGGTGATCTTGAGCTTGTCAGCACCAGTACGCAGTTCAGATGTTGCTTACAAGAACGTTAAGCATAAATCAGGAACACGTCACCGATAAAGCGGCAGCGTATGTGTGACGCTACTTAGTTAATCTTCACAAATTGGCGTGTGGCATGAAACGATTCGCCGGCTTTGAGTTGATAAAAATAAACACCGCTGGCCGCTTGTGTGCCCCAAGGTGTAGTACCATCCCAGGATACTTTGTAATGTCCTGCCGACTGAGATGCATTGATCAACAACTGTTGAACCTGCCGACCCCGAATATCATAGATCGTCAGATTTACATCAGCGGCTTCAGGCAAAGCATAGGAAATGACCGTCTCATCGCTGAAAGGATTCGGGTAGTTTCCTGAAAGCGTATATGAGTCAGGAAGGGTGCCGGCTTCTTCAGTAGATATGACAAGATTCTTCTGAATGCGCAGGTTATCAATAACCCATCCCCAACCAGAGCCGGCGTTGTCTGTAACCATCCGAAACCGAAAAAGCACTTCATCTCCAGATGAAAACGTATCTTTCAGATCTATTTCATGATTCACAAAATAGGTGTTATCAGGAGGTTGCTTGAGATCCACAGCAAAGCGCCAAATTTCAGCCTGTTGCACATCATACCCATCCGTGAGGGGCTGCCATGAAAGACCTTGATCTACCGATCCTTCAACAACGACATAATCGAAAAATGTCTGTTCGCCAAAAATCGCCCCGGGCTCTCCGGACTCTACCAGTGCTATTTCGTCAAAATACATTTTAGTATCCCCTTCACCAATTTCCACGGGCGTACGGAGTACTGCGGTTACCTCTTGAAAATCTGGATACGGATGTACAGAATGCAACGCCAGATCATTAAATCCGTCTTCCTGAGATATGCTAAACCCATCCAGAATGAAATCATCGCCGGCAGCTTCAAAATCTGTTGCGTATCCATCTTCTGCTCCCTGCAGCGTATAGATGGATTGAGGTTTTGTTACTGAAGGCAATGCTTGCCCGCTTAAATATCCCCAGACAGAAAGATCTATACGCTTCATGCCCGAAGTTTCCGGAAGAAGTGCTCTCAGATCCAAATCCAGCAGTGTTGTATGCGTGGAGTCATTTCCTGCAATGCGGGTGAATTGTTGGCCATCTACAAAAACAATCGTCGAGTCGTACGTCTCACGTAATTGCACTTCGGCTCTTAACAGACCGTTCGCCCCTCCTCCGACGCTTTTGATGACGGGGCTTAACCGAATATCTGAAGGCTCATAGGTAGATAGTTCGGGTAACTGCACAGTCCAAACGCCCCGACCATGCGTTGCCACAACCACCTGATCGTTTACAATACGCATTTGCCAAACTGCAACAGCCGGAAAACCGGTATCAGCGTATTGCCAATTTTGCCCGCCATCGAGCGATTCAAAAATACCTATCTCCGTGCCGGCCCACAGAATATTATTATCGTAAGGCATTACCAACAAACTATAGACGGCAACATCTGGAAATCCATTTGTGCTTGATGTACTGCCGGCATCCATGTCAAATCCCGACAAGTCAGTCCATGTCTCTCCCAAATCTGTTGTTTTCAGTATTTTGGGAGCGCCGGCAAAAGAAAACAGCGCAAAGGCAGTTTCAGGCTCTCTCGGGTGTGTTGCAAGATTTGTAGTGACACCAAAATCAGGCAATCCTGCAGTAGATATCCCCTGGAAAGATTCGCCTCGATCAACAGAAACGAAAAAAGGTATATTCCCACCCAATTCAGCAACAGCCCACACAATATCTGGAGAAGCCAGTGAAATACGCACCGTTGCATTCGACCCAGCCGGCCAAGACGACAAGAGGTTAATCGGCTCCCAACTGCTGCCAAAATCATCTGATCGTACAACACCTCTTTGCGTTGCTGCAAAGAGTAGATTAGGGGCCTGATTTGATTTTGCCAATCGGGTTAAAAAGACAGCATTCTCTTTGGGTGAGATATCATCCCATGTTGCCCCACCATCAAGTGTCCGGTGTATTTTGTTAAACTGAGAAGATTGAATAATCCATTCCGGATTTGTGTAGTGCCACACTGCTTCAAAACCATCTCCACTAGGGGCAAAAACCCAGGGTTCTGCATTGGTAGTTAACTCGGGAGAAACCCAACTGCCATTATCTTGCGTTCCACCCACGTATCTATCAGCCCCATTCATCTTATCGATCCCGTAAAACTGGGCTGTATTAAGGCCACCAAATGGCCGGCTGCCGCCTCCCACGCCATTGAATAACTGAGAAAAAGTATCACCAGTTTGCCTAAAGCTCCCCCCCATGTCATAGGAAACCGCAACTCCGCCATCGTTCGCATCCAGTAACATGGGTACGGCATCAGGCGCGGTGCCCCGTACAAAAAGAAGTTGGTGATGATCTACGTGCACCCCTTTGGACAGCCCCCCATCTTCAGTGGTACCGTCTGCAATGATTTGTACGTTCGCTTCCCGAAACTGGCGAATTTCGGGGACGATGCGAACAGTCGCTTCTGGAAAGGGAGCGTTGACTACGCCCTCGTCACTTTCACTCAATACCGTCAGTACGTATTGCGCTCTGCTAAACGCATTTTGTGTTGTGGGCAGGTGTGGCGTTAAAGCATTGTAGGGTTCATTCAGGATAAGAATACGCTCCGAAGCATCTACAAGTGCACCCGATAAATCCCACAGATTGTCCTTGTCCTCATCTTCATACACTGCCATCAGTTGGCGATTATTCGTTACGTCCCACACCTCAAAATCAACATCTATGTAATCCCGATACGTACCAACCCATTTTTCTTCAAAACGATGTACTTTTTGCGATTTACCGGGCCCCCACCTCACTTCAACTTCAATGAATTCAGCCGAAGTAATGTCTGTGCTACGTCCCAGCCGGCCAGCTACATCAGGGGCACCGCTTACTAGGTCTACATCAAATAATCTGGACGGGTCTGTCTCAAAAACCTCTTTTATATATCCTTGCTCAAACGTGGTAGCAGTAAAGTCCAGTGCATAAATATCCAGCCCACCCACAAAGACCTTATCCTCGTCAAAAGGATCAACACTTATCGCGTTACTATACCAGCCCAATGCTCCAAGCCAATTGGGTGGATTCCCATTGATCTGGTCGAATATTTCCCAAGAAGCCCCTGCATTGCGGGACATAAACAGCGTGGATGCAAAAAAACCGTTCTCCGCAGCAACGTACAAATAAGCAGGATTGGAAGGCGCTACCGCCATTTCCAGCCGGCCTACTTCATAGAACGGGTCAAAAATCTCATCCCACTGCATGCCACCGTCTGTTGATTTGAGCAGGCCTTTTCCGTTAATGGTGGCATATTGAACCTGAAAATCATCTGGACTAAATACAACTTGCTCTATTCTCTCGGCTGAGCTATACACCTGCTCCCAGGAATCTCCACCATCCGTGCTTTTCATTATATATGAAATCTCATCTATGGACCGCCTCAATCCAGTTGAAGTAGCGGCTACCAGGTGGCTTGCATCATCAGGATCTACGATGATTCGCATGGTGTTAGTAAACACCTCGTCTTCAGCGGTGCTTTCAAGTTGAGTCCAGGATTCGCCTTTATCACTGGATTTCCAGATTCCCTGGCCGTACACAAAAATCTGACTCCCAAATCCTTCTCCTGTGCCGGCATAGATGATATTGGGGTTCGCAGCAGACATGGCCAATGTACTCGTTGACAGATTTGGCAAGTCGCGCGTTAACTCACGCCATGAGT
>JBGCEN010000252.1:0-13245 GCA_045106435.1 Rhodothermales bacterium
AATGCGTTTCTTTCTCTCCCTGGAGGATCAGGCAGAGCAATGGATTATAAACAACCGCTTTCAATGACGTGGGTGCCTGGCTCCGCAATAAAGCAAGGCCGGCAATTTCTGTTTCATTATACTCGCGATTGGTCCCAAGACCATCTAAATAGGCATTTACGCGATCGATGAAAGATGGTCTTGGCATAAAGGCTTCTTGTTCACTTTGATTAAACATGTCTCAAAGATACGTGCATCCGTCGAGACAAATCCAGCATATTGGAGAATCAGGCAGATCTTCTGGAGGAAATGGCAGGCGACCACTCACTTATCAGCGTAGGTTTATAACCGTCCGCTGATAAGCAGATAAATCCAACCGAATAAACTAAATGATGCATACCATGAGCAACAAAATTGCACTGATCACCGGCGGTAGCCGTGGCCTCGGAGAAAGTACAGCGCTTCACCTCGCCGGCAAAGGCGTGGGTATTGTAATCACGTATCACAGTCGTTCAGATGCGGCAGACGCCGTTGTGGCACGTATCGAAAAGAAAGGCGGCAAAGCGGCTGCGCTACAGCTTGATACAGGTGATACGTCTCAATTTGCCTCTTTTGAAAGCCGGCTAACAGAAACCCTGGACCGCGTATGGGGACAGCAATCGTTTAACTTCCTGATAAACAATGCCGGCGTCGGTGTCCATAATTCTTTTATGGATACCACCGAAGCAGAATTCGACCTGATGATTAACATCCATGTAAAGGGTGTTTTCTTTCTCACGCAGCGATTGGCCCCGCATATGGCAGATGGAGGAAAAATTGTAAACGTTTCCACAGGCCTTACACGGTTTTCCTATCCAGGATACGCTGCCTATGCATCCGCCAAAGGCGCTGTTGAGGTGCTAACCAAATACCTCGCTAAAGAATTGGGAGAAAGAGGCATTGCAGTCAACGCCGTAGCGCCCGGTGCCATAGAAACAGACTTTGGTGGTGGCGCTGTTCGAGACAATCCAGATCTCAACCAATTTGTTGCATCAACTACCGCAATGGGCCGGGCCGGTTTGCCTGATGATATTGGCGGCGCCATCACAAGTCTGCTTACAGGAGACAATCAATGGATGACCGCGCAGCGCATTGAAGTATCTGGCGGGCAGAATATTTAGAGTTGTCAGAGAAAAGTGAATAGCGCCGGTTGAGTTTGAGAAAAATCTTTAGCGTCTATAGACACACCCCTCCTTCGACGATACCCGTCGAAGCTTTCCCCTCTCAAGAGGGGATTTTTGTATAATCGTCTATTGATGCGGTGTTGGCGTAATTTCGAATGTGCTAATTCCTTTTCTGCCGTCATTCCTGCGAAGGCACTAGGCGTTAAGAATGCAGGGCTTATATTTAATAAAAACAACCAACTAGCGAAATTAATTATGTAACGCTCCAACTACTTCTACCGTCATTCCTGCGCAGGCAGGACACGAGCGAAGCGACTGATGCAATAATCCAGAAAAATCAGCGATTATAGCCCGGATACACTGGATCTCTGCCTTCGCAGAGATGACGGATGTGGTTAATGAGGGCTGCAGAGATTGTTCTTATCGCAAGTGTAACGATTTGCTTGACGCGTATGTGCGAAGGCAGGAATCCCAAAAAGCCAGTAATTATGCCCTAAAATACTGGATCTCTGTCTTCGCAGAGATGACGGGTACGGTTAATAGAAGCCACAGAGCTAATTCTCATTCATTACGAGTTCAATAATTTTCTGGCACCTGTCCGTCCTCGGAAGACGGCTGTTAACCAATTACAAAGACTACGCCGGCCCTTTCTCAACGCCCATTTCGCAACGTCTGCACATCCTCTAGCAATTGGTTAACAGCCGTCTTGTTCATGCCGTTGTACACACCACGTATCCGACGGCGCTGATCTATGAGAAAGAAACTCTCAGTATGCAGAAACTCCGATTCGCTTGAGGCCTCTCCCAGGTCTTCTTCAGCGAAATAATAGTTTTTACCCAGATCGTAAATATGATCACGATCTCCGGTGGTCAGATGCCATTTTTCTGCACGGGCATTCATCATCGAACCAAAGCTTTTCAACGCAGGGACGGAGTCTTTATCCGGTGTTACCGAATGAGAAAGGATCAGCACATCGTCCATTTCAGAAATAGACTGCTGCAGGCGCTGTAAATTCGCCATGGTCATCGGACAAATTCCCGAGCAAGAAGCAAAGAAGAAGTTGGCGATGTAAATCTTGTTTTCAAACGTTTCCTCCGTCACTGCCTGTCCTTCCTGATTGGTTAAATTGAAAGAACCAATGTGATGGAAATCTTGTGGTACATCAGCATCCGAGCCAAACCAATGCGGCGTAAAACTGGCCTCAGCGTAAAAAGGCAACCGCTCGTTGGGTATGAATTGATGTTCTGCTTCTAATGAAATATCAACTTCATCATTCGAGTCACCGGGCAGTATACCTACAGCACCGACACCCTTTACAACCAACAATACAATCGCTATCACAAGTCCGGAATCAAAAAAGGCTTTTAGCGCAGCATTCCTAAACGTCATGGCTTTTCTCATCTCATCATCATTTTTGTACCTGAAGTCTCCATGCTAAGGACCAGATGTTCAGAACTTGTTTAGATGCTATTTGAATGGTGTAAATTTGGGAGTCGTGGGTCAGAAAGTCTGTAAGTCAGTGAGTCCGGGGCTGTTGTACGATTCGTATGATGGGTACGAGAGATACGGTTTTCTTTTCGGCTCGAATTGGCAAGATTGGATAGGAATGAAATCCCACTTTCAACAAAAAAGAAATCGTACTTTTCGCACCCATCATACGAATCGTACCAACAGACTTACAGACTTTCTGACCCACTGACTCACAGACTTTCAGACCCACCGACTCACAGACTCTCAACCCCACCAACCTAAAAAACGCTACCGAACGAAACCTCTCTGCCCTTAAGCGATATCCTCCTTTTCCTATTCTGCAGTCAGGCAATTTCTTTATACAATGGATACAACTTTGTCTACAAATCCACTTCTTGTTACCGAAGGACTCCCTCAATTTAACCGCGTAGACGCTACACACGTTGTGCCGGCTATCGATCAAATCATTTCTGACATTACTGCCCAGTTTGAGGCCATTGAAAAAGATGTGCAGCCCACATGGGATGGCCTTATTAAATCGCTGGAAGCCCTCGATACTCCCTTTGAATATGCCTGGGGTCCTATCGGGCATTTGCTTGGTGTTAAAAATGGAGAAGCCCTTCGAGAGGCCCACCAGGAAGTACTGCCCAAGGTGGTTGAGTTAGGATTAAAAATGAGCCAGAGCCCGGCCATCTACAAAGGCTTGGTGGCTATCCGTGACAGTGAAAACTGGGACACGCTAGAAGAAGGGCAGCAACGCGCCATATCTCTCAAAATAAAAGCTGCTGAACTGGCCGGCGTTGGGCTTGAAGGAAAAGCCAAGGAGCGGTTTGCAGAAATTGCCAGACGTCTTTCCCAACTGAGCACCGACTTTTCTAATCATGTCCTTGATGCCACCAAAGCGTTTGAACTCATTATTACAGATGCGGCACACACGGAAGGCTGGCCACAGAGTCTGCAACATATTTCTGCGCAATCCTATGCAATGGCTCAGGAGACCGAAACTGCACCTGATCCAGAAAATGGCCCATGGCGTATTACGTTAGATTATCCCAGCTACGTGCCCTTCATGCAGCACAGCCGGCAACGAGATCAACGGGAGCAAGTGTATCGGGCTTTTGTAACCCGGGCATCCTCAGGCGAATTGGATAACACGGATCTGATCAATGAAATCCTTGCTTTAAGAAAAGAAAAAGCAGCACTCCTGGGCTATGATTCGTACGCAGCGTTAAGTCTTGCTTCGAAGATGGCGCCCAATGTAGATGCGGTCCGGACGATGACCAATGAGCTCAAGGAAAAGTCTAAGTCACACGCGAAGCGCGAATTTGAAGAACTTCAGGCATACGCATCTAAGTCAGGAAACACTGATGCACTCGCCCATTGGGATACTTCATTCTGGAGTGAACGGCTTAGAGAGCACAAGTTTTCCTATACGGATGAAGAGCTTCGGCCTTATTTCCCGCTCGACAAAGTAACCAATGGCCTCTTTAGCCTTTGTGAATCGTTGTTTGGTGTCACATTTGAACGTGTTGATGGTGAGCCTTCTGTTTGGCATGAAGACGTTCAGTTTTATCACGTAATCGGAGAATCCGGAAAACGGATCGCCTCTTTCTATCTGGATCCGTACTCGCGGCCGGCAGAAAAGCGCGGCGGTGCCTGGATGGACAGTTGTCTGGACCGGCGCTGGATTGGAGACACCCTGCGCACTCCCGTCGTACACCTCTGCTGCAACGGCACGCCACCCGTTGGCGATGTACCATCGTTGATGAGCTTCCGAGAGGTTGAAACGCTATTTCACGAGTTTGGTCACGGATTACAAGGCATGTTAACCACCGTAGATTATGCCAGCGTAGCCGGCATCAATGGTGTGGAATGGGATGCCGTAGAGCTGGCAAGCCAGTTTATGGAGAATTGGTGCTATCACAAGCCCACCCTTCTGGGCATGACGGCGCATTATGAAACAGGTGAACCGTTACCGGATGCGTTGTTCGAAAAGATCTGCGCTGCAAGGACTTACATGGCCGGCTCACAAATGGTTCGTCAGCTGCTTTTTGGTGCCCTGGATATTGAATTGCACAGCCGAACAAATGAGGATGAATCTGTTTGGGATGTGTACCGCAGGCTGGCCAAAGACATTCTGGTTTTACAGCCGCTTGAAGAAGACCGCTTCCTTTGTAGTTTCGCCCATATCTTTGCTGGAGGCTATGCAGCCGGCTACTATAGCTACAAATGGGCTGAAGTCCTGAGCGCTGATGCATTTGGCGCTTTTGAAGAAGCAGGGCTGAATAACAAGGCAGCCATACAGAAACTAGGCCGGCACTACCGCGACACCGTGCTTGCTCAGGGTGGCAGCCGGCATCCGATGGATGTCTATCGTGATTTCCGTGGCCGAGAGCCAAACACGGAAGCGCTGTTGCGGCATGCGGGGATGGGTTCGTAGCAGGTTATTGATGGGCTACTTTGGGTTTGGGGCGACGTTCGGACAAATCTTCGGACGCACTGACTTACAGACTCCCCGACCCTCCGACTTTTATCCCGAGACAATCCAAAGACTACAGGCAAATCATCAAAAAAGTCCCCTTCAGCGGTGCGCCGGTGTGTTAAATTGGCCGATCAATAATTGCTATCCGCCTAAAAATACTATACCTGTCTGTCCGCAACCCAATGGCACGCCGGCCTGATTCTTCAGGAATCTTCGTTTTTGCTGGCATTGGCCTTAAAAATTTTCGACGGAGAACCCCTTCTTCTTTCGAAGCAACGTTGAGCGGAACGACTGCCTTAGAAATGCCCTTCCGAAATTAATGAATCAACTTGTTGGAGTGAACACGATAGACTTTTCTCCACGGATGCCGGAAGTGTCTCCCCTCCAGGAAGGCACAGTTCAATATGCCCGGGACCTCGCGTTTGACCCTGTGAACAGGCGATTGGTGATGATCACACCAGGCCGGGAGATCAAAACATCCGTAAATTTGCCACCAAAAGATACGCTCCCGCAGGAGTTTATCGCGCACCTGGAATCTATTGCGCCCTCTACAGAACAGTGGCTCATTGTGGCCATTGGTATGACGGATTATGATGCACTCCGGGAAAATGCCTATCAGTGCATCCCCTTTCTGGGTACGCTAGAGGGATTTGTACAACTGGGTCATGCGGTTATTCTCTTTGAAGGACACGCTAACGCCCTGGGAGAGGTATGTGAGAATGCAGACCTCCTCCTCATTGATGAGCTCATGATTCCTCACATGAAAGAGGATTGGCTCCAAATCACCCTGAATGTGATGCGCAACGACTATATCATCCGCATCAATCGGAACGGTGATGAAATCACCGGCGCAGAACGTATGCGACCACGCGGGTAAGCGCAAGTCTTTACATTTCGTATGGGAGATTCATGGATCTCCCCTGCCTCGCATTCACCTCATCGTCGAGATTTTTCCTCGTGATACAAAGGAACCGCTGAACCGTCATCTCTGTCTACAGGGCCGAAATTCAATTCATTGACGAATTTGCTCTGGGCTATTAATGGATAATGCGTACGCTGTTGGTCAGCGATGGATCAGTGAACCTGAGCCGGACATGGGGCTCGGAACGGTTGTTCAAATAGAAAAAGGACGGGTACAGCTTCTCTTCCCTGCTTCTGGCGAAATGCGAACGTACGCATCAGCCGGCGCACCACTAAAGCGGGTCAGATTTCGTGTGGGCGACAGAATTACTACCCATGAAAACATTGTTCTGACGGTTGAAAAGGTTCTTGAAGAAGATCATCTGCTTACCTACGAAGGAGCCGGCGCATCTATTCCTGAATCCCTCCTGAGCGATGCCATTAGCTTTCACACAGCAGAAGACCGTCTCCTCAGCGGACAAATAGACGAACCGAAGGCTTTTGCGTTACGCCGGCAGACCATCGAATTACAACACCATCAGCGAGAATCTGCCGTACGTGGATTTATTGGCGGGCGTATTGACCTCATCCCGCACCAGTTATACATCGCCCACGAAGTGAGCTCCCGCTATGCGCCGCGGGTACTGTTATCTGATGAAGTAGGCCTTGGAAAAACCATTGAAGCGTGCCTGATTGTACACCGCATGCTTCTCAGTGGACGCGCCTCACGCGTTTTGATCGTAGTCCCTGAATCGCTTGTACATCAGTGGTTTGTGGAAATGCTTCGGCGGTTTAACATTTGGCTCAACATTTTCGATGAAGAGCGTTGCGAAGCGATTGAAGGCAGCGCGCCGGATAACAATCCGTTTCTGGATGATCAACTCATTTTGTGCAGTCTGGATTTCCTCGCCGGCTCGGAAAAGCGCGCCCGGCAAGCCGTCATGGCCGGCTGGGACATACTGGTGGTCGACGAAGCACATCACCTGGCCTGGTCTGTAGGACAACCAAGTAAAGAGTATCTGTTGATCGAAGCGCTTGGCCAGGGATCAAAGGGATTGCTTTTGCTAACAGCAACCCCTGAACAACTCGGTGTGGAAAGTCATTTTGCACGACTGCGATTGCTAGATCCAAACAGGTACAACGACTTTAAGGCTTTCCAGGCAACATCGGAAGACTACAGAGAAATTGCCTCCATTATAGAAAAGATCAACAGCGGCAATGCACTTACTCCAGGAGAAATAAAGGCTGTTGAAAGCCGGTTTAAAAAAGCACCGAAGTCCCTTATTGCCCAGTTAAAGAGTACCACCAAGCTAAATACCGAGGCAAAGGAAAGGCTGGTCAATGAAATACTAGACCTGCACGGCCCCGGGCGTGTTCTTTTCAGAAATACACGAGCCGGCATGAGTGGATTCCCTAAAAGAATTGCCCACCTTGCTCCAATCACAGCCTCAAATACCGATGAACAGTGGCTTGAAATTACGCGCCGTGAATTTGCATATGACACAGACAAATTAGAAAAGCAGCCTAAATACGCGTTTGATAATGATCCGAGGATGGATTGGCTATTACAATTCATTCAAGCGCTTGATGGTGCCAAGGTCCTTTTAATCTGCCGCAGCAAAGAAAAAGCACTCGCACTACATGCATCGTTTCGGAAACGGGTGAACATCAGCGCCGGCATCTTTCACGAAGATCTGACTCTTGTGCAGCGAGACCGAAACGCAGCATGGTTTGCAGATGAAGATGGGGCCCGATTACTCATTTGCTCAGAAATAGGAAGCGAGGGCCGAAACTTTCAATTTGCGCATCATCTCGTCCTTTTTGATCTACCATTGAACCCTGAGTTGCTGGAACAGCGCATCGGCCGGCTCGATCGCATTGGTCAAAAAGAGAATATCAATGTACATATCCCCTACCTCAAGGGAAGCCCGCAAGAACTGCTGACGCAATGGTATCACGAAGGACTCAATGCATTCGAAAGGAATCTTGTAGGCAGCAGTAAATCTCTTGCCAAACTTCGCGACAAGGTTCATCAACTGGGGTTAAATTCGGACAACCTTTCAGCATCAGATGTAATCAAGCAAATTACTTCCCTCATTTCAGAGACAAAAGAAGCACAAGAAGCGCTGGAAGCCAATCTACAACAAGGCCGTGATCGGTTGATAGAGATGAATTCATTCCGGCCGGCTGTTGCCCAGGAGCTCATTGATGTCATTCAAGCAGAAGACAAAGCATCGCTACTGGAAGACTACATGCTCAATGTATTTGAACACGTAGGCATTCAGATTGAAGAATTGGCGCCACGAACCTACTACCTCAATCCACAAGGAATCACCATCGATGCATTCCCTTCTATTCCTGAAGAAGGTGTATCGATCACCTTTGACCGAAATCGTGCGCTTGTGCGCGAAGAAATTGGATTTCTAAGCTGGGATCATCCGATGGTAACGGGTGCCATGGATGTCATCATGGGTGGCGAGCAGGGTAACAGCAGTTTTGGTGTGATGGCAGACGAGGAAGGGACAGACATCTTGCTGGAAACTGTTTTCATCCTTGAAACCGTATCCAGAAATGATATTCAGATCGACCGATTTCTGCCAACAACCCCCATCCGGGTTTTGGTAAACAAAGCCGGCGAAGACTTAACGCCTGCCTACTCCGCAGAGGTTGTCGGCAAGCGGCTCAGAAAAGGAAACCCGGACAAGCTGCTTGAAAATTCGCTGGTAACACAACAGTTGATCCCAGACATGCTTGACACGGCAAACATGCTCGCACGCAAAGAAGCTGATGCCATCACGCAGTCTTGCCTGAAAACCATGCAAACGCGTCTTGACGTAGAAATCAACCGGATGAAGCTGCTTCAACAAATCAACGGCAACGTCCGAGAGAACGAAATAGAGATGGCCGTTGCCCAGAAAAAAGGCCTCGAAGAAGCCATCCCTAACGCCCGCTTACGACTCGATGCCATCCGCCTCATCTGGCAAGGGCCGGCCGACATGTTTTAGGGTTTTGAGTTTTGGGTTTTGGGTTTTGGGTTTTGGGTTTTGGGTTTTGGGTTTTGGGTTTTGGGTTTTGGGTTTTGGGTTTTGGGTTTTGGGTTCAAGGATATTTTTTATAGAATAATCATGGGCATTGAACCCGGGGCGTTCAAAAAAAAATTAAATGCCAATCGATGAAATTCTCCCCCTTTTTCAAGGAGGAATGCCGGCAGGCGAGGTGGTTAAGCCATGTTTATTGTGCAAAATTCCTATCCCCCCAACATTGAACCCAGAACATTGAACTCCAAACCCAGAACTACACCCTCCTCAGAATCTTGGCCACCTCCATTCCAAGATTTTCGCGCATCCATGAAAGGTAGTCCGGGTCTATCTGCTTGATGTATGAGAGTGCCTTGCCGCGGTATTTGCCAAAATTGATCAGAATTTTATCTCCTTCCTGCTTCAGTCGCCGGCCACCATCTAAATAAGGGAATCGGATTTCCTGCTGTATCTCTGAGACCGTGCCCGACAAACCATATTGCTTAATTTGAGCACGTAAAATTTTCAGGGTGGTTTCTGTGTCTTCCATGGACCGATGCCCTTCACCCGGCTCTTCGCCCAGATAAAATTTGTGCGCCCATGAAAGTGTGCGGACTTCGTGCTTCTTCAGGATTTCCAGCGGATCAATTACAGCGCGGTTATCTGGCCCCGGCAACGGCACACTGCAGCGCTTAAACTCGGATTCCAACATAGGAATATCGAAGTTCACTACGTTGTACCCTGCCAAATCAGCATCACGCATCAATTTTTGCAAAGCCGGCACCAGTTCTCTGAACGTCGGTGCATCTGCAACCATCTGATCGTTAATGCCCGTCAGTTTGGTGACTTCAGGAGGAATGGGCCGCTCCGGGTTTACAAAAGATTCAAAGCGCTCCTGGGTTTTATCAGGAAATGCTTTAATGCCGGCAATCTCGATCACGCGGTCTCGCTCTGTATCCAATCCAGTCGTTTCCAGGTCGAAGAAAAAGAGTGGGCGTTCTAAATGCATGTAAAAATTTCAAAGTTAAAAGTGAAAAATTTAAAGTTAAAACTGTCTTTTGAAAGCATTCAGGAGAGTACAATACGTAACAGTACCCTGTTGCAGGGTTAATAGCTTTTGATTTCAGAATATCGATCAAGGATTTTTGATTTATGATCTCTATCAGAACTTATGAAACCAGCGAAAATACTTCTAAAATCACAACTCCATAATCGATATTCTGAAATCAGATACAAAAAACACCTACAATTATTTCACTGACTGCGTACTAACGGGCTTGCGTTGATGGCTCCATGGCTTGTCCTTCGGCATTTGATTTTGCCGTAGTTCTGGCTGCCCACGCATCATACTTTGCAGCCATGCGGCTTGCGCGTTCTGCTTCAATATCCATGAGATTGTTTAGTTCGGTTCTGTCTAGCTCAACGTTATACAGCTCCCATCCTTTTGATCGCTCTGCCACCAGCTTCCAGGGTCCCTCTCGTACAGCACGATTACCCTGAAACTCCCAGTAGATCGGTGGTCTGTTTTGCAGCGCTTCCCCACGCAACACAGGCATCAAGCTGATCCCTTCCAATGGAAGCACTTCGTTTCCGTTATGTGCTACAGGATAAGAAGCGCCGGCTGCTTCCACCAGCGTAGGCATAATGTCTACCAAATGCCCGACCTGATCCGTGCGCGTTCCCACTGAAGAAATCCCTGCAGGCCAATGCACAATAAAGGGCGTGGCGATGCCTCCCTCGTGACTGTACTGTTTGTACAATCTGAAGGGCGTATTGCTCGCGTTTGCCCACTCGCTATCGTAGGTTCGATAGCCTTCACTTGGCCCAGGAGGGACATCCGGCGTGTGATTAAAATCGTAGGGACAGCCACCATTATCAGACATAAACATGACAATGGTATTATCAGCCACCCCCTGGGCCTCGAGATAGTCCATAAGCCGGCCAATATTCTGATCCAGCCGATCAACCATCGCTGCATAAACAGCCATCAGATAGGCCTCGTCTGCTTGTGCTTCAGCATCCAGTTCATCCCAGGCCGGCACGTAGCCATCACGATCAGACAGCGGCCAGTCTGCATCGATCAATCCCATGTTTATCATGCGATTATATCGTTCTGCGCGCAACTGATCCCAGCCGGCAGTATACCGACCTTTATATTTCTCGATATCCTCAGGTAACGCGTGTAGCGGGAAATGTGGAGCATTATGGGCCAGATAAAGAAAGAACGGATCAGACGTTTGTAACGCTTCGTCAATGAATTCAATCGCGTAATCTGTGAAGGCATCCGTGGTATAAAAGCCTTCTTCCGGGACTTCAAATACTTGATCATCAAGGCGCATGGGTGTTTCATCTCCTCCCCAATGCATGCCCGTAAAGAAATTGACCGCCCCAACCAGAAACCCGAAATATCTATCAAAACCTCTTTCTACAGGATTTCCAGGTAAGTGCCATTTCCCCGACATCATGGTAGCATAGCCCGCCTCCTTTAACACCTCGGCAAGCGTAACATGATTTGCAATCTTAAATTTGTTTGACTGGTGATGATACAAGCCACTCAATAAAGCAGCACGAGACTCCGTGCATTTGGCATTATTATAAAACTGGGTGAACTGAATCCCTTCAGCTGTGAGTTTGTTTAAGTGCGGCGTATCAATTTCACCTCCGTAGGCACCAATGTCTGAATACCCCAGATCATCTGCCATAATGAGTACAATATTTGGGCGATCCGCCGATGCAGAACGGTAGGCCACATCATGATCAGAACGACAAGATCCCAGTACAAAAATCAGTAACAGATTTAAAGCAATGATTGAAATGCTTGCAGGTTTTTCAACGAAGGATCGCATGTGGTGGAGTATATTGGGGTGAAGAAGTCGGCTTCAAATTCGTGAAGCTTAATTTACGCGTTTACAAAGTACGAGCAATTATTTTTTCAGTAAATCATTTTCAGCAGTGCAAGCAAATCTACCTGTACACAGAATTTCGAGCATTTTATTACTTTCACTAGCGCTGTCCCTTGGATTCTCTTCCGATGCATTTTCGCAGGTAAACATTGAGAAAATGCGCATAGAAGACCCGGAAGGATTATCGTTTACCTTTTCTTCTAACTTTGCCATCCGCGCCGGCAACCTGAAACGATATGACGTGAGTGTAGGCAGCCGGCTCGACTACAAGATCGATCGAAACCATGTTTTCCTGCTTGGCAATTTAGGTTATGGAGAATCGCGCAACCAGAGCTACAAGAATAGATCTTTCGCACATCTTCGGTTTATGCACACGGTATCACCGCTTGTTACCACAGAGCTTTTCGGACAAGTAGAAAACGACGAATTTACCTTGTTGCAAATTCGGATACTTGCCGGCATCGGCATTCGTATTCCTTATGTCAAACGTGATCATGTCGCTGTCTCCCAAGGCATGAGCTTCATGTTTGAACACGAGGAGTTGGACCCCGCACGTGTTGTAGTACATCCATCCTCCATAACATCCAATCGCTGGAATAATTACATTAACATCAGACTAAAATTGAACGACACGGTATCATTCTTCAACACCGGGTATTTCCAGCCCCGACTTGATGATTTTGACGATTTCAGGTTGTTACTAGACAGCGGACTACAGGTGGAATTTTCATCGCGGTTTTCTTTTTCTACAAGTATGAACCTTCGCTACGACAGCCGGCCTCCAGATGAATTGGAATCGCTAGATCTGGAAGTTAGAAATGGATTCCGGTTTTCGTTTTAGCCTCCATAATCTGAGGTGTTTAGTAAATCATGGTAATGTGAATCAATGAAATTCTCCTCCTTATTCAAGAAGGCGTGCCGATAGGCGAGGTGGTTAAGTCTCAATCGGCTTGAATTGCTCCTTTCCAACTATCCTATTTAGATTCAACGATTCCCTTTGTCATCCTCAACTTGATTGGGGATCCATGAGAGTTTAAATAAACAAAAGGCTCATTGTGTTGATTAATCTGCTCAAAGTATTGCGCAGTTCATAAGTTTTCTGAACATGCCGTCTTTCCTGAATCTTACATAGACCTCACATCAAGTGTGGGAAGACTATAAAATTGAGTCTTCTCGAAAAACTGCCTGTACCAACCCCTGATTCGTATTAGCAATTAGCGAGTAATAATTTACGATTTATAAGGTTTTCTTCGATTTGCACATAATACAAAGCCTGAAAATCTTAAAACTGTGATTCGGATCTCCTATCAGGATATCATGAGTAAAAATCC
>JBGCEN010000253.1:0-9111 GCA_045106435.1 Rhodothermales bacterium
TTTCTAGATCGTGTTGAAAACGGAGAAGATTCAGCACTGGACCTTGGGACGTCATTTGAGGAGGCGAAATCCAGAGGGTTAATTGACCAGGATGCACTAGAAGCTGAAATTGGACGCTCGTCACTCATCAACTTGTTCGAAGCGACCATTCTTGAGGCGGTGCGCAAGGGGGTATCTGATATTCACATCTTCCCGAATAAAGACCGCAAGATCGAGATTCATTTCCGAGTAGATGGTCAGCTTGATTGCTGGTACGTAGAAAAACGGTTTGATGCGGAAGCCTTCCTTGCGGTTGTAAAAGATAATTCGCTCAACGTAGACCGGTTCGAACGAGAGGCTGCTCAGGATGGGTTTATTCAGCGCGTAATCGATGATACACTGATTCGTTTTCGCGTATCCGTACTGCCCATTGCAAATGCATCCCAGGAAGTTCGTTCGGAGAGTATCGTAATTCGTGTACTCGATGACAGGAATGTGATTACGGATCTGAAGCAATTAGGGCTTTTGGATCAGGCGCTCGAGCGTTTCAACAATGCGATCCGGCAGCCTAATGGTATGGTAATCCTGACGGGACCTACAGGTTCTGGTAAGACAACGACGCTATTTGCGTGTCTGCATCAAGTGGTTACACCGAAAGTAAATGTACTCACAGTGGAGGATCCTGTTGAGTATATCATCAATGGTGTACGGCAAATCAAGCTCAGTCAGAAGCTCAGTTTAGATGGCGCGATTCGGGCAATTCTTCGGCATGACCCGGATATCGTGATGGTGGGGGAGATGCGTGACAAGGCAACGGCAGACCTTGCAATTAAGCTTGCAAATACGGGTCACCTTTGTTTTTCAACACTGCATACCAATGATGCAGCCAGTGCAGTGAGCCGGCTTTATAAAATGGGCGTTGAGCCTTTCCTGATCGCTTACGCTATTAACCTGGTTGTGGCTCAGCGACTCATCAGGCGGCTGTGCACCAAGTGCAAAGTGCCAGACAATACGCAGACAGATAAATTGCTCGGAAGCATTGGGTTCAGTGAGGAAGAGATAAAGACCAGTAAGTTCTTTAAGCCGGGCAACGACAAGAGCTGTAAGAAATGTAAAGGCGCCGGCTACAAAGGACGCCGGGCCATTACGGAAACGCTCGCGTTCTCTCCTGGGATACGAAGCATCATTGTAGACTCTCAGGAAAATATCAACGAAGCAGCTATTGTTGACATGGCCGTCAAAGAAGGCATGTTGACGCTTCAGGACTCTGCCCGGGAATATGTAAAGTTTGGTGAAACGTCTATTGAAGAACTCGTTCGGGTTGTTGCAACTCAGGTTTAAAATGTGCGCATGCGCCGGCCTGTATTGACGCGTGAAATATCTCCAAATGACCTGGCCTTTTCAAAATCCAAACAGGGTTTTGCAGTATTCAAATTATGCAATGATTTTTGCTCGGCGAATTTTAAAACGCGCACGGAGTTGCAGCTGATGAACAGCTAGATCATGCTGTGCAAATCGTACTTCAAAATCAGTGCACATCATCAGTGCATATCGTCAGTGCATATCGTCATTGCGCATCATGGCGAATTGAAACACAGGCAGTGCCAATTAGCTACATCAAAACAACACGTACGCTGACAGATTTTTACATCCGATGTTATCACGGATTTAGACGTGTGGCTTTTTGTGACCGCATCTTGAAGAAGTGATGTTGCGCTAATCGTCATAGCTCGATTGGCTTGCTACCTCTTTGATCGATACCGTTACGGTTTTAACGTATTTCAAAACACAAATCAAAACAGCCCTTTTTAGCCTTTCGTGACCGTTTTTACGTAGCTTAATTGGTAACGAAAGCGCTTGAGGTACCGTTCAGTGCAACACGTTTCGTAAACTTTGAGGCTTTTCAGGTAACGGTGACAGGTTGGGCTTTTTGGTGCAATGGTATCATGGTGTGTTTTCGACGCATGGCATGCAGACGTTAGCGAAACGATTGAGCGGTTGTTGTCTGTGTTTGGAAACAGGCTTGAAATTGAGTGGAGTTTTGGGAAAAGCGTGTTGCTTGCGCATGATCGTAATCTACACTAAATCGCGATGGGATTGATTTGTATTGAGCGGTAATTCGTGTCATGTGATAAGAACCACATGGCGTCACAATTTCTGTTTTCAATCGGCTTGAATGTGCTTACTGCAGGATGCTTTCAAGATAGGTCATAAAGCAGATTATAGAGCCGGCGACACACCGTTACAAACGCGCCGCAAGATCTGCATTCAAGACAGTAGCTAGTCTGGATTTAAGCGAGGTTTGTTTTGATTTTACTGATCAGCTTGCCCATACTAAAAGGCTTGGATATGTAGTCGGTTATACCGTAGGAAAGAGCTGTTTGGATTTGTGCAATACTGACTCGGTTTAAAGAAGTGAGGAAGATAAGCGGCACATCCATGAGGTCGTTGTGGGTACGGATTTTTTGTTGTACTTGAAAGCCGTCGACCACAGGCATTTTAATATCCAGCAGTATCAAGTCCGGAATTTTTTCGATGGCCATGGTTACGCCGCTAATACCATCTGCTGCTTCGAGAACAAGGAAGCCGGCCTGTCGCAAACTCATGGCAATACGTCGCCGCGTCACGTCAGCATCTTCTATGATGAGTATTTGTTTTTGCGCAGATTTTTTGGCTGGGCGATTTTTATAATCAAAAATAGCCGTTATTGCTTCTTGGTCGCTAAATAGCAATCCGCGTAGTTGCACTTCATGCGTAGCCGCCTGCTTCAGGTTGTGTATGTGTGCATTGATTCTGCTGCGTATCTGCGCTGTGAGATGCTGTCTGGATTTAATGATGCGTTCCAGGATCTCTTCGAGGGCGCCGGCTGATTTGGTAATTTCCGGGTAGCCGAAAAGCAAACCCTGGCCATGTAACTCGTGGGCGATATCACTGAGTGATTGTAACGAAAATGTATCGGGCTGACTTTCGTGTTGCTGCTGCCACGTGGCATCAATCTCTTTTAACTGCTTTTGGAGATGGATGGTGAAAGACGAAGCAATGTTTTGCAGCTCTTCTTCGTAAGATATCTTCTGCGACATTAAACACGACGGAAATCTGGGCATCTAAAAGGAGTAAACCTAGTTTCGGCGATATACAGAGCGGATAAAGGAGGGTCAATAAATTGTGCGCATGGAACTCTAGTACCATGAGGTGATAACAACCTTACGAAGTATTGTACAAACCGCGGATCCTTCCATAGTTCTCGTACGCGTGTCTTTCATCAATAGTGATGGTATTCCTATGAAAAAGAACATCTTCTTGTCAACAACGCTCTTTGCCCTTGCCCTCACATTTGGTTGTGCGTCAAACAATCCCGGTGAAGGTGGTAAGGAACTGTCGTCGGTTTTTGATGGCGAGGTTGTGCAGGTATTTGTAGAAGGAAGAGATCGTGGCTTTACACCCATGACGCTGCGCGTGAGACGAAATCTGGGCGAAAACGCCGTATTACTGAAGAAAGGAAAAGAACTGGTGCGCGAGTTTGAAATAGCACTTGAAAGTAGTACGAATAGATCGCCTGAGCGGCACGCTGTGTTTATGGATCTGGAGCGAGATCAAAGTGTAATGGGTTTGAAGACTTTTGGTATAGAAGATCTTAGCTCGCAGAATGATACCCTGTTTTACATCCCGCATTACAACACCAACCTGTCGATTAATGACGTGAAGTACGGATTAACGCTCGTAATTACCGACTAGGAAACAAAATTCCCTTTAAAGTGCTAGGCTGATTGTTTTCGGGCTAGCACTTTGTTTTTATACGACCTTTTTTATTTGGGCGCATGGCTGATTATTTCGAATACGATGTCATTGTTGTAGGAGGCGGACACGCCGGCGCAGAAGCATCCGCTACTGCTGCCCGGATGGGTGCACGTACCCTGCTGATCACAATGAACCTTCAGGCCATCGGTCAGATGTCTTGCAATCCGGCTATAGGCGGGATTGGTAAAGGACAACTTGTGCGGGAGATTGATGCTCTTGGTGGGTTAATGGGCCGGGTAACCGATGCCACAGGGATCCAGTTCAGAATGCTGAACCAGAGAAAAGGGCCGGCCGTATGGAGCCCGCGCGCGCAGAACGATCGCATGCGTTATGCAGAGGCTGTTCGTGATGATCTGGAGTCTATTCCTAATCTGTTCATGCGGATGGATATGGGGACTGAGGTGATTGTTGAAGACGGTGAAGTTGTTGGTGTCCGAACCCAATCTGATCAGGTTTTCAAATCGCGCTGTGTAATTTTGACCAACGGCACGTTTATGAATGGCACCATCCATATTGGTAAACGCCAGTATGGGGGTGGTCGAGCCGGCGAACGTGCATCAACAGGATTAACTGCTTGCCTGCATAAGCTTGGTTTTGAAAGTGGCCGGCTTAAAACAGGAACCCCACCCCGCATAGACGGCAGGTCTGTTGATTTCTCAAAACTAAAAGAGCAGCCCGGTGACCCGAAGGCCAGTCCGTTTTCTTTTATGACGGATGCGTTGCCTGAGGACCAGGTGAGTTGCTGGCTTACAGAAACAACGCCGGCTGTACACGATATTTTGCGGGAAGGTTTTGCAGACAGCCCGATGTATCAAGGGCGAATTCAAGGCAGAGGCCCCCGCTACTGTCCCTCCATCGAAGACAAGATTGATCGATTTGCTGAAAAGCAGAGTCACCAGGTGTTTCTGGAGCCCGAAGGTTGGGATACGTACGAATGGTATGTAAACGGATTTTCGACGAGTCTCGCTGAAGACGTGCAGTTTCGTGCCTTGCAACAAGTACCGGGATTAGAGCAAGTCCATATGCTTCGTCCGGGTTATGCGATCGAATACGACTATTTTCCTCCGTATCAACTTCGCTACAGTTTGGAGACCAAGCTGGTGAACGGCCTTTTCTTTGCCGGCCAGATCAATGGTACTACAGGATACGAGGAAGCCGCTGTTCAGGGACTTGTAGCTGGTATGAACGCAGTGCAGAAACTGCGGGATAAATCGCCGATCATTTTCAAGCGCTCCCAGGCTTACATCGGTGTGCTGGTTGATGACCTTGTTGCGAAAGGCACGGACGAGCCCTACCGCATGTTTACCTCTCGTGCAGAACATCGGCTTTTGCTGCGACAGGATAATGCAGATTTGCGCCTGACTGAAATGGGCTATGAGCTGGGGCTGGCTACAAAAGAACGGTATGACCGGATGTTAGCCAAGAAGACTGCAATGGAGGAGATGGAAAAAGCAGTGAAGGCAAGGAATGTCCAACCAGATCGTGTTAATCCCTATCTGGAAAAAATAGGGACCTCCCCTATCAATCAACCCGAGCGCATTGCCAAGCTAGCCGTGCGTCCACAGGTTTCGCTTGTTGATTTGATTGAGCACGCGGGGTTGCAGCAGGAAGTTGCAAGCAATGATATTGGTCTGGAAAGAATTACGACGATGGTCGAAATTGACCTGAAGTATGCCGGCTATCTCCAAAGAGAAAGTGATCTGGTAGATAAGATGATTGAGCTGGAAAATTGGCTCATCCCGGACGGATTTGATTTTAATGGCGTGGGCAACATTACCATGGAAGCCCGCGAGAAGCTTAGCAAAATTCAGCCTGATACTTTAGGACAAGCTTCCCGTATTAGCGGAGTGAGTCCTGCAGATATCTCTGTTTTGATGGTGATGCTTAAAAAGAAAAGAAAGCCACAGCCTGTAAAGTAGTTCAGGTTGTGCGGCATATATTATTGAGAGCTTTGGTTGAGTGATCAGTCGTCAGATTCAGTTTTCAGTGATAAAGAAGTAAAACCTGAAAACTCATTTGAAAGCTTAAACGTTATGCCACGTTGGATTAAATAATGGATTCCGAAAAAAACCGCCAACTCGATCAGTACGCAACCCTGCTCGCTACCTATACGCGAAAGCTGAATCTTATTTCTCCCAGCACAATCCCCCAAATCCAGGAGCGGCATATCGAACACTGCTTGATTCTGTCTGAAAGGTCTTTTCCTGCAGGATGTACGGTTGTAGACTGGGGAACGGGTGGCGGATTGCCGGCCATACCCTTGTCCATTCTCTTTCCAGATGTGCAGTTTATCGCTGTTGACGCTGTGGGAAAGAAGTTACATGCAGTACGGGCAATGGCCAGGGAATTGAAGCTTTCCAACCTTGAAGCCTGGCATGGCCGCGCTGAAAAATGGGATGGCGCTACACATTATTCAGTTTCACGTGCTACAGCACCACTTAGTAAACTCTGGTCATGGCATGTCCGCAGTGTGGTACCATGGGATATTGTAGGTGATACCGACTGGGCACCCGGTTTGATATGTCTGAAAGGCGGAGATTTAACGGAAGAAATCTCTGCACTAACTGATGACTTCCCGTCGTTAAGCGTAAAAAAATCACCACTCGAAGAAATGAAACGTGCATCATTCTTCAAAGAGAAGTATATTCTACACATATGTGATACATTATAGTAGTCACTGCCACCACAATTCTTACCTATCCGTTCTATGGCCCGAGCAGACCGCATTCTTAACCGGACCGAACGTCTGTTCGCTCTGGTACTGCTACTTCAGACGCGCCCCAACATGACTTCTCGGGATTTGGCTGAACATTTTAATGTAAGCCGGCGCACAATATTCAGAGATTTGCGGGCCCTGGGAGAGTCGGGTGTTCCACTAACTTATGCAGATGGTGGTGGATATGAAATCCTCGAAGGGTACCAATTACCTCCTTTGATGCTTACAGCGCGGGAGGCAGCAACGCTGCTGTTGGGCACCGAGTTTATGAAACTGCAATCCGATCCGTCGCTTGCGAAAGATGCAGATCTTGTTGGTATGAAAATCCATCAGGTATTGCCGCGAGAGATTCAGGATTACGTAGAACGGCTACAGGAAAATACTGTTATGGATCCGTATTGGCTCCACCGGCATGATGCCAAAATTTCTGATCGAGAAGAAGGTCGATGGTACGAGCTTAGCCAGGCAGTTGCACGACAGTACAGTGTGTTAATGGAATACCATGTTGTCAGTCGTAACGAGTTAACCCGGCGTACGGTCAATCCACTTGGTCTTGTATATTACACAGATCACTGGAATCTCATTGCCTACGATCAGTTACGTGGTGATATTCGTAGCTTCAGGTTGGAAAAGATTCATTCCCTGCGTGTGTTGCTCGAAAAATTTGAACGTCCGGAAGGATTTGATCTGGCGACACATTTAGCCGAACGGGGAGAAAGCCCGAAGAATATTCCTGTGGCAATCCGATTCGACAAACAAATGTACAGATGGGCACGAAGCGGTGTGCCTGCAGTAATCGATGAGGAAATTCAGGAAGATGAAACCGTGGTCGTGAAATTTGTCTTTGAGAACATGGAATACATAGCAAGCTGGTTGTTGCGATATGGATCTTCTGCCGAGGTGTTAGAGCCGGCCGGTTTAAAACACATCATTAAAGAAAACGCACTCAAAATAGCCAGTCAGTACAAGTAAGGGAATCTACCTTTTTCCTCATGGAGCCGAACGTTATATATCGACATACGCAAATTGGATATACATCCCTGGCTTTGATCTTTCCATTACTGTTGGGTGTATTGTTTGTCCTGTTTTTTGGAGAGCCGGCGCTGCCGATGAAGATCGTGTTTTCGATAATTACAATTCCTTGCTTGCTTATTTCGCTGTTTTTGTATGGACTGACAATCACGGTTGACAATCAGTATCTCTCATGGCATTTTGGACTCAAGTCATTTTCAAAGAAGATAAAGTTAGAAAATATTAAGGGCGTTGAAGTTGTTGATGATACAAAGGCCTTTGGTTACGGCATGCGGTTTACACAAAGAGGCACGCTTTATAACGTATCCGGCAAACGTGCAGTAGCCATACGATTGGAAACGCCCTGGAAAAAGGATAAAGAAATCCTCTTAGGCACGGATCGCCCGGATGAGTTGCAATTGGTTTTGCAGGCATGTATTGATAAAAGAAGAAAGCTACTTGAAGCCCAGCCATCTGAATCGTTGTTTTTAGCGGATAACCCCAAGGTTGCTCGACGTTAATTAGATTCGATCATCACAGCCAAAGAAGGACAAGCCCCCAAACCGACCCAATAACATGGCTCCCCGTCCATCATGATGAATGAAAAAAACGATTGCGATATATAGCCTTGCCGTTGGGCTTGCTGCATTTTTGCTGCACTGGCTAGAGTACAAATACACCATCCGTGTTTTCTCTACCGAGATCTACATCGTATTGATTGCCACGCTATTTACGGGATTGGGTATTTGGGTAGGACAACGATTGACTTCAAAAGTTGAGGCTCTTCCATTTAAGCGGAATGTAAAGGCGCTATCTTATCTTGGCATAAGCGAACGCGAATACGAAGTGCTGGAATTATTGGCAAAAGGCCTGTCGAATAAAGAAATTGCAGATAGTCTGTTTGTGTCACCGAATACAGTGAAGACGCATCTTGCCCACCTGTATCAAAAGCTCGAGGTGTCCCGCCGGCAGCAGGCCATCAACAAGGCAAAAGAATTACAAATGATTCCCTAGCGTCACCTTTTCTGGTGAAAATTTACGAATCACCCGAATGGGTGATGCATTCTGAAGCCACAAAGAGCTAGCTTCCCGTCATTGTTTCGCATCAGTAGAAAACCGAAGGGACCATGAAAAAGATTATGATCATGTATGGCGTGATTTCAGGAGCTATCATTATCAGCAGTATTATGCTGAGCATTGTTATGGCGGATGCCGGCGATTCGATGCAGATGCTTGAGTGGCTCGGATACCTCATTATGTTGGTGGCATTGAGCGTTATCTTTGTAGGTATAAAAAAGTATCGGGATCAGGAATTAGGCGGTGTGATAAAGTTTGGTACAGCGGTTAAGCTTGGTCTGGGGATATCGGTTGTTGCCAGTATCGTATATGTCGTTGTGTGGGAGATTAACTTGTCTGTTACCGACTATTCTTTTATTGAAGACTATACCGATCAAATGGTCGAAATGAAAAAATCGGAGGGGGTAAGCGGCGCCGCACTGGAAGAGGTAGTTGTAGAAATGGAGCAACTTAAAACGAAGTACGCCAATCCGCTATTTCGCCTCCCGATAACATTTAGCGAGATCTTTCCGGTCGGTTTGCTGATTACG
>JBGCEN010000254.1:0-5686 GCA_045106435.1 Rhodothermales bacterium
CGTCTCTGTCGCTACATCAAAGCGGTTGAGGCCGTCGTATGTCCCCACCCAGAGCGTGCTGTCAGAGGATTCATATATGCTTAAGACCAGATTATGACTCAGGCTGGTGAAGTCGCCCTCCACATGTCCAAAGGACTCGAACGTCTCCGTCGCTGCATCGAAGCGATTGAGGCCACCGCCTCTGGTTCCCACCCAGAGCGTGCCGTCGGCGGTTTCATGAATGCTTTGGACATGATCATGAACCAGGCTGGTGGGGTCGCCCTCCACATGCCGAAAGGATTCGAACGTCTCCGTTGAGGCATCGAAGCGGTTGAGGCCACCCATGGTCCCTACCCAGAGCGTACCGTCGTCGGCTTCATGAAGTGCAAGTACCCAGTCATCACTCAGACTTGTCGAATCATTCTCCACGTGCCGAAAGGCCTTCATCTCATAACCATCATAACGGACGAGCGCCCCGGAGGTACCAAGCCAGAGAAAACCCCGATGATCTTGCAATACCTCTTCTATAGCATTGGAGGGGAGGCCGTCGGCCGTCGTCATGTGGGTGAAGGTGAGCTTCTGCGCCGAGAGTTCCCCGGGTGCAAGCCAGTAGAGTACTAGCATCAGCCTCATGAGCACGAAACGATGCTGAAGCCACCTCTCGCCAGAAGGAAAATCGGCATTTACTGATTTAGAAATTTCATCAGAAGGGATTGCCATTCCTATAATGCATAAATTTCTTTAAATGGCCACATCGGCGAAATAATTTCACCAAAATGTAAAGTAGCCAACCACTAACGTCAATAATAACGATGATTATTTCGCTGGGCCCGACGAATCACGAAATAAAAAGTGAGATTTTCAGGATTATCAACATTCGATAAGTTTGTCAAATCGACCTTGAAAAAGAAGAGCTTTAGCACAAGAAGCAGTATAACTAAACTATTACTATACATCCCCACCTTCAACGTTGAATATAAAGACAACCAACGCATATTCCCATCCCTTGAAAAACATACACGCCGGCCCTCTTTTCCTTAGCAATAGGTAAACACCGGCAGTATATCACTCAACATATAGAATACCCAAACCCAAAACACACAACAACTGGTGGACAAGATCACTCAAGCCCACCAGTTTTAACTTTCAGCTTTTTACTTTTACCTTTTAAAACCCTCAGTCTTCAACCGGCAGTCCACTGGGCACTGTTGCAGGTGCAATAGACAACAGGTCTGTTGACCGCTCATCCGTCAGACTCTCAAGAAAAGCCAGCAGGTTGTTCACCTCGCTATCTGATAGGGCGATCGGTGAAAGCTCATTGGCAGCCGCGATGTTATTTCTGAGTTCAGGATGTTGTTGTACCCATGTGTCTCGGGTAAGAAAATCATCGCGTCGTTGATCACCCAGCCATTCATTGATCAGACGAGGACCATCTGCAGTTGTCTCCAATACGTAATTCATCGCCAGTAGATTGCCTTGTTTGGTATCGTACGTATTCAGCGATTGTATCGGGCTCAGATGATGCCTCACAACATCTTCAAGCGTATCAAATGCGCCGTTGTGTCCCCAGGGACCTGTTAAAGTGACATTCCTCAAAGAAGGCGTTCTGAACTTGAAATTATCCTCTGCTCTAAACGATACCCTGCCGCGACCATGATCTTCGGGAAAGGCCTTGAGTCCTGTGGCACGCCAGTAGTCTGCATTGTATCCATCTGCCTTGCCGGGGCCTATTTGGGGCATCGCGATGGCATGGAAGTCATGATCTGTTTGGAATTTGCCGGCGTGGCACGTGTAACACTGCGCCTTGCCGTAAAACAACTCCATACCATCAGATGCCGCCGGCGATAATTTTTCTTCTTGCCTAATGAATCGGTCAAAAGCACTGTTGTCAGCACGGAAGGCTTCTGCCTCAAATGCAGCAAGGGCATTGGCTGCCATTACAAAGCGAATGTCATCGGCAGATGTAACCTCGTTCGGGTATGCTTCTTTGAACAGATCAACATATTCTGGAATGGCCTGAAGTCGTGCTGCAAGCAACTCCCATACACCATCTTTTCCTGCAACATTGTTTAATGACCGCGCATCAGCAATATCATTCTCTCCTTTTTGTCCGGCCATTTCAGCAGGAGAGGTGACGGGAAACATGGCTTGTGCAGCGAGGACGTTGTCAAGACCGTTGTGTAGTTTCCATTTGGCTGGTGTGATGAAGCCGCCTTCGTAATATCCATTGGTATCTGCCTCAACTCTGCCGTCGTGGAATAGGCGGGTAAATTCTTTGGCACCTAGATTGAAAAGCGCCGGCGCGTTTCTTGGTATACGCTCATGCACAGCTTTGTCTTTGGTCTTTCCTTGCTTTCTGTCTGGTCCCAATCCTTCCGGTCCTTCACCAAAGGCAAGGGATACGCCATCTGCACTCGCAAATTGAGGATGATGACACGTGGCGCATGAGATGTTTTTATTGCCGCTTAGAATTTTGTCGAAGAACAGGGATCGGCCCAATGCGACTTCGGCGTCGTTCACGTTGCCGGCATTGTAGAAGTCGGAGTCTGTTACTTGAGCAGGTACTCTGGTTTTGTCAAATTCGTCCTGCAATGGCTTTGCTACAAAGGCCACAGTGGCGATGAGTACGATAATGAGGCTGATGTATGTTTTCATACCATTCCTTCTCTTTGAAAAGGGCAGGGCTGTCTTTTAAGTGAAGACAGCCCTGCGTCTGTTGTCGATTATTCTTTGATGTCAGTTATTCTTTCTTGCCAGGTATCTTTTGCAGACTGTTATTCGATGCCTTCACGCTGGGGAAGCATTACAAACAGTGGGACGTGAGATTTACTTCCAAAGGGTCCCGGTGAACCGCCATACGTTTTGCCATCGCTGTGATAGGCAACTGCAAGCATTGAGGTCGTCCATGTGTCAGACATCTGCAGGCAAGGCTCGAAGTTATGCTTGAAAGAAGCGCGTCCTTTTTTGTCTGCCGTGAATGCACTTTCAGATCCGTCTCTGGCACCAAGTGGCAGATCGAGTGTGCCGGTGAACGGTACGGGTGGTGGCAGGGCCATAAATGCATGCCACATGGTATAGACGCCATTGGGGACAAGTCCGGTGAAATTCAGGTTCAGTGCGCCAGCGCCGGCTTCACAGGTGTAGGTGCCCGTACCTGAGTGTTTGAGCCATTGCCCCAGGGTCATGTTCAGGGAGTCGCCTTTTTTATGTGGACCAACGGAAGCTGGATTAAAAGGATCGTGCGGCGTTTGGTCTGCGGTTGCAAAAAGCTCAGCGTTCATATTGTGATCGCCTTTGGTCACGCGATAAACTTCTCCAGACCCTTTTTCTCGCTCAATGAATACATCCTGCTCAGGCAAATCAATGTCGAGATGTGTAACAAAGGCAACGTCTAGTGCGACCGGGTCGTCTGCTTTGTTTTCTCCATCATTGTTCAAACCTACGATTGCTGTAACGGCGATCAATACTGCAGTGGCCAGTGTATGGGCTACATATCGCCCGTTTGTTAAAGAAGTAATGTTCATTTTCTTTCTCGGTTATGTTAAAAGGTGTATTGCTCTGTTGAGGAATGCAGTCGAGTAAGTCCGTATGGTGTGTTTCGTGACTCGCTTTTTAAGCACTCAATAACCAAGACGCGAAAAGGGTGGAAACTCCCTAATGTGTTTTCTATTTTTTTCTGGTTCTCACTCTTCTGTTTAATAAGTAGAGGCTGAAAGTGCGTTTTTATAGTCTTACAGGGTGTTTTTGGTGGGTAGAATAAACGTTGGCAGGAAGGAGGAACTGGGGGATATGTTTGTCGTACTCAAAACACCTTCGGGTAAAATTTTCTATACGCGGCGCTGGTTGCATAACTGGGCGGTTGCCGGTGCGTTTTCTGAAGTGCCCTTAACTAACGAGGTGATCCTATATGTCTGATATGCAGAAGGGAGCCTCTGGCATAGCCTATTAGCGATAGCTAACCGGGCTCCCGGACAGCTTTTTAAAGCTCTACCTGTTATTTCAGGTAGAGCTTTTTTTGAATGATGAATATCCAACAAGGAATTCTGAATGATGAAGGATCTGAATAAACTTCGTAATTGGACTTTCCTTGTTGGTTGTTCATCATTCAATTCCTCTGAATAAAAGCGATGCTACAGTCTCATGACACCCATCGAATCATTAAAAACCGCCTTTCAGGAAAGAAAACTGACGCTGTTTCTTGGCGCCGGCGTTTCTGTTGATAACGGATTCCTTTTGTGGGAAGGCCTCGTGCTTGCCATGTATTTCAAAATAATGGATGCGCAACGGTTGGGTATGTGGCGGCCATTTCCAAATTATTTGATGGCGATCTCTGAGTGGCAAGTCGAAAACCTGCAAGAGCCCCTCGAGATTACTGCTCGTAAAATCCGGCTGCACTACGGAGACGATCAGCCGGCCTTTCTGAATGCGTTGCGAGAAACGCTTTATCAGGGATTTGAACCTGGTGATGCGGGTACATATAATGTGCCGGCTGCAGATGAGTTGATGTATGGGAATCCAACATTGCGTGCAGTGGCGCAACTGTGCGAGAACAACCACGGGGGAGTGAAGTCAGTGGTGACTTATAACTATGACTCCCTGCTGCAACGATTCCTGTACGACGACACATATACAACCATCTATAAAAAGGGACAGACGCCCGTTGATGGTACACTACCCATTTATCATGTGCATGGGTACGTGCCGTTTCAAGACGCAAATGGATCTGAGCCTGAAGACATCATCTTTACTGAGGACCAGTATAATCTTGCCGCAAGCAATCCTGATTCCTGGTCAAACGCCCTTCAATTAGGGGCCATGTCTGATGCTGTTGGATTGATGGTGGGGCTTTCACTTTCCGATAGAAATATCCGCCGGCTCTTCGATGTGGCACGGCAATCAACGAACGAGATTACGCACTTTGCCATCCTTAAACGCAGAACCTGGAAAAAACCGTCTGCAGAGGAATTGAGCAAGATTAATCAAAAGGCAAAGAAGTATGCAGACCGGTTTTTAAGAAGCGGAGTTAAAGGCGGTCCGGGCATGAAAAAGGGCCCCAACTGGCAAAATGAAATAACAGGCATACTGAGAGAAGTCCAACGCAAATCTGACGAACAGGAAACGCTGGTCTTAAACGAACTGGGCATCGAGCCCCTTTGGATTGACCACTATGAAGAAATCCCCGAAATTATAAACCAAATCCAATCATAATTTCTATACGGACTCACAGACACACGACTCACAGACTAACCGACTTCAAATGCCAAAATACACACTGCTTTTCTTAGGACTTGTTTGCTCATTTTCAACAGTCGCTGCCCAGCATAGCGAGATGGTGGCTCGCTGGAATAAGCCCGTTGAGCCTTTTCAATTGATTGATAACATTTACTACGTGGGCACAAACGAGATGACCTCGTATCTGATTGTAGGCGATGAAGGGCATATACTGATTGACGGCGGGTTTGAAGAATCTGCTCCTCTCATTGAGCAGAATATTAAAACACTTGGGTTTGATATTGAAGATGTGGAAATCCTGCTCAATTCGCATGCACACTTTGACCACGCTGCTGGCCTTGCTGCATTAAAGAAAGCTTCAGGTGCAAAGCTGTACATCAGCAAAGAAGATACAGATATCATGGAGCGAGGAGGGAAAGATGACTATTTGCTCGGGAATTCAGGGCTTTTCCCAGCGGTTTCAGTTGATCGATCC
>JBGCEN010000255.1:0-11900 GCA_045106435.1 Rhodothermales bacterium
TTTGAGGTTCACAATTGAGAGAGATGAGATTTTGAGTGATTTTGGATACGACTTTTTGAGCGCATAGCAGCGTTACGTGCGACACGAGGGCGCAGCCCGACTGATGCAAATAAAAAAGCGGATTCAAAAGCACCAAAAGATCGCTTACTCAATGTGAAGATTAAATCTCAACAGGTTCTTAACAACTTATAATACTAAAAGGTATCTCGTTCCGTTTTATCTCTATAACACACGCGGGATCACCAGAAAAGTAGAATTAATGTGCTATTCAATGAAAAAAGCTTCTTTTAACTACCCATCGGTTTTTTATATAGTGCTTATTGCCTTGTTGTCTCTATCGCTCAATACAGCGATAGCCCAAACTGCACCGCCTATGCCCTATGAGAAAGAGCCGGCTGCCAGTGCTGAAGAAAAAGCTGTTCGGCAGGTTATTGATGCTATGTTTGATGGCATGCGTGCCGGAGATGGCGACAAGGTTGCCTCGCTGTTTGTAGATGGTGTTGTTGCTCAACGTGCCGGTACAGATCGGGAAGGCAAGCCAAGACTCGGAAATACCCCCATCAGTGACTTTGCCGCCGCAGTAAATAAACCGCATGATCAAGTCTGGGATGAGCAAGTTTGGAATGTTGATATAAAAATTGATGGGAGATTAGCTTCTGCATGGATGAACTTCGTCTTTTATCTTGGTGATTCCTTCAGTCACTGCGGCGTGAATTCGTTCCAGTTCTTTAAAGACGACGACGGTTGGAAAATCATCAGTTTGGCCGATACAAGCCAAAGAACCGGATGTGAGATTCCGGAACACATAAAGCCCGCGGGGAATTGATGTTGTTTGCTAAGCGGGCTTAACAGTTTGAAACCTAATGGAGTCGGAAAATAACACGTATCAGGGGCCTTCAGAAGATAACTTCGCCGGCTGGAATTGCCTGCTGACCATTCTGGGCATCAACCTGATGATGTTTATTATGGCAACATACCTTGCACAGTGTTGAGTCTGAGGTTTGTTTAGACGATTGAGTGGGCTCGATGGGTAGAGGGTCATGAATCTCCTCTACTAGAATTTTCTGGACGTTTAGGTAAGGCTTTATTTCTAACGATCGGAAAATGGCTTCTGGGTGACGGGTTTTATATTTTCCCATGACGTGATTCCATTCATCCTAACGTCTCCATTCCGTGCCCAAAGCAAAATCTGCACCTCCAAATCAACACGCACAGGACAAACCAACTGCATCAACCCGCCGATCTTTTTTAAAGGTTGCAGCAGCGGGCAGCCTTCTTACGCTGGGCAACGGCTGTGAACAGCCGGCTGAAGAACTTGTCGTTGAAGAAGACACACCATTCTTCAAGGATACGAGCCCATTTATAGCGCACGGCACCAACAATCTGGAATCCAGAATTGAGGAGCTAGGTGGTTTTATTACACCCAACGACCAGTTTTTTGTCAGAAATAACTCGAATAGTATCGATGTAGATGTTGATTCATATGCGCTTGTTATTGAAGGTGATGCAGTAAACACGTCCATAACCCTGACATACACCGATCTGATTAACATGCCCAGCAAGTCGGTGTATGCGTACATCGAATGTGGAGGGAATCAACGATCTTTCTTTGGATCGACGATGGGTAAGCCGGCCCGTGGAACGCAGTGGGCGAGAGGCGGTGTTGGGATGGCTATCTGGACAGGGGTGCCTTTGCGGGACGTGTTAAATCGAGCGGGCATTACAGATGCTGCGCTGGATGTCCAGCTTATCGGCCTGGATGATGAATCTCCGGAAGGGGGGTTTCGCCGGCCAATCCCTTTGCAAAAAGCCTTGGATGAGGATACCATACTGGCTTACCAGATGAACGGGGCTTCGCTACCTAAAGATCATGGCTATCCTGTGCGTGCTATCGTGCCGGGGTGGGTTGGGAGCTCAAATATCAAGTGGCTGGGTAAGATCAATGTGTCTTCTACCCGGGTTTGGAGCAGGAATAATACGTCGTCTTATGTGCTCATTGGGGATGATTTTACGCCCGAAGGAGAGTCTAAAGGACAGGTAGCTACCACACAATCCATTAAAAGCACGCTTATTTTGCCATGGCCGGCAAAGCTACGTGCTGGAAAGCAGATGGTCCGCGGTTATGCCTATTCTCCTCATGCACCCATCGCGTCCGTGAAATGGCGTCAGCAAACGGGCGATTGGGCGGAAGCGCGGTTCATTGATCCGCCCATAAAGTATGCCTGGAGAAGATTTGAATTTGAATGGACGCCTGAGGCAGGTGATCACACGTTAACAACCATTGCAACGGACGCAGCAGGCAACACGCAGCCGGCGTCGATCCCGCACAATGAGAAAGGATATTTATACAACGTACCCCTTGTACACCCGATAACCGTCAGTTGAAAGATGGAATAATTGGAAATGCTAAAATTTGCATTTTAAATTTTACATGCGAGACTTTATCCCAGTAGATTAAGTCGAGTTTAGTCCTTTACGCGACTAAAACGCAAGGCCTTCAACATCCAGTTTGGGAGCGGGCGCTCCGGGTCTCTGTCTTTCAGGTTGAGATACCAGCCCCATTTTTTCATGATGGGCATTTTGTGCGCTTCGACAAATTCGATCAGGGTGCCATCAGGATCTTCAATATAGCTGAACCTGCCACTGGCTTCTCCCATATCGAAGGTATTCATGCTGTCGATGGTAAAGTTAAACCCTTTTTCTTTACAGGATGCTTCTAGCGCATCCATATTGCGGACATCAAAGCAAAGATGGATAAACCCCAGATCGCCCCAGAATCGGTCTTTGAAGATAGGCTTGGGGACCCGGTCATAGACTTTCACGAGTTCCAGTTCACTATCGCCTAACAGCCGGCTAAAGCCGCCTTTACGTGGCTGGCTATGCTTCAGGAGCACGCGCCGTACTTTTACCGGAGTGCCTTTAGACAAGCCGGCAAGGTCTTCAAATGTCCCCGATTCATCATATACCACCTGATCGTATCCGAGCAGGTCGCTGTAGAGTTCTCTTGCCTTTTCAATATCAGATACACCAATCATGCAACCTGCAGGACCGCCTGTTACATGCTTTGGTGCTGAAAACCAGCTGGTGCCTTCAACAATCTGATAAATAAGGCCATAGGGATCTTTGACAAAGAAATGAGGCTTTCCGCCCGGGTCTTCGACAAGATCGCTAAGCATCTCAACATTCTGCTTATTAAACCAGGCAAAGGCCGCTTTAACATTATTGCTTTTTATACGCGTGACGAAGATACCGTAATCGCCCAATTGTATCTCAAACGTCGAAGGAGCTGTTTCTCTGCTGGTATATTGCCATATTTCCATACCGGCACCGCCGGCCATGTTTAGCGCCATGACTGCATGCCGGCTTTGTACCTCACCCCCTGTATAGGGTGTCATTAAGGCGGCCTCTGCCTTTTCTTCGAAGACAGGCACATCCATGCCAAAATGCTTCCTGTACCAAGACCAAGCGTTGTGTACATCGGGAATACCAACGCCAATCTGTTGGATTCCGCTAATAATAAAGCTCATGTTTGAGTGTTAATTCAGAGCGTACCTGCCATAAATATTAAAAAACAAACGCTCCCGACGGGCACTTCCAGGCCGTCGGGAGCTGTTTAACCAAGTATGTTGTACGCTGGAGGACTATTGGGTGGGTTCTACGAGGTCTCCAGTAACAGGAGTGTTCTGCTCTTCGCTACTCAGGTTTAACTGGTCGCGTAGTTTTTTGAAAGCCTCGAGCGTGATATCAATATCCTCATCAGTGTGGGATGATGAGGAGGTGAGCCTGAACAGTACAACGCCGCGTGGAACTACGGGGTATGTTACTGCTGATACAAAGATACCATATTCTGTCCGAAGTAACCGGATTGCACGTGTTGCCGTTTCTTCATCGCCGGCAGGGACATACACAGGCGTAATAGGGGACTGTGTATCTCCAATGTTAAATCCAAGTGCGCTCAGGCCTTCCTGGAGCCTGCGGGCCACATGCCACATTCTGTTTCTGTACTCATCACCGTTCTCGATGAAGTCCAGTGTTGTGAGCATGGTTTCAACATAAGGCATCGGGAGGCTCTTCGCGAAGATGTTGGTTCTTGCGTTGTACTTGATGTAATCAATCACCCGGTCATCGCCGGCTGTAACGCCGCCGATACCTGCAAAGGATTTAGCAAATGTACCGAAGTACAAATCTACTTTATCCTGAACGCCCAGAAACTCGCCTACGCCGGCGCCTGTGGGGCCCATTACACCAAATCCATGTGCATCGTCAACGAAGAGGCGTGCATCGTACTTTTCTTTGAGTACGCAAATTTCATCGAGCTTGCCGATGTCGCCTGTCATACCAAAAACGCCTTCGGTGATAATAAGCACACCGCCTTTCCTGTTTTCATTTGCCGCTTTAAGCTGCTTTTCAAGGCTGTCCATGTCGTTATGACGGAAAACCCTGAATTGCTTGCCGGCGGATGCTATGAGTGCTCCATCAACAATACAAGCATGTGAAAGACTGTCAATGATGATGGTGTCATTGCCGTCTGTTACGGCGTCAATGGTACCCATCACACCCATGTATCCGAAGTTGAAGACGATGGATGCTTCTTTATGGAGATAGGATGCCAGACGTCGTTCCAGCTCAAGATGCCGCTCAGTATTACCTGTAAGCATGCGCGACCCCATCGGAGTCCACAAGCCATGCTGTGTTACAGAGTCGATCGCGGTTTTGTGGATTTTCTCTTCGCCAATCAGGCCCAGGTAGTTGTTGATCGACCAAACGATTACGTCGCGGCCCTGGAATTTCATCCGGGGGCCGGGTGTGCCTTCCAGTTTGGGCTGTGTGAAGTAGTCATCTTTATTCAAGCGGTATTTGCCAAAATAACCGCCTTCCTCATCACATTTCTCAAAGAGGTCTTTGATAATGACCTCTGTTTTGGGTGCTTCTTTGTAGTCGTTCCCATTTGATGAGAACTGGTACGACAATTTATCTGCCAGTTCAACAACACTCATGTCGTTGAGCGCTTCGTCCATCGGGACAGTTACCTTTAGATTACGCTCGATTTCAAGCTTGAGCTCGATCGTATCCAGCGAATCCATGCCCAGTGTGCTCAGTGACTGATTAGGATCGACATCTGAAACATTCATTTTGAGCGCTTTGCCAACGAGCTGCTGCAAGAAAAACGACACCAGTGTCTTTCTCTCAGAAACAGGTAGGGACGAAAGGGCGCCACGGTCAAGAAATGCCTCTGTAGCATCTGAGTCCTCAGCGTCTACAAATGCCAATGTATTGCTGTTGACTACATTTAATGTATCTGTGAGATAGCCAACTTTACATGCGTGGCGCTGAATTTTGCCGCTTGAAGTTTTGGGTATGCTCTTTGGTTTGAGCAAAATAACCGAATGTACCTGCAATTCGTGTTTTTCCGAAACAGCTTTCCGGATGGCTTTGACCACTTCATCAGCATCCAGATTTCTCATGTTGACACGCCGGATCTCTATAGCAATGCCCAGTCTTTCTGCTCCGTCCAGGTCAAACGAAAACGCTGCACAAGCCCCTTGTTCAAGTGCTTCGTGACTTGTTTCTATTGTTACCTCAATATCTTGCGGGTAGTGGTTACGGCCTCTGATAATGATGAGGTCTTTTAGACGACCTGTTACATAGAGTTGGCCTTCGCTGAGGAATCCAAGATCGCCGGTTCGAAGGAATGCCTGTCCGTTTCTTTTGGCTATTGATGCGCTAAAGGTACGCGCCGTAACTTCTTCTTTGCCCCAGTATCCTTTGGCAATACTTTCACCGGAAACCCAAATTTCGCCTACTTTGCCGTCTTTGCAAGCCGTCAGGGCTTCAGGGTCTACAATTTTGATCGTCTGATTCTCCCACGCAACACCTGAACTAACCAGGGCGCGAACGTCTTCGTCATCATGTGCGGCATCAACAATTTCATTTTGTTGAAGCGCCGTAGCATTGACGTGTTTAACATTAATCTTTGAGTTGTTCTTGTTAGAAGCAACAAAGAGCGTGGCTTCAGCAAGGCCATAACATGGGCTAAAATCTTCCATGCTAAAGCCGGCGGGTGCAAATTTCTTCGTGAACCGTTCCAGTGTTTCCGGATGAACAGGTTCAGCGCCATTGAAGGCCACCTTCCACGACGACAGATCTAATTCTGCAATTTGTTCATCTGTGATTTTCCTGACGCACAGATCGTAAGCAAAGTTAGGACCACCACTGATTCTTGCGCCATACTTGGAAATAGCTTGCAACCAGCGAATAGGTTTTTGTAGAAAAGCAACAGGTGCCATCAGGTAGCAAGGGTACCCCACGTACAATGGATTAAGTACGTTGCCGATCAGGCCCATGTCATGGTAGAGCGGAAGCCAGCCTAGAACAGATGAGTTTTCATCCATTCCGAAGGCGTTCTGAATTTGGCGTTCGTTATGTAGCAAATTGCCATGACTGACCATAACGCCTTTCGGAGATCCCGTGGATCCTGAGGTGTACTGCAGAAAGGCAATGGATTCGCTGGTAACGTTTGGCTCTGCCCAAACTGACGCGCCATCAAGTGGCAATTCATCTGTTGAGATAATTGGCAACTTTGCAAGCTCAGGATGCTCGGCAAATCTGCGTTCGATGTCACTACTAATTTGTCTGGTAGTAAGCGTGAACTTGGCTTTTGCGTCAGATACAATCCCTGTAACACGCTCCATTGAGCGGTTTTTTCTTGGTGGATAGACAGGAACTGCTATAACGCCGGCATATAAACAGCCAAAGAATGCTGCGATGTATTCCAGGCTCGCCGGATACAATAAGAGCGCTCTTTCTCCAGTGCCTTCCTGGGCAAGCAAATGCGCGGCTATGGCCCGTGCTTTGGTATCCAGTTCGGCGTAGGTTAATTGTTCAGATTCTTCTTCACCATCTTTCAGAAAAGTGTATGCAACACGATCTGCTTGATGTGTTGCACGCCATCTGAGTAAATCTATAAGTGTGGAAGCATTCAATGCTGCTTTATTCATAGGGTTATTTAATCGACACTATTTGGACTATTCGAACCAAAAGAGAGACGGTCCAGGACCACCGGTCCCATTTGCTGACGTAGCGAGCGTTGGGTGGATACGGGGGGCAGGAAGTCAAATAATAAATTTCGTCTCATTAAACAAATGATGCCTCTCTTTCAGCATTGAATATACCCATCACAGGAGGATTAGACCACCTATTCGCCTTATGAAGGAAAAATTCACGGTGTAAGTTGTTTATTAATAATGACTTGTAGTGTCTTGAATTATTCTAGAAGCGCGTTGAATACAAAAAAATTTGCAAAGCCACTAACTTTTCGGACTATAGATGTATCTATATAGATGAAGTTGATGATACTTTTGCGCTTTGCGTGGCGTGGAATGTGAAGAATCATGAGTTCCAGATTGCTTTGATGGAAAACGAAAAGGAGGCCATACCAGAGGAAGTATTGGTTGTAGCGGCAATCTTGGGTGATTTGAAGGCATTTGATCAACTTGTTATGCGGTATCGGCAGGCTGTTTTACGGTTGGCCCAATCCATAACAGGGCAGGAAAATGCTGATGATGTCGCGCAAGATGCCTGGTTACTTGCTTTTAAGTCTTTGCCTTCTATCGACAATCCACAAAAATTTGCTTCATGGCTGATGGTGATCACAAAACATCGTGCTTTGAGGTACTTGAAGATGGAGCGTATTCGAGCATCCAAGTCAATGCCTATGGATGAATATCTGCTAGAGCAGTTTAGCGCGATTCATCAACCAGATAGGGAATTAAAAGAAGAGGGAGAGTCTGTCAGGATTGCGCTGGATAGATTGCCTTCGGAGTACAGCATGGTAATGAGAATGAGATTTTATGATGCCATACCACTGAAGAAGATCTCGTCCTTCCTGGATATCCCTTTATCTACAGTGAAATGGCGATTGTTTAAAGGGAAATCGTTGCTGCAAGAGCAAATTGAACAAGTAGAAAAAGCCGACAGAGCATGGAGAAATCGATAAAGAAATTGGTGTATTTGCTGCATCAAATTACAAACGATGCCGGCTTCGCTCTTCTCAATAATGAGGGCGATGATGCCCGACACTTTTGTATAGAACAGTACAATAACATTCAAGCAAGGCTCGCTGAACTGGATCGCGAACTTGCTGCACGTTTTGAGCCTTTGCCTTCAAAGGCTTCAGTCGGTACGGTGCGGGTTGCTGCACGTGATATGGCCGGCTTTTTAATCGATTACTTAAGGAATAGCAGAGGCTGGTCGTCCATGGGCTTATTTCCCGGACTCATGTGGTTTTTTCAGGATGAGGTTGTGTAGCCAGTCAGTTTGCGTAAACCATTTAAACGCGCATCGACTACACGATCTAGCACAAAACGGATAATACAGATATGGAAAAGGAGCAAGAAATTATCAAATTGGTCAACGTTCTGCGAAAAACTTCCCGGATGGCACAACAATCCAGTTGGTCAGGAAGCGAGGACGACACCAGGGCATACACGGTCTCTCAGTATAATAAAGTATTGAAGCGACTCATTGAACTGGATGATTCAGTACGTACGGTTTTTCAGCCACTGGAGGATACAGAGTCCCTGTCAGTGGTTGCTATGGCCTGCCGGCAACTGGCTGCATACTTCGAAGATGAGATCAAACACTCCGGCTCACCCTGGGGAAAGATTTACGGAGCGGCTTTCGATACAGAATCGTTTAAAGACTTTTGGAAGGAGTCAGCAAAGGAGATAGAAGACCTGGGTGAGTTCATTAGAGAAAATATAGAAACCTGGGCAAATCAAAGGAAATCAGGCAATACTGAACCAACCGGCGCTGCATCTGATAAGTCAGATGGCTAAGCTCTACGTTGGATACTTGGTTAGCAAGCCAGATTATCAAAACAATGCCTGTTCGCTACAGATTATCTGCATCTGACATTTTTTTACATTTTTCTGGATAAAAAATCCATTTAGTAGTTGTACAAGACTTGGCTTTCTCCTAAAATCCCAGTGATACTTTTGCAAAGGCGTCACTAAGGAATAAGGGGAGAAATTAATGCAGTATACAAGTCAAAACATGCTCGTACATCCAAATGGCTCAGGCCAGGAAGGATTGGTCACGGAAGTAACGCCATCAATGGCCGGCTGGGAGTTTATTAATTTTCAGGTGCGGCAATTATCTGCCGGTAAAAACTGGTCGTTTGAAACGGGTGCCCATGAACTGGCGATTGTAGTGTTGAGTGGGACCATTGATGTGGAATCAAGCGCCGGCGCCTGGACAGGAATTGGCAAGCGAAGCAACGTATTTGAAGGCCCGGCTGCCTCTCTCTATCTATCAATTAACACCTCTTTAACTGTTACTGCACAGAACGACGCTGAGTTTGCTGTTGCCTGGGTGAAAGCTGAAGAAAAGTTTGAGCCTATGCTTGTATCGCCGGATACGGTCAATGCGGAGATTCGAGGCGGCGACAATGTCACCAGACAAATCAATGATATCTTGCCACCGGGATCTGCCTGCCAGCGTCTGGTCATTTGTGAAGTGTACACACCCAGTGGTGGCTGGTCCAGCTATCCTCCTCACAAGCATGATGTCCACCGCGAAGACGCTGCCGGCAATGTAATCGAAGCGGATCTCGAAGAAGTATACTATTATAAAATTAACAGGCCCGAAGGGTATGCGTACCAACGCGTTTATACCGACGAGCACTCACCCTTGCATCAGGCCGGTCATCCAATTGATGCTTTAATGATGGCGAGAAATAACGACATTGTACTCGTTCCGGAAGGGTATCACCCGGTTGTTAGTCCACCTGGATATATCACTTATTATCTAAATATCCTGGCAGGAAGCGCGCAGTCGTTAGCGAATGTAGATGATCCGCAATACACCTGGGTGAAAGAGACCTATAAATCGCGAAACAAAGATATTCCCGTATATCCAATTTAGTCGCACTGGATTGATTCAGCAAAACTAAAGTATCACCCGCTCTGAACTACTCAGGAAAATAGACACCCCAAACAGCATGGATTCCCAAACAGTGCGTCTTACGATGTCGCAAGCCCTCGTTAAATACTTAACAAAGCAATATGTCGAGCGTGATGGGCAAAGAAGGCCTTTCATTGCGGGATGTTTTGGTATTTTTGGACACGGCAATATCTCTGGTATTGGGCAGGCGCTGCAGCAATTTCCGGAACTGAGGTACTATCAAAGTCGCAATGAGCAATCGATGGTGCATTCTGCCGCCGCTTTTGCTAAAGTGAAAAACAGGCTGCAAACGTTTGCCTGTACTTCCTCGATTGGCCCCGGCGCTACAAACATGATTACGGGGGCCGCAGCGGCAACCATTAACAGGGTTCCTGTGCTGCTGTTGCCGGGAGATATCTTTGCGCGCAGGAATGTTGGCCCAGTTTTACAGCAACTGGAATCTGAGCATTCACAAGACTTTTCAGTCAATGACTGCTTCAAGCCGGTCAGTCGTTATTGGGATCGCATCAACCGGCCTGATCAATTGGTTACAGCGTTGCCTGAAGCCATGCGTGTTTTGACGAGCCCGGTTGATACTGGGACAGTCACGCTTGCATTGCCGCAGGACGTGCAAACAGAAGCCTTTGATTATCCTATCGAATTGTTTAACGAGAAAACGTGGCATATTCCTCGTAATCGTCCGGATAAGAGCGCTTTACAAGAAGCCGTAAAATGGATACGCGAAAGTAAACGCCCGATGATTGTCGCCGGCGGTGGAGCCCTCTACAGCGAAGCAACTGAACTCTTGTCAACGTTTGTGGATCAAACGGGCATTCCGGTTGCTGAGACGCATGGTGGTAAAGGCAGTTTACGGTATGATCATGCACTAAATATGGGAGCCATCGGCGTAACCGGAACGCTTGCAGCGAACAGGGTGAGTCATGATGCAGATCTGGTCATTGGTATCGGAACGCGCTACAGTGACTTTACAACGCAGAGCAAGACAGCTTTTCAAGACCCAAATGTTCGATTTATCAATATTAACGTAGCTGAGTTTGACGCATTCAAACATGCAGCGCTTCCTCTTGTCGGTGACGCCCGAGCTATTTTGGAGGAACTGCTTGATGCGCTGAATGGCTATGCCGCGCCGGCCGCGTATCAGGCAAAAGCACGGGAGATGCATGACAATTGGGAAGCTGAAGTAGATCGTATCTACGCGATCCGGCATAAGCCTTTGGTGAGTCAGGGCGAACTGATTGGTGTTGTGAACGACCAGGGCAACCCCAATGCGATCATGGTAAACGCTGCCGGCAGTATGCCAGGGGATTTGCACAAGTTATGGCGGGCCAGGCATCCAAAGCAGTACCACATGGAATATGGCTATAGCTGTATGGGCTATGAAATAGCCGGCGGCCTCGGGATTAAAATGGCCGCCCCGGAACGTGAGGTTTACGTAATGGTGGGGGATGGCAGCTACCTCATGCTCTCTGCAGATATCACCACCGCAGTCCAGGAAGGCATAAAGCTGACGATTATTCTTGTTGATAATTTCGGGTACAAAAGCATCGGCGCACTGAGTCGTTCGCTGGGGCAGAGCGGTTTTGGGACACGATATACGTTTCCGGATCAGGACGCGATGACAACCGACGACATAGGCCTTGAGGCCAAGCATTTGCCTATTGATCTGGCGAAAAATGCAGAAAGCCTTGGCGCGCACGTAATCAGATGCAAAACCCACGAAGACTTTGTTTCTGCCCTCAAACATGCAGATGCGAGCACAGAGACAACTGTTATTCATATAGAAAATGACCGCTACCAGGACGTTCCGGGATACGAAAGCTGGTGGGATGTACCAGTCGCAGAAGTAAGCGAAATGCCCAGCGTGCAAGAAGCCAGAGAGAATTGGGAGAAAAACGTCAAGCAGGAACGGTTCTTTTGAGTCTGTAAGTCTGTAAGTC
>JBGCEN010000256.1:0-11361 GCA_045106435.1 Rhodothermales bacterium
CTGTCTTGCCATCTGCATAATACGCCCACCTACGGCATCCCAGGTATGGGATTGTAGAATTGCCTTGCGTGCAGTGCGTCCAAGTTGTCCAACCAGGCGCCGGTCTTTATAAAGCGTTAAAAGACACTTTCCCAGTTCACCTGTATTACCTGGCGCGTAAAGCAGACCCGTTTCTCCATGGGCCACCAGTTCGCCCAACTGCCCAATATTGCTTCCCACAAAAGCAATCCCCGAGGCCATATACTCAAAGGCTTTTAATGGGGAGAAATAGCAATTCTCCATGATCGGATAAGGGGCCACGCCCACATCCATGGAAGCAATGAGTCCTGGCACATCTGCAGGATGTACAGCACCGGTAAATTGGGTCGCAAGTGTAAGGCCATGGGCAGCCAGACGTGCATCAATCATCTCACGCTCTGGACCATCGCCTACGATGAGGAGCCGGCTGTTGGGTGCTTGTTTATGAAGCATGGCAAACGCTTCAACAAGGTCCAGTACACCGTGCCACGGCTTCAACGTACCTACAAACCCGACAGTAAACGCGTCTTCAGCAGAGGGCATACTGGGGAATACTTCAGGAGAAAACCGGTTGGGATCTACGCCATTCGGAATAACGTGTATTTTGCCTGCTGACTCTGGAAATCCTCCCAGATACTCCCCAACTGCTGCCGAAACAGCGATCAGGGCTGTAGCAGCAGATGTGACACGGTTTACGACCCTGCATGCTTCCTCTTCATGAACGAGCATTCGGTGCTGCAACTGCTCTTCGATGAGCGGGGCATTCACCTCCAGAATACCGGGAAGGTCTTTATCGCGGGCGTATTCCATGCCGGCGTACCCCCAAAGTGAGTAGCGCTCATAGACCGCATCAAAAGGGCCTTCTTTTTCCAGCAGTCTTTGTAAAATTTGATTGGCTGCCAATGCGCTCTGCTCTCTTGCAGCTACAGTGACTTTCGAAAGCTTGGGTAATCTGATGCACTTTATATCGGCAAGATCAGCCGGCGCATCGCCACCAATCCGCTGTGCAAACAGCGTAATTTGTGCCCCCTGAGCCCGTAATGCACGCATCCCTTCCTGCACGTGTACAGAACATCCCTTTGTACCATAAACCGGTACGCCCGGATCAGAACATATATAGGCAATTCTTTTCATTACGCGTTTTGAGCCTCTTGCTCCATTGTAATTTCGTGGGAAGGCAGTGTATCGCCCGCAAACAGACGGGGTGTAAAATGTTTTCTGATTCGCTCTGCATTCCGATGAATATCAAATTGCATTTCGATGAGTTGACGGGCTTTTTCAGCCAATCGAACGCGAAGCGAGCCATGATTTATCAGGCGCTCAATCGCATCAGCGAGCGCCATTGCGTCTTCTTGCGGCACGAGCAGGCCCGTTTCTTCATCGTGCAGAATCTCAGGAATACCCGTAACATCAGTGGAAATGCAAGGCGTGCCAAGCGCCATGGATTCAAGCAATACCGTGGGGAGTCCATCCCGATTGCCATCTTTGCCAATCACACAGGGTGCTGCAAAAACTGCGGCGTTTTGCAGTAATCCGGCAATTTCACTTTGGGGTCTTGGCCCAACCAGTTCGATGCAATGAGACAGCGCTACTTCCTTGATCTGCTCATTCAACTGGTCGTATAACATCCCTTCCCCAATAATCTGGCACTTAAAAGCGATACCACGATCCGCAAGTATATCACATGCATCAATCAAGCAACTGAATCCTTTTTTCTCTACAAGCCGGCCCACAGCCACAATACACGGAGGCCGCTCACTGGGCGCTTTATACTGAAAACGATCCAGCTCAATGCCATTGAATATGCGGACGACACGCTGCGCAGCAGGGCCATATTTTTCCTGCAGATATTCAACATTAAAGTCGCTTACCGTAATGGTCGAAGATGCGTCTTGAAGCTTCTTGCGCAAATCAGCTTCCACAACACTCTCGTGGAAAATATCCTTCGCATGCGCCGTAAAGGTGTACGTTATGCCGGCAAGCGCTGCAGCCATCCGCGCAACAGTTGCTGCTGATGTTGCAAAATGCGCGTGCAAGTGATTAATGCCCTTTTCCTTCACTGCCGTCGCAAGTTGCAATGCCTGATAGACGGTGCCTACCTGTTCATCGTCGAACGAAAGCATCTCCGTCTGGCACGAAGGCATATGCTCATTTGCGCCTCGTAGTGCTTCCCACAGGTCCGACATTTTGCCTTTATCCCGCAGATAAGTAACCTCGGCTCTTACCCGGGCGATGGCCGGCTGAAAGTGTGTATCCACCGGCGGACGCAAGGCAAAGATATCCAGGTCCAGGCCGGCCTTTTCATGTGCCAGAATTTCGTTTACGATAAACGTTTCGGAAAAACGAGGATATCGTTTTACCACATATCCTACGCGGAGTGTATCAGTTAATGGCATGATGTTTCTGGATGGCTGGTTTTTTTGTATTTGAATTTTTTGTCTTCCGCACATTACTTTCTCCACGGATGCTTTCTGAATCTTCGCTTTTGGATCTCGCAAAATCCTGTTTTCTTACAGATGCTGTTCTTTCTGAAACAAGGCTCCGTACCAGTTCCGGAATCCGTTTCAAGCCATCCATGTCTATGATCTCGCTGGCCTTGATTTTCTTGACAGGCGCACTAAACCAGTCGCTGATGGAGCCAGCAGACAGCTCATCTGGATGCAGATAATCGAGTAAGCCCAACTTTTGCATCGCGTCACTCCGTATCCACTGCTCAGCCCTTGGATACACACGAGGCACAATCAATGCGCGAGCACCGATGCCGAGGAGTTCCAGCGTTGTGTTGTATCCGCCCATAGCTACAATCCGCTTAGCTGCGGTGTAAACATGGAGGGGTTCAGGCAAGAAGGTCACCAGCGTAAGGTGATCTTTTGTATCGACGAGTTCTTGCAAACGCGCCGCGGATGCCGGCGGCATATGTGGACCGGTTACAATCAAACCGTTAACGCCGGCAGGGAAGGAAGCATTTGCAAAGGCCTCTGACACCTCCATACCATCTTGTCCCCCACCCACGGCGCACAGGTAAAACTGATCGCCAAGTAGATCCAGCAAAGCATTGTCCTGTGCGTCCGGGTTCGCCTTTTCTAATCTGACAGACGGGTTGAGATAACCCACGTACGTCATTCTTCGCGAGATATCATCGGACAAGCTATAGGCTGAAGCCAGATCGTGAACGACTGTGTCTCCATAGACCCATATGCTGTCGTAGTATTTTTCGATGGTTTCTGTATTCCGGCTGCCGGCCCATTCGGCCTTGGTAATCTCGGGACTGTCCAGTATATCCCGCAGGCCCAATACACAATGTGCTTTGGTATGCTGAGCCAGATACGCCAGGGTTTCATCAAGTTCACCCATCGTTCCCCGGGGTACTTTATCTACGATAAATACATCTGGATTAAATGCTTCGATCGAAGTCTTTATGATGCAGGACCGAAGATGAATCAGATCAGAGATGTCTATATCCAGCGAACGCGCAGCGTATACTTCATTTGCTTTTTTATAAAGAGAAGGAAGAGAGACCGCGTCAACGCGTTCAGGGAATTGAAAAGAGGATACTTCACGGGCTCCCGTAACCAACAAGATACTTGCGCTGGGAAATTGCTCTGCAAGGGTCTGCGCAATCAGTAGATTACGGCGCATATGTCCCAGTCCACAGGTATCATGTGAATAGAGTGCAATGCGCAATGGCCGATTACCAGAACGGTGGTTTTCGAAAGGTGGTAAATGATTATCCGTGTTGCGGCTCAAGTTCATTTTCAGCAAGGGTACTTTCTTTCGGCAAGTCCTGAAACCGATTAAGAAACAGTGATCAAATTCTTATTGAAGAGTAACCTGTTCGAAAGAAGTGCCAAAAATTCGGACACGGTAATAAAACGAAAACTACAGACGGGTCAAGGGGACAAAAAACGGCCAATGAACGCTCTGAAGGGACATTTTAGCGTGGATACAAATCAGAAATGATTCCAACAAGTGATACAGATCAGTGTTAGGAAACCACGCTATACTGTCGAATATTTCAACACTATCTAAAAGATCGACAATACGCTAGAAGCGCCAACGAAGAGAGATTTGCGTGGCAGATGGGAGAGGAGAAACAGAGAGTTGCAACGGGGCATCCTGAGCCAAAGTGACCGAATCTGGCCGGCCCCGAAGCATGGCATCGACGTAGCTATATACCCATATGCCAGCGGCTCCTGCCAACAAGCTGTTGCGCACTTTGTGCCATGTACTAAAAGCGCCAAATCGATCCTGCGTCTCCGCCTGTGTTGTTGACGCCCGGTAATAATCCCGTGTCTGATTTCTACGGATATGAGCCACCAAAGCCCCACCCGCAGTTGTGGCCCAAAGGCCGGTCATGATCACGCCTTTCTTTTGTTCTCCCTTGTACAATTGCCCCCAGCCAGGGACAAGCATAGAACGCATTGCAGCGCCGGCTCTCAGGTCCCGCAGAACGACATACCGTACCTCTGTAGGCTCCAAAGGCTGCGCTGATGCTTTTTGTTGATTCTCTTTAAGCTTGCCAAAAACGGTAAACAATTGAGGCGGTGTTACCAGCGGATCAAGGTCAAGAGTGGGCGTTAATTGAATGGCCTGACTTAACTGCGCTTCTGATTCAGTCAGATCATTGCGCGCATACAGAATTAAGGCATAGAAGACATGAATTTCACTCAGTTCTGCCGGCGAAAAACGTTCATAAGTCTCTAACGCGGCGACTACACGGGCTTCTGCTACCGGAAAATCCAAACGCTCATAGGCGTTTCGAATATCACCAAGCACCTTGGCATTATCAATTTGCGCCCATGCAGAAGCCTTGGGATAAAATGCACCCATCAATAATCCAATCAAGACAAATTGCAGAACACGGTGCATAGATCATCGAACAAGCATAATGAGGCGGGTCTGCTGTACTATTCCCTGCGGTGCTGTTCCCAGTTGTTCAGTTCCCAGTTGTTCAGTTCCCAGTTGCGCTGTTCCCAGTTGCGCTGTTCCCAGTTGTAGCCTGACCACATAGGAACCGCTCGCGACTTGCACGCCGGCAGCATCTCTTCCATCCCACTGGACACTGTGTTCGCCGATACCCGCAAAACCTGTATCCAGCGCTATCACCTGGCGCCCCTGGAGGTCAAATATCTCCAACTGAACAGAAGCCGCCGGCGAATTTAACGCAAACACAATGGTTGTAGATACACTGAATGGATTCGGGTAATTAGGATGCAATGCAAACAGCTGTTCAGGTAACTCCGCTTCAGATCCTGTATCAATTGCCGTCTGAAAATCAAATGATGCAGACCATATTGTACTGCCTGCAGCATTCGCTCCTCGAACGCGCCAGTAGTACATTTGATTAACATCGAGTCCCTGTAATTCAAACATTGCTTCTATGAGTCCAGCTTCATCAACAACAAGGCTGGTAAACGCTGCGTCGAGCGATACTTCCAGATCATAGGTAGACGCGCCCGGCACTTCCCACGATAAAGTCAACGTTTGCGCAAGATCTTTTGCCCCATCTGCCGGCGCGATCAGCATGACTTCAGTGGGTGCGCCCTCAACAACTGTAATCGTAAAGTTTTGCTCTATCGATTCGACCCCATCGTTCGCAGCAATTACAAGCGCATGATCCCCTAAATCATTCTCTGTGGGCATGCCTTGTAAAAGTGCTTCGCCATTCTGCATATCCGTAAGACTCAACCATGCAGGGATCTCGACGCCTTCAAAGACAAGCGCATCGTTGTCAATGTCTGAGGCAGCAAGGGTGTAGGTGTACAATGTATTTTGGGCAGCACCAGTTACGGGCGAACTGTCAAAAGCCGGCGGATCATTAACTGGTTGGATCGTAACGTTTACGGTTGCCTGGGCTGTACCACCGGTTTCGTTAAGCGCTGTATAGGTAAACTGATCATTCCCAAAGAAATCAGCCGTGGGCTTGTAGTTGAATGTGTTTGTGTTGATTTGCGTTGCAACACCATGCTGGGGTTGAGAAAAACTGGAGATGGTCAACGAACCGCCGGCTGGATCGATGTCATTCACCAGCACATTGATGGACATATCCGTATCCTCTGCAGTGATGAGCAGATCATCCGTCGGATTAGGGACCACGCTGGTGGCATAAACCTCCACGGTATTTAAGATGGCCCCACTGTTACTATTGCCACCAAACACAAAGATTTTATCATCAAAAGAAATGGCTGCAAAGCGCTCTCTTTCTGTTTGCATGCCAGGGGCTTGCTCCCACCGATTTTCATCTGGGAAAAAACGATCAACATTATTCACAACCTGATTGTTACTGCGCCGGCCGCCCATCACATAGATTGATTCATCCAGAACAACTGCAGACAGCCCCCCACGTCCCGGAACAAGCGAAGCAAGATTCTCTGTACCATCCTCCTCGTCATAACCTTGCACCAGTCCCATCGGGCCAAAAGATGAAAACCCGCCAATCGAGTACGCATAATCGTCTATTGTAACGGAAGCAAACAAAGCCCTCGGTACATCCAGTGTCCAGTCACTGGAGTACTCCCACTTCTCTTCGCCCATGTCTAATAATTCGACACTGTCTAAAATATTAGCACTGCCATTTGAACCACCCATAACATAGAGTTCATCGTTCAGCACCACAGCTGCCAAACCTTCCCGTTCATCATTCAAATTATCGAAAGAATTCCAGTCATTTTCAGCCGGTACAAACACCTCAACTTTCTTTGTTGAATTCCCTTCATTGTCGTGTCCGCCCATCAAATAGATATTCCCCTGATATGCAACAGCTGCTGCATTATATCTGGGCTCCCTTAAATTTGGCGCATTTTGCCAGCTATTGGTCGTTGGGTTATATTTTTCGACAACATCAAGTACTCTGCCTTGCGCATCCAATCCACCCATAACATAGATCTCTCCATTGAGCACAACAGCTGATACGCCAGTCCTTGCCGTAGGCATGGGCGCTTTGATTTGCCAGGTACGCGGGTCATCTGCTTTCGCAATTTGCGTTATGCCAAACAGCAAAAGAACCGCTGGTAAGAGGGAGAGACTCCGTATGTATTTGGTGATATTTTTCACAAACAACTGTCTTTTCTTTGGTCACTTGGTGGCGTGAAACCGGGGTAGCTGAACATATTACAAGGGATGTACCAAAATTGGGTTCGGGAGGCTGTAGACCCATACTTCTATTCTCGAAGAAGCTCTATCAGGTTGTAATAATAGGGTTGTTTTTCGCCTGCTGCAACCAGCAGGGTATCCGTCCATGAACCAAGTATATCGTGTTTTAATAACAAGATATGTTCACCCGGATCCAAAACAAAAGATTGCATCGGTGGAATTTCTCCAAGAAAAACGTTGTCAATATATACTTCCGCATAGGGCAATACGTTGATTTCGACGGTCCCAACCAGGTCAAGTAAGGCCACCTTAATGGAATCAGTTTGCTGAGATGTAACGACGATATCTGTCTGGTAAACGGGCAAATCTGGATGAATCAACGCCAACTGGTGGACTCCCGGCGATAGTTCGACAGATAACAAGGGCGGTGCTTTGCCGATCAATTGATTGTCGATTTCCACATTGCAGTAAGGTGTGCATAGCACATTTAACGTCCCGAACAGCAAATTCCCGGTATCTTGCGGTGTTGTTACTACATTGCTTGTATCTATTGCCGGCACATCATTTTCTGCCTGATTTCCTGCGACTTCTCCCGCCAACGCTGCATTCGTAGCCACTATCTGCCGGCTTTCTTCGAGAGGGGCTGCTGGTATTTCGGATGCTACTTCAAGAATCTCAGCGGTTTCTGGATTGAAGGCAGCTGAATCTACTACTGTTGATTCGATTTGGGGCCCACCTGCTGCTTCTGCATTTGAGATCGACGATGTACCAGCAACAGTGTTCTCAGCGGTTGAATGTTCACTTCCCGCGCTTGATGTCCACAAAATGCCAGCAATAACAAACAGGAAGATGAGCCCACTTGATTGAACCCATTTTTTAGCCATGAAAGGCGTCGAGCGTATCGCCTCTGCCGGCGCGGCCCCTTCTTCAGATAGTTCTTCAGATAGTTCTTTAGGTAGTTCTTCATCTCCACCAATGTAGTCGGGAGTAAAGCTGTAGTTATCTGGATCCGCATTATAAAAGGCTAACTGCTTGTGTCCATCAAAAGCCGTCCATTTGCTTACATATACATCGATGTCTTTCAGTAACGCCTCGCAATTTGCATAGCGTTGCTCCGGCTTTTTATCGAGCAAACGCCGGCTTATCTTTATCAAGTCCGGGGACACATGTGGATTGACAGCGAGAACTGGCAAGGGGTCATGATCCAAAATCTGATCGAAAATCTCGCTTGAAGTTTGCCCCCGAAAAGCAGCTTGTCCAGTGATCATTTCAAAAAAAGTGGCCCCAGCAGAAAACAGGTCACTTGCAGGCCCTGGCTCTCCCTGGAACAACAACTCAGGAGCTAAATAGCTCAGCGTCCCCCGAAGCTCGCTTTCATCGGAGGTCTCAAGTACCGACGCCATGCCAAAATCAGTGAGCTTTACGGTACCATCCTCAGACAAAAGAATATTCGCCGGCTTGATGTCGCGGTGAAAAATATGCTTTGCGTGCGCAGCCGCTAGTCCCGACACAAACTCTCGCAGGATAAAAACCGCTAGATGAGGAGGCATTTTTCGAACCGCCAACATCTCAGCAAGCGAAGACCCTTCGATAAATTCAGCCACAAAATAAACCGCTTGCCCAAATCTGCCAGAAGAAAGAACCTGTACGATGTTGCCATGCTGCACTTGCGCCATGAGCCGCGCTTCCTTCTCAAAACGCTCGGCAATCTCCCGATCGTTTTCAAACTCAGATCGGAGTCGCTTCAACAGCACATTCCTTTCCAGCGACGTGTCGTAGGCCTTATACACGTCTGCCCAATCCCCTTCTTGTAATTTCAAAAAGGGCTGGATGGTGCCTATGGGTTCAAATCTTCCCATTCTTTGAGACGAAGATGGATCCAACTTCGGGATACGCCCAAATCTTGCGCTGATCGCGTTACGTTCCCATTGTTACGTTCCAGCGCATCTTGTACAACCAGTTTTTCCACTTGTTTTAGCGTTGAACCATCCGCTGCAGACTTACGATACTTATGCGCCAGAGGCTTGTCTGGTAACTTCAAACCTAAATTTGAAACATCGATCATACTATTCGATGCCATAACCACAGCCCGCTCAATGGTATTCTGCATTTCGCGGACATTGCCCGGCCAGTGATACGCCTGCATTAATGCAATGGCTTCAGGTGTATACCCCTTAATATGACTTCGCCGGCCTTTTGCGTATTTGTCGAGGAAATGATTGGCAAGGATGGGGATATCTTCGGGTCGATCCCGCAACGGAGGTGTTGTCACAGGAATGGTATTTAAACGATAGAACAAATCTTCGCGGAAGCTCCCCTCTTCAATAAGGTCCTCCAACGCTTTATTTGAGGCAGAAATGATACGCACATCTACATGACGCATCTTCGTCTCCCCTATTCTCTTTGTCTCTCCCTCCTGCAATACACGAAGCAACGCTGTTTGCAGCGATGGACTTAGATCTCCAACCTCATCCAGAAACAGTGTCCCTCCATCTACCACTTCAAACAGTCCCGGTTTGTCCGAATTGGCGCCGGTAAAGGCGCCTTTTTTATAGCCAAACAGTTCGCTTTCAAGCAAAGAATCGGGGAGAGAGCCGCAGAACATTGCCATAAAAGGCTTGTCTTTTCTATCGCCATTGTAGTGAATGGCTCTGGCAACCAGTTCTTTTCCGGTCCCACTTTCTCCATGTACAAGCACCGTAGCATCGGTGTCGAGCAATCGATTGATGATATCAAACAGTTCGCGCATGGCCGGGCTCTGGCCAACAATCTCATCGAAGCCATTGATGTGCTGGATTTCCTTGCGCAGTTGCCGATTCTCGTCTCTCAAGGAAGCGTAAAACCGCGCATTTTCAATGGCAATCGCAGCCAGGTTGGAGAACGTTTCAAGGAAAGGCAAAATCTCTTTTTCAAACCGCCCCCGATCTTTCAGGCAGTCCATATAAATGGCCCCTATTTGCCGGCTCTTTATCCGAAGCGGCACACAGGCTATCGACTTTATCTTGTGGACAACAATGCTGCGGGCCAATCCAAACTGTTTGTCCCCCATCGCCTCGTACAGCATCACAGGTTCTCCAGTTTGAAGCACACGATTCACAACACTTGTAGAAACTTTTACGACATCACCCAACTGCTCGCTGGACAAATTATGCGTAGAGCGCACTTCAAATCCATCGCTTTTTTCGTCGTTGCTCAACAGGATAAAACCTCGATCAGCGCTTAACGACTTTGTGGCAATTTCCAGCACTTGATCGAGCAGTTGGCCGGCATCTTTGATTGAGTTGATGGTAAGCGCAATCTCAAACAATGCCGTAAGAGAAGCCGGCGTTTCCGTATCCCTCTTATTTGAGAGAGGACGATCTGATTGAAGTTCTTCCATAATTATTGGATGCGGAATCCAGCCTCGCGTGATCTACTTCGGTTACCAAATTCATCTACAACAGAAACCGTCCAGAAATAATCCCCCGGCGCAATAGACGTTGGCGCTTCAATCATGTCATTAGACGATGGAATATCTTCTATGGTAAGAATTGTACTTTGAATGTTCTGATCAATGCGGACAACATCCAAACGGAAGGTAAAAGGAAAATCTAGCGCAAGTGGTTCCCATGTAAACGTTGGCCGAGCGCTCCCCACAAACATGAGTTCCAGAGGATCCAGGGCGATAGGTGTTTCATTTATCACTCGAATCACGCTCTTGGGTCCTGACACATTGAAAGCACCGCTCCGATCTTTTGCCTCAAGCTGAACCTCTTGTCCGAGCAGCGCAGTGAGTCCAACAGGAAGATCTCCGGAAGGAATTGAATGTCGGTACATCCCGGGCGCTACTTCCACAAACAAGAGCTGGGAAAAGGCGAAATCATCGATACTTACCCAAAGACTATCGATATCAGCAAGGCCGTCATGATCTGCTAATTCAGCCTCAATTTCAAGACTGAACAACTCTTCAGGAGGAGGAAACCACCGACTCACATGTAAACTGGACAGCTCAAAACGCTGGAAAGTGGGTAATCCAGGAAGCGGTAAGCTTAGTTCAGTGGTCTGACCAGCAGAAACTTGCACCGTGGTATCCAACGTGGCATACCCGTCTCGTGTAACTTCGATGTCGTAGCTGCCTCCCGGTAAACCAGGTGTGACGAAGAACCCCGCATTGTCGGTACGTCCAGACATAAAACCTGGCGTCACATTCACACGAATATCTTCAAGGCCGGCGCGGGGTGGATAAAAATTGGTCACCTGAACAGCGATTCG
>JBGCEN010000257.1:0-3966 GCA_045106435.1 Rhodothermales bacterium
GGATCTTCGCCTAAACGAGTTGCTCCACTGGGTCGCTCGCTGGCCTGGTATTTGCCGGTCAACCAACCAGAACGGTGAGTGCAAAACTTAGGTGATCAAACAATTTGATGGGTGGACGCACCATCGCAAACCCAGTTTCTGGAATTTGTGGCAAGCCTGCGCGATCACAACCTGCTTTATTAGTGGTCACACAAATTTCAAAGTATGCACTAAAATTCAAATTTCTAACCTAGATATCTATCGTGCAACAAAACCGGCGCAATCGATGTCTACAAAATTGGAGTCACTGAGAATTGGGGACATACTTCTTTGGAACTTGCACTTAGCCTCGCCTGATTATGGTTCATGTTTGGCATTTTTAATTTTTGAAAGGGCAAACATATGGGAACCGGTTTGCAAACCTGAAGACCAAGGTTGCCAGATATAACTGGCTTTGCAACCCAATTTGTGTGACTTCAAATGAGTTTCTCCCATTCAAAAAGAACAACACTTTCAACGCAATGGCATCTATTTTGGGCCGTCAACATGGTGCTCAATATTCAACACGATACACATCACTAGAGGGACAATTCTAATGATGAAACTTGTGAAGAACACCGCGCTGGTGGGCACGCTATTCGCAACGGTAGTTTCGGGCGCTGCCCATGCGGAAAATGTCGAGATCTACCTGGCTGACATGCTCGACAACAAGCAAAATGGCTATTGTATTGATATTGCAAAAGGTCGCGAAGAAGCAGCAAATCCAGATGATGGACTGCAGGGGCACACTTGCTACAGCCCCGGCGGTGCGCTTGGGTATGATCAAACGTTCGACACAGACAAATTTGCCGATGGGTTGTTGTACATGACCAAATTCGAGGTCTGCACAGAAGTGCTTTCTTCCGAAGCAGGCGGCGCACTTGGATTGGCCGAATGCAATGGCAGTGATGAACAAAAATTTGTGTTTTCGGGCGAAGGATCAATCACGCCAACCTCTGCCCCTGATTTATGCTTCACAGTGGTTGAAGACACCCGTTCAGGCCGCAGCGATACCAATTAGATTAAAGTATTGTCACTGGAGGAATGTACCGACAGCCAGGCTGCATACCAAACGTGGAAAGTGCGCACGGCCGAATAAGGCAGCGCGCCTTTACAGATTTCCGGGCATTTGACAGCCCAAAGCGAGATGCTGAACAGGTGCGACAGCACTGGCCCATTCAGCATCTCGCTTGGATGGAGCCGTAGGTTCTCCATTGCCAAACTCGGCGCCGAGCAACTCGCACGTGCCATGTAGGACCAGTTCGTCTTGTTCGAAAAAATCGACCACCGTTCTCATCAAACGTCTTCTCTACCTGAGTGTTTGCAATGATGCTTCACAGAGACCAGATCAGAAATCTGCGCTCAAACGCGAGTATCTAAAGTAACAAAGATTGCCACCGTTTTGGCGGCTCAAACATCATTAAATAATATTACTTTGTATCCAAACTATTATATATTACCGACCTCGCATGCTAGGATGCCACGCCCAATTTCACTCTTTATTGCACAGCGCTGATCTCGTTGGACTGACAGCGTCAGGTGAACGACTTGTCTCTGAGATACGCAACCTCTGGCTTGATGTTGATGAATTGATCATCGCAGCAATCGGAGCCGACAAGGCCGCGCAGCTAACGATGCTGACCAAAGAATTGAAGATTGCCCTAGGGGTAAGGTGGTTGGGCAAGGTAAACCCTATCGAGACATTACCCAGCTTTTACACGAGATCCAAGAAGTCCAAGAACAGGAGAAAGTCCGTTGAAAACTGCCGTTCAAAGCCTTTTTTTGACATTCCTTTTATCGGGAGCCGCTTATGCCGAAGTGCCGATAATAAAAACGCCTGCACCTGTAATTCATCTCGTCGATAACCTTGGAGAGCAAGACCAACTTGGCTGGTGCCTAGACACTCTGGGACGCAGTTTTGCGGAACGCCTACAGGCACATTCTTGCAAGCCGCAAGGTGGTGATGTGCAATTTTTTCTCGATGCGGAGACCGGACTGATTAAATCAGTGGCGTTTGACGACTACTGCATGGTCAATCAACCCGAAAACGACACCACTTTCGGTATGGTGACTTGCGACGAAGATGCCGACGAACAACGCTTTGTCTTCGATGCGACCACAAAGGAGATCAGGCCAATGGCAAGTCCAGCTCAGTGTGTCGTTGTTGGGTCGCAAGGTAGATCTGCGGGTCCTTTCATGTCCAGAGATCTCTTGTTGGCTGAGTGTTCAGTTACCGATGCAAGTCTCAAACAATGGGTGATTGTCGAGTAATGGAAAGTCTTAGAAATTAGGGCCGGAGCAGCGGCGATCTCGCGACTGGGCACAAATGGCTTTTTCGACCGATGCCATGATGGCATTGCCAACCGCTGAAATCTCTTCGTCGGTCAGGGTTTTGTCGCGCGGTTGAAGGGTGACTTCTATCGCGAGAGAGTTTTTTGCGGTCCTCCATGCGTCCGCCCTCGTAAACATCGAAAAGGGATACGTTTTGGGTTGGGTTTTAGCCAAACCATTTAATCCGTTTTATGTCTGCTTGGAGCCCTCAGTAACCAATGCTGCAAACTGCACGAACGGCCGCTTTGGTTAGACGCCATCAAGCCTATGCTCGGGCAAACTCTCGAATTAGATCGTTTGTTTCTGGCCTTGAGGCTTGGTGCCTATAACGCAGTGCTACGACCTCGCGTACAATTTCGACATCTGAGATCGGGATCGACACAAGGTCGGCGTGTTCGGGTATTGCAGTAACAGGCAGAATAACAGCTCCTGATCCTTGCCGTGCGAGTTCGATCAACCAATCCACGCGATTGGACCGATAGGCCGCATAGAGTTCGTGGCCACGTTCAGTACAGGTGCCGTGCAACGTGTCCCTCATCCCACAATTTGGCCGATCAAGCATCGTTGTTTTTGCAAGATCAGCGAGGGAAACTGCACCTAACTGTGCAAACGGATGCGTGTCAGAGACGACAACCTCATATGTCTCACTATAGAGATCATCTATGCGGTAGAGTTGGTCGCTCACCTCTTCAGCAGTCACCACGACGTCGAAATTGCCGTCTCGTAGTTCTGCCAGGAGGACATCTTTTGACCCGACGATCAGCTCAATCTCCGCTTGGGGTATTTGCGTACGAATGCGTTCCATGGCCGCCGAAATTCTACTGTGACCGATTGTCTCGCCGACACCGATACAAATTGGAACCCTCTCCAATCTGGTGTGACGAACCGCTTCTGCTTTGACCTCCTTTGCTTCGGACTGCACTTTCTCCAACCTTGGTTGCACTACCTTTCCTAAAGCAGTTAAGCGGCATCCAGCCCGATCTCGGATAAACAAAGCTCCGCCCAGTTCATCCTCCAACTTCTTGATGGCAGTCGTCAGTGAAGGTTGCGAAACATTAGAAGCGCTTGCGGCATGGGTGAAGTTGCGATGCTCGCAGACGGCTAGAAAATAGCGGATTTGATTCATTTCCATCGACGTCATCCAAATCTGAGATAGCCCCAAGCTCATCGAATAGGCATGCATAGTCAATGCCTATCGAATAATAGAATCTCGGAATTGGAGCTGGAAGGGGCAAGCATGGGACAAAGTGACATCGAATACGAAGACACTGAAACCCGAATCTGGAGACGAACAAATGAAAACTCAAATCCTCTCAATGCTCTCAGCACTGGCCCTTTTCTCAACAACAGCAAATGCACAGGAAACCGAAATGAACAACTACACACCAAGCCTTATCGACACGCCGGCAGCAACCGGCAACACTCAACCCCTCGCGGAACTCCTCACCCGTGCAGCGCCGCTCGTAAAGGAACCTGAACCCGGCACAGAGCTTTGGTTTGCGCTGCACGCAGCCGCCACTCTGGCGATCTTCGATATCTTTGTAAGCGAAGAAGCCCGCAACGCCCACTTTTCTGGTGCGGTTGCTGGTGCGTTGAACCAAAACGCCGACACATTGG
>JBGCEN010000258.1:0-22418 GCA_045106435.1 Rhodothermales bacterium
GAGATGGTAATGCCAGGAGACAACACGCAGTTTACGGTAAGCCTGATTCAGCCAGTAGCTATGGAAGAGGGTCTGCGCTTCGCTATTCGTGAAGGCGGCCGTACTGTAGGTGCAGGCGTTGTTACCAAAATCCTTGATTAAGTATAGTTGTCGGTAATCAGTGATCAGTTTTCAGTATACTGCTGAGAACTGATTGCTGAGAACTGATTGTTAAAACACGGGCGTAGCTCAATTGGCAGAGCAGCGGTCTCCAAAACCGCAGGCTGCAGGTTCGAGTCCTGCCGCCCGTGCTTCAAGTAGTCCTTGACCTGTCTGATGTTGTATTTGTCAGTCGGGACCCAATAAAATTTGCACTAAGCTATGAGTAAGATTACGGGTTACCTGAAAGAGGTAGGGAAGGAGATGCAGAAGGTGAGTTGGCCTAAGCAATCTGAATTGATTGGTTTTACCGCTTTAACCGTTGTTGCAACCATTATTGTCTCCCTATTTATCTTTGGTGCTGATCGCGTCATAGGTATTATATTGGAGTGGATTTACAGTGCTGCGTAAGATATCACTATCGAATCAATAATTCAGTGATTAAGCTGGGGGGTGAGCTATGGCCACTCTAAAGACAAATATTCCAAAATGGTACGTGCTCCGAACATTTTCGGGTCATGAGAAGAAAGTAAAAGCGTACCTTGAGAAAGAAATCGAGCGAATTGGATTGACGGAAAAACTTTCCGAAATCATGATTCCTACCGAAACCGTATTTGAGATGCGGCAGGGTAAGAAACGTACGCGCGAGAAAACATTTTTTCCAGGATATATCCTGATTCAAGCCATACTCGACAATGAGCTGCAGCATGTTATTGCTGGCGTTCCTTCGGTAGTAGGGTTCTTGACGACAGGCGATCTTCCTACGCCACTCCGTCCTGACGAGATGAATCGAATTCTCGGGAAGGTGGATGAAGCCAGAGAAATGGGTGAGCAGCCTGAGATTCCATTCAAGGCTGGTGACGCTATTAAGGTTGTCGATGGACCGTTCAATAACTTTACAGGGTTTGTTGAAGAGGTTTATCCAGACAAAATGAAAGTTAAGGTGATGGTGTCCATTTTTGGACGTAAAACGCCACTTGAACTTGATTATTTACAGGTTGAACACGAAGAGTAAATGAATCTTCAGGATTTGTCTTGGAGAACTTACTAGAGTGGAACCTCCGGGGCCCGTGGGCATACTACGCGGCTACGTAATAAATGCACGAGCAAGAGACCCGCGGGAGCTGTAATGGCGATTGAACCGCAACTTCGCTTATGGCTAAGAAAATAGACGGCTTTATAAAGCTACAAATTAAAGCGGGACAAGCTAGTCCTGCTCCTCCAATTGGTCCTGCGCTGGGACAGAAGGGAGTGAACATCATGGAATTCTGCAAGGCATTTAATGCTGCCACGCAGGAGCGGATGGGACTGGTGTTGCCGGTTGTCATCACGGTGTTCGCAGATAAGTCCTTTACGTTTATCGTAAAGAGCCCGCCGGCAGCGGTATTGCTTAAGAAAGCGGCCAAGATTGATAGCGGTGCTGCAGATCCACTGCGCCAGAAAGTTGGCAAGGTAACATGGGATCAGTGCAAGGACATCGCTTCTCAGAAGATGGAGGACTTGAATGCCCATGATATCGATAATGCAGCCCGTATGATTGCCGGAACGGCGCGCTCTATGGGGCTGAAGGTTGAAGGTGCGCCGGCTGTTTAAGTCGACGCCTTCTCTTTTAAGATATCTAATCATTGAATTGTAACAGCGGGAGCTTTTAGAATTAGCTAAAACGCGATTGCACCGCAAAAACAAGGAAATTATGGCAAAGCGAGGAAAACGCTACGCAAACGCTCAGAAATTAATCGCAGAGGGAGGTTCGTCCTTCAGTCTGCAAGGTGCTGCGGATTTGATAAAACAAACCGCGAACGCCAAATTTGATGAGTCAGTTGACATCGACGTACGTCTTGGAGTGGATCCGCGACACGCCGAGCAGATGGTTCGAGGAACAGTCACGCTACCGCACGGCACAGGTAAAGAAGTGCGCGTATTGGTGCTTGCAAGCCCTGGTAAGCAGGCAGAAGCAACAGAAGCTGGTGCGGACTATGTGGGATTGGAGGAGTATGTAGAAAAGATTCAGAAAGACGGCTGGTTTGAGTTCGACGTGCTTATCGCTACGCCCGATGTAATGGGGCAGGTTGGTAAGCTTGGTCGCGTACTTGGGCCTAGAAGCCTGATGCCTAATCCAAAGAGTGGCACTGTCACTATGGATATTGGTACTGCCGTTAAGCAGGTGAAAGCTGGTAAAATTGACTTCCGCGTTGATAAAACTGGCATCTTGCATTCTGCTATTGGCAAGGCATCTTTCAGTGCAGATCATATCAGAGACAATGCTGAGGCATTTCTGAAAGAAGTTATTAGACTGCGTCCTTCAGCGGCGAAAGGTACCTACGTTAAGTCTGCTACAATGTCTACCACCATGGGGCCTGGAATTCCCTTGGATAAGCAAGACATCCTTAACGTGATTCGCTAGATAACCGAAAAGATTTTTTCTGCTCACCAGAGTAGACGAGAGAACTGATATGGCACTGACAAAAGAACAAAAAGCAACCATACTGGACGAAGTAACGAGCCAGTTGGAAGAAGCATCAACTGTTTATTTAACAAATGCTTCTGGTCTTACGGTAGATAAATCAAACGAGCTTCGGAAGAAGTTCATTGACTCCGATGTTCAGTATCGTGTAGTGAAAAACACACTGCTGAAGCTCGCGATGGACAAGGTAGGGGGCTACGAAGAGCTTTATGAGCACCTCGCAGGTCCAACAGCTGTTGCGTTTAGCAATGAGCCTGCTGCGCCGGCGCGGATCATGAAAGATTTCTCCAAAAGCGTTGGCGATGGCTTGCCTTCACTGAAAGGAGCTTTCATCGATGGAGCCGTTTACGGATCAGATGCACTGGATATATTGGCCTCGCTCAAATCTAAAGACGAGCTTGTGGCAGATATTATCGGATTGCTCATGTCGCCAATGACAAATGTGGTTGGCGCAGTACAGGCGCAGGGAAGCAATCTGGTTGGTGCAGTAAAAACTATTGCGGAACGAGAAGAAGGATAGTTGTGATATCCTGGCCGCACAGGAGTAGACTTGTAAATAATTAATCACCTTAATTTGCAGCCGAACCCTGAATGTTTTGGGTGTAGACCGTTGCAGGAGAAAAAGGAAAATAATGGCAGATATTAAAGCATTTGCAGAACAGCTAGTAAATCTTACAATCAAAGAAGCCAGTGAATTGGCTCAGGTTCTTGAAGAGGAGTATGGCATCAAGCCTGCAGCAGCAGCCGTGGCTGTAGCTGGTCCTGCAGCAGGTGGCGGAGACGCTGCTGCCGCTGAAGAACAGACTGAATTTGAAGTAGTCCTTACTAGTGTAGGACCTAAAAAGATTGCAGTGATCAAAGAAGTTCGCGCAATCACTGGTCTTGGTCTTAAAGAAGCTAAAGAGCTTGTTGATGGCGCACCTAGCTCAATCAAAAGCGGTGTGTCTAAAGACGAAGCTGAGCAGATTAAAGGCAAGATTGAAGAGGCAGGCGGTAACGTCGACCTTAAATAAAAAACAATACCATTGTCAAAGCAAGATATTGCTCGCACATAACATTGCTTATACGGCCAAAGCCGGCCCTCTTGGAGGCGTCGGCTTTCGGTGCTTCTAAAATAGAAAATGAAGCACCGTGGAGTGTGCGTGGACTGTAGTTAGCGAAACAAGAATAGGGGCGTGGCGTTGACCATACGTTGCACCTCTCATTGCGCTAAGTCCTTAAGACGCTTGAATATGAGTACCTCTTTGGAACCGCGTCAACAACTACGCTAAAAGATCAGCTTATGCCCAACGAAAATATTCGGAAGAGTGGGGAAGAATTGCGTGTTTCTTTCGCCCGCATTCCAGCAGTTCGTGAATATCCTGACTTCTTGAACGTACAACTTAAGTCGTGGGAAGATTTTGTGCAAGCTGAAAGTCCTTCTGAGGACAGAGAAGATCTCGGCTTGCAAACAGTGTTCCAGGAACACTTCCCAATTCAGGACAGTCGCGAGCGCTACATGCTCGAGTTTCAGCATTATACACTCGATGCCCCAAAACATTCAGTTTCGGAATGCATCGCGCAAGGATTAACATTTTCGATTCCGCTCAAAGCCAAGCTTCGTTTGTCCCGTAAAGAAGACGAGGATGAAGATGAAGCGAACGAAGCCGTTGAGCAGGAAGTATATTTGGGCAATTTGCCGGCGATGACAGAACGTGGTACGTTCGTCATTAACGGTGCTGAGCGTGTGGTTGTGTCTCAGCTGCATCGTAGCCCTGGTGTTTTCTTTAGCCAAAGCGTCCACCCGAATGGTACCGATCTGTATTCAGCTCGCGTAATCCCGTTCAGGGGATCATGGATCGAGTTTTCTACGGATGTCCATAACGTGATGTGGGCATACATCGACCGGAAGAAAAAACTTCCTGTGACAACGCTACTGCGTGCGCTGGGTTATTCTACGGATTCTGATCTCGTTTCTACGTTTGATCTCGCTGACGAAGTTGCCATCGGTACGAAGAAAGCTTTTAAGTCTTGCATAGATCGCAAGCTTGCAACAAGTGTGATCGTGAACCTCGTGAAAGAGGTTATAGACGAGGACACGGGTGAAGTGATCGAGACAAAGAGTGAAAAGAAAATTCTTTTCCCTAAAGATCATCCGCTCGTTGAAGAAGATTATGACACGCTTAAAGAAACAGATGTTGAAAAGCTGTTCCTCCTTCAGGAAGATCAGGGTGATGAAGCAGTTGACAAAAGCACCCTCTTAAATACGATCAAAAAAGATCCTACCAAATCTGAAGAAGAGGCGCTGGCGTATTTGTATCTCCAGTTGAGAGGTGCAGAAACTCCAGATATTGAAACAGCACGTGGCGTACTCGATAGGCTTTTCTTTAGCGAAAAGCGTTATGATCTCGGAGAAGTGGGACGTTATCGGGTAAATCGTCGATTGCGTTTGGACGAAGCGCCAAACACGATGACGCTTACACGTAATGATATTTTGGCCATCATCACCGAACTTATTAGCCTGAAAAATGGCAAAAGCTCCGTAGATGATATTGACCATTTGAGTAATCGTCGAGTGCGTACAGTAGGCGAACAGCTTGCTGCACAATTTTCATTAGGATTGGCGCGTATGGCGCGTACGATCAAGGAACGCATGAATCTGCGTGACGCTGAGAATTTCACGCCGCAAGATTTGGTTAATGCACGGACCGTTTCCAGTGTAATTAACAGCTTCTTTGGGACAAACCAGCTTAGCCAGTTCATGGATCAAACAAATCCATTGGCTGAGTTGACGCATAAGCGACGTATGTCTGCGCTAGGGCCTGGTGGTCTTACGCGTGAACGTGCCGGCTTTGAGGTACGAGACGTACACTACACACATTATGGTCGCTTGTGTCCAATTGAAACCCCTGAGGGGCCGAACATTGGATTGATTTCTTCCCTTTGTGTACATGCGCAGATCAATGCCTTCGGGTTTATTGAAACGCCTTACAGAGTTGTGAAGAAAAGCAAGGTTACCAACGAGATCAAATTCCTCACCGCTGAGGAAGAGGATGACTCGATCATTGCACAGGCGAATGCGCCTGTCGATGAGAAAGGTAACTTCGTTAATTCTTATGTGAAATGCCGGCATAAAGGTGATTTTCCGATTATCGCGCCTGAAAACATCGAATACATGGATGTTGCGCCTAATCAGATTGTATCCCCGGCAGCCAGTCTTATTCCTTTCCTCGAACATGATGACGCCAACCGCGCGCTCATGGGATCGAACATGCAGCGCCAGGCTGTGCCGCTGTTGCGTGCCGATTCTCCGATTGTGGGTACAGGTTTGGAAGGCAGGGTCGCAAAGGATTCTCGTGCTAACATTACTGCGGAAGGCCCGGGTATCGTTGAGTTTGCTGATGCAACACGTGTTGTTATCCGCTATGATCTCGACGAAAACGATGCCGACGTGGCATTTGAGGATCCGGTCAAAACGTACATGTTGACCAAATTCCGTAGAACCAACCAGGACACCTGTATTAACCAGAAGCCAATTGTGCAGCCTGGAATGCGGGTTCGGAAAGGGACAGTTCTAACAGACGGATTCTCAACAGACAATGGCGAACTGGCTCTTGGTAAAAACGTGCTGGTTGCGTTTATGCCCTGGCGCGGTTATAACTTTGAAGATGCCATTGTGCTCTCAGAGCGCCTTGTTGCTGATGACGTATACACCTCTGTTCATATTGAAGAATTTGAACTGCAGGTTCGTGATACCAAGCGAGGTGAAGAAGAGCTAACGCGTGAGATTCCTAACGTGTCTGAAGAAGCCACAAAGGATCTTGATGAGCGCGGTATCATCCGCATGGGTGCTGAGGTTAAAGCCGGCGATATCATTGTTGGTAAGATCACGCCGAAAGGGGAAACAGATCCTACACCTGAGGAAAAACTGCTTCGTGCCATCTTTGGTGACAAAGCAGGCGATGTTAAAGACGCATCGTTGAAGGCTCCTCCGGGAATGAAGGGGATCGTGATTGATACGAAGCTCTTCAGCCGGCGTAAACTGGATCCAGCATCCAAAAAAGTTGAGCAGCAGCGAATAACAGAGATCGATACAAGTCTTGAGTATCAGATCAACGAACTGAGTGAGCGATTCTACAACAAGTTCTTCTTGTTGATTGAAGGCAACAAGTGCCCGGGAATCGAAGATCGTGATGGCCGTGTGATTATCTCTGAAGGGGCTACATATACAAAAGAGCCTTTCATCGATGTGCCTCCGCACATGCTGAGATCACGTCACAATTATCTTGAAGATCAGGAGAATGACCGTAAGGTCCAGAAGCTGGTCCGTAACTATCAGACCATCTACAATCGTATCCAGGGAGATGCCAAACGCCGGCGTCACCAGGTGCAGATGGGAGACGAGTTGCCGCCAGGCATCGTACAGTTGGCCAAAGTTTACGTAGCGAAGAAGCGTAAAATTCAGGTCGGTGACAAAATGGCCGGCCGGCATGGTAACAAAGGGGTTATCGCTAAGATTGTCCCGATGGAAGACATGCCATTCCTGGCTGATGGTCAACCAGTAGATATCGTACTGAACCCGTTGGGTGTACCTTCTCGAATGAATCTTGGACAGATCTTCGAGACGCTATTGGGTTGGGCTGGTTCGAAACTCGGCAAAAAATATGCGACACCAATTTTCGATGGCGCCAAGATGGAGGACATCATCGGAGAATTGGAGAAAGCGGGCTTGCCCGTTGATGGTCGTGCACAGCTTTATGATGGCCGCACGGGTATGCAATTTGATCAGCGCACGACGGTTGGTCAGATATACATGCTAAAGTTAAGCCACCTTGTCCAGGATAAAATGCATGCGAGAAGCATCGGGCCATATAGCCTTATTACCCAGCAGCCACTTGGTGGTAAAGCCCAGTTTGGTGGCCAGCGTCTGGGTGAGATGGAGGTTTGGGCGCTCTACGCTTATGGAGCGGCAAGTACGCTTCAGGAGATGCTGACCTATAAGTCGGACGATGTACAGGGACGTTCAAAAGCTTACGAGTCAATCGTAAAAGGGGAAAATATGCCAGAAGCCGGCACACCTGAAAGCTTTAATGTTCTTGTTCGTGAGCTCCAGGGCTTAGGATTAGAAATCAAACTGGATTAAGGAATTTCGTTTGACCTGGTGGGCACGAACCGCGCCGCCCATCCTCGAACAAGCGACATTCGACACTCGACATTCGAAATTCGGAATTTGATATGCCGTACGGAAAAACGCAGAAAATAAGAAAGAACTTTACCCAGATCACGGTTAGTCTTTCTTCTCCAGAGACCATACTTGAACGGTCTTATGGCGAAGTACTCAAGCCTGAAACGATCAACTACCGGTCGTTCAAGCCTGAGAAAGATGGACTGTTCTGTGAAAAGATCTTTGGTCCAGTAAAAGATTGGGAATGTCACTGTGGCAAATACAAGCGTATTCGCTATAAAGGAATTATATGTGACCGCTGTGGGGTTGAAGTAACCCAGAAAGCAGTTCGTCGTGAGCGCATGGGGCATATTACCCTCAGCGTTCCTGTAGTTCATATATGGTATTTCAAAACGCTTCCAAATAAAATAGGTCACCTCCTCGGGATCAAGTCAAAAGATCTTGAAAAGGTAATCTATTATGAAAATTATATTGTTATCCAGCCGGGTGCTGCTGAGAAGTTAGGCGTAGAGCCCAAGCAGTTGCTTTCTGAAGATGAGTATTTCAACGTACTCTATCAGATCAGGGAAGATAACAACAGACTTGACGACGAAGACGCGGAAAAATTCATTGCCAAAATTGGTGGTGAAGCGGTCGAAATGATGTTGGGTCGTGCTGAGCTCGATGAGCTTGCGCAGGAACTGCGTTTCCAGGTTCGTACAGAATCAAGCCAGCAGCGTAAAGCTGAAGCACTGAAAAGATTGAATGTCGTTGAGTCATTCAGGGACGCAAACAAACGCATGGAAAACCGTCCGGAATGGATGGTTATGCGCGTTATTCCTGTCATTCCTCCAGAGTTGCGCCCATTGGTGCCACTCGAAGGTGGACGGTTTGCTACGAGTGACCTGAACGACCTCTATCGCCGCGTTATTATTCGTAATAACCGATTGAAGCGATTGATCGATATCAAGGCGCCTGAAGTTATTCTCCGGAATGAAAAGAGAATGCTGCAGGAAGCTGTTGATTCTCTGTTTGATAACAGCCGTAAAGCAAACGCTGTACGTTCTGATTCAAACCGCGCACTCAAATCTCTTTCAGATATGTTGAAAGGGAAGCAGGGTCGATTCCGTCAGAATCTGCTTGGAAAACGTGTCGATTACTCAGGCCGTTCTGTAATTGTTGTTGGTCCTGAACTTGGACTGCATCAGTGTGGATTGCCAAAGGAAATGGCCGTTGAGCTGTTTAAGCCTTTTGTCATCCGCAAGCTCATTGAGCGCGGTATTGTCAAAACAGTTAAGAGCGCTAAAAAAGTTGTAGATAGAAGAACGTCTGATGTATGGGACATTCTGGAAAAGGTTATTGATGGCCGGCCAGTGATGCTTAACCGTGCACCGACGCTTCATCGTCTTGGTATCCAGGCTTTCCAGCCTGTCCTTATTGAAGGCAAGGCGATTAGACTTCACCCGCTCGTATGTACAGCGTTTAACGCTGACTTCGACGGTGACCAGATGGCTGTGCACGTACCATTGAGCCACGACTCTTGTCTGGAAGCAATGATTCTGATGCTTGCAAGCCACAACATTCTGAGCCCTGCCCATGGCGGTCCGGTTACGGTACCTACACAGGACATGGTTCTTGGTCTGTATTACATGACCAAAGCCCGCAAAGGCTTGCGCGGTGAAGGCAAACGCTTTGGTGATGCTGGTGAAGTGCGCCAGGCGTATGATCAGGGCATGGTTGATCTTCATGCGATTATATCTGTCAGGATAAACGGTGAGACCATAGAAACGACGGTAGGTCGTGTGCTATTTAACGAGGTTGTCCCGGAAGCTGCAGGGTATATCAACGAAGTGCTGACGAAGAAAAACCTGAGAAGTATTATCTCAAGGATTCTTGCCATTACCGGGTTTGCTCATACCACGAAATTCCTCGACGACATGAAGAATCGTGGGTTTGAGCAGGCGACAACTGCCGGACTTACGTTCTCTCTTGCAGATATTGTGGTGCCGGACGAGAAAGAAAAGCTTATTGTAGATTCGTCTGATGAAGTAGAACAGGCACGCCAGTTCTATGAAATGGGTCACATTACAGAGAACGAGCGATACAATAAAGTTATCGATATCTGGACCCGTACAAACGGTATGATCTCCGAAGTGCTCTTTGACGCACTGAAGGAAGACAAGCAGGGTTTTAATGCCATCTACATGATGGCTGACTCCGGTGCTCGTGGTTCCAAGGAGCAGATTCGCCAGTTGGGTGGTATGCGTGGTTTGATGGCCAAGCCGCAAAAAAGCCTTGTTGGTTCTGCTGGTGAGATTATCGAGAATCCAATTATCTCCAACTTTAAAGAAGGCCTGTCGGTACTGGAATACTTTATCTCTACGCATGGTGCACGTAAAGGTCTTGCTGATACAGCCCTGAAAACGGCTGATGCAGGGTACCTTACACGTCGCCTTGTAGATGTTGCGCAGGATGTAACAGTTACTATTAGAGACTGTGGCACACTCCGTGGTATTCGTACAACAGCGCTTAAAGACAATGAAGACATCGTAGAACCGTTGGCTGACCGTATTCTTGGTCGCGTGTCGGTTCATGATGTTGACGATCCGCTGACGAATGAAGTTATTCTTGCTGCGAATGAGCTGATTGATGAAAGCAAAGCCAGGAAAATTTCAGAGACTTCAATTGAAGAAGTTGAAATTCGGTCAGTGCTAACTTGTGAATCCCGTCGTGGCGTATGTGCACTGTGTTATGGCCGTAACCTGGCAATGAACAGGCTGGTTGAAACAGGGGAAGCTGTTGGTGTTGTAGCCGCTCAGTCAATTGGTGAGCCGGGTACGCAGCTTACACTTCGTACTTTCCATATTGGTGGTACGGCTTCTCGTATTTCGGCAGAAAGCACGCTCCAGACGAAGTTCTCAGGTCTTATCGAGTTTGAGAATTTAAGGACTGTTTCGCTGGATACTGGCGACGAGAAAAAAGAAGTTGTGCTTGCTCGTCAGGGGGGGCTACGGATTATGGACCCAGAGGAAAAAGGCCGGCAACTTATTGCTTATATCATCCCATATGGCGCCGAGTTATTGGTGGAAGATGGTAAGATGATTGAGAAGGGAGAAGTGCTTGCAAGCTGGGACCCCTACAATAGTGTTCGTCTTTCTGAGGTTTCTGGTACTGTTTCATTCCAGGATATCGTGGAAGGGACTTCGTTTAGAGAAGAGTCTGATGAACAGACGGGCTTTAAGGAAAAAGTTATTACGGAGAGTAGAGAGCGTACATTAACGCCTGCGATCCTGGTAACAACTTCTAAAGGTGATGTAAGAGAGTATCCTCTGCCAATTAGGGCGCGCTTGCAGATTGATGCCGGCGATAAAGTCCAGGCGGGTGATATCCTTGCGAAAATGCCTCGCCAGTCTGCCAAGACACGTGATATTACGGGTGGTCTACCACGTGTAACCGAGCTGTTTGAAGCACGCCGACCTTCTGATCCTGCTGTTGTTAGTGAGATCGATGGTGTGGTTTCCTTCGGTGGCCGTAAACGTGGTTCGCAGGAAGTGATCGTAACAAGCCGTGACGGCGAAATTTCGAAAACTTACCTGGTATCCTTATCCAAGTATCTCATTGTTCATGAAAACGACTTTGTTCGTGCCGGTGAGCCACTGTCTGATGGTCAGATTTCTCCACAGGATATCCTGGGTATTCTCGGACCTAAATCAGTACAGGAGTATCTTGTAAATGAGGTGCAGGAAGTTTACCGTCTGCAAGGTGTTACAATTAACGATAAGCATATCGAAGTAATTGTCCGCCAGATGATGCAGAAGGTGAGCATCACTGATCCGGGCGATACGAACATGCTGGAGCGCAGTAAGGTTGATCGTTTCATTCTTGAAGAACTCAACGATTTCCTTTACGACCGATTTGTAGTAACAAACGCGGGTGACTCTGTCCTTAAAGTGGGCGAGATTGTAGACCGTCGTAAGTTGCGCGAAATCAATTCGGATATGAAGCGTAAAGACCTGAAGCAAGTAACCGTTCGCGAAACACAGCCGGCTGTAGCTGAGCCTATTCTGCTCGGTATTACGCAAGCTTCGCTTTCTACGGATTCATTTGTTTCTGCCGCTTCCTTCCAGGAAACTACCAAGGTGCTTACTGAAGCTGCAATACGTGCGAAAGTTGATCCGCTCTATGGATTGAAAGAAAATGTTATTGTTGGCCACCTTATTCCTGCAGGTACCGGCCAGCGCCGTTTCCGCGACATTGTTGTTGGATCGAAGAAAGAACTGGCCGAACTTCAAGCAGCGCTTGGAGGAGAAGTATCAGCTTCTTCCGGAGACGGGAGCAACGTGAAATCGGTAACTACCTAGTTCACGCTACGCAGCAAGACTGTATTGAAATGCTGTGGTAGTTGACAATACTTAAAAAGCCCCTTGATTCTAATCGAATCAAGGGGCTTCTTTCATTTTTGAAGCAGTGTAATGAACGTGAGTGCTTAACAAATCGCCGCACAATGCTCGATGCGTGACTCATGGTTTTATTCCATACCGGCCGGCGAAATGGCTAAGGCCCCATCAGCGTGATATATCTTTAGTGACTACCCCATCCTGATGTACTCCAGAATTAGCTCTTTAAAAAGGAGCGACTGTTTTTGCGTCTTGAAGTTTTCTGAAAACCACTAACGAAGAACACGATACCCAGACAGGCCATGAAGTGCATTATCGGTCTACTGTAAAGATCCTCTGTAGGTTGTTTGTGCTGATGTACTCTACTTCTGCAAAGGGATCATTCATCACAGGATATTGCGGGCAGGAGTTGTGCGTGAAATGCCACCACTTATCGGCTGCAACTGTAAATCCTTCAGCTTCCATCAAACGGCGAAGAAAATCACGATTCCATCTGAGTTCTTCACTGGGTAATGGCGAATCTGCGAATGCCTGTGGCGCAAGAATGTCATAGTCGGTTGGCATTGGCATCGAAGAACCAGATTCAAGCTCAAAGAGGCTTAAACTCAAAGCTGTGCCGTTATTCTGACATACACTTTGCTGTGGATCGTTGAAAAAGAATTTCAAGCTATCCGGGACGCTTTCCCAAATGGTCTGTGACACATACCAGGGTTGATACGTGTCGTATACAACGATTTCATAACCGAGACGCCGTACCTCGCGTTGTATTCTAAATATGGATTCTGCAACGGGCCGTTGAACAAGTGCCCGCGCCTCGTCATATAGTTTTGTCGCTAGCAGATTGTCGGTAGTTGCGTATCGAATATCCAAATTGAATAACGGGTCGACCATGGTAAGATCGACTAATTCGCTCGCTTTGTTGCCGAACGATTCTAGCATGGAAGCATCTGGTGCGCGCGTTGCGCTTGGCGTACCGTTTATTGGTTGTGCTAATGAAATGGTACTCAGTGATTGCGAATACGTACTTTGCGCGAGCCGTGGCAGGGGCATATTAGCGAAAAGGGCTGTATCAATGGCGCCGTCTTCGTTCCGTGCAAAAGTAATAGACTCACCACCGTACATCCCGTCGACGGGAAAGAAAAAGGTATCAACAGCGCCCGGCTTCAGGGCAAAAGACTGATTCCATCCGTTCATTACAAAAAGCCGGTTGCTTCTTTCGACGATGGTTAGGGGATGTGTCGGTTTCCCATATTCGCCTGTGTACGCAGCATATACGGAGTTGCCTGGCCTCTGGACTGCTGAATTTCGCTTTGAATAGAGTGACTTCTGGTACTCCAATGTCAGGCCATCAGATAACAGAATCGGGCCATATCGGTGCTTGTCATCAATGATCAACGAATCACCTTGCTGTCGCAATCGATACCGTTCGAAGTCTTTATAGAGAAATAAATCGTGACCAGATTTAGAAATATAAAGCGGTGAGGGGTTTACGTAATAGCCGATTGCCCGGCTTACCATGGATGAATCCGGTCGTTTGGAATTCGGAAATAAAGGCGTTGGGCGCTCAAGTTTTTGTGCAAGTGCAGTTCTTAATGCGTAGCTGGCTATTTTCTCCAGGACCGCATCTGAATGCTCCAGGCTTGCGATTAGGGCAACGCCAATGTCGTGATCGGGAAGTAAGTCAATCCTTGTAGAAAACCCATGGGTATTACTGGTCAGCGTCGCGCGCCTTTCATCCTCAAATATCGAAACAGCGAAGCCAAGCCCGAATGGAATCTGTTTACGCGCCGTTGATAACTGAATGGTCCACATTTGCTCAAAGGCATCCGCATCAAGTATGGTACCGCTAGGGCTGAGACCATCAGCAAATAAGACCCGTAGAAAGGCCCCTAGATCATTCACTGTGGTGTAGAGATTGTTGGCCGGCCCATTGGGGACTTCAACCTCTTGAATGGGTAAAATGCGGTCATCTAATGTTGTCACATGCCCCTGGGCAAGCTTACTCCTCAGGTCAAGCCGGGCTGTAAAGCTGGTGCGTTTAAGGTGCATTCGATCCAGGATTGCACGCATGTGCTGTTCAAATGGTTTGTCCATCGATTTTTCGAGGACATGGCCGGCCACTGCAAATCCGGCATTGGAATACTTGGTAAACGTCTCTGGAGGAAAGACTACAGTGGTTTGATTAATGCTCTTGACAATCTCTGAAAGATTCGGAGCAGAGGTATCGTAGTAATGCCCAACCGGTGGCTCAGTTACCAATCCTGATTGGTGGGAGAGAATTTGTCGAAGTGTGAGATCCAGACCGTAAGGGTTCTTGGGGGAGAAAGACGGCAGGTAAGAAGAAATGGGTGCATCCAGGTCGAGTTTGTTATGCTCTACGCGCTGGAGTATGGCGATGGTTGTGAATAGCTGGGCAACTGTGCCGGCTTGTAAAACTGTATAAGGAGAGGCTGGTATTTGACCCTCGGCGTCCGCGTATCCAAAACCTTCCTCAAAAAGAATATTCTGATCATCTACGACGGAGATCACAATACTGGGAATTTCCTTCTCCGCAAGCTCTCGATTGATGAGGATCGTGAGGCTGTTTTTCAAAAACGAATCATCACCGCGCAAAACAAGCTGATTTGCGAGCCAATCCCCTGAATTGACAAGTAGGACAAGAATGCCGAGAGAAATAACAAGGACAGCTGAACGCATGTACAATCCGGCTATCAATCCGGGGCTTGTGAGGGCTTAGTAAGATTATGCCTAGTTAGAATGTGCTGAGTCAGGTGAAGCTATAGGAACCGTAGTTTTTACCGTGTCTGGTTCTTCAAAATTGGGATCGTATATTCTTCTCATCTCGAGAACTTCATCCTGGAATGCTTCATTTTCAGCCGCGCTTTTTATGCCAAGCGCAGAGAGGAAAGCAAGAATCAAAGTTACCACAATCACGCCAAACAGAAAGCGTCTGGATGCTTTTTTAGTTAAAGCTTTGCGTGTCTCGGACATTTGGTGAGAGAAGCCGTTGGGTTAAAGTGCGAAGACTGAAATTGGTGTTACCAATCTAGCCATTTGGCAACGAGAAAAAGAAGGGCAAACGCACCGCCATACATCAATGCTGTAGTAATGACGAGGCCAACTGCGGCTAAAAAAGCCTTGAATTCGCTGATTCGTCTCTTGCGTCTTCTTTGACGTCGCTGTTCACGTCCTTGACGTCCGGAAGGATAGCCGTAGATGAGCATTGCTTTAGGGGGAAATAGCAGTAGTCAAAAAGGGAACGTAAGAAAACGTAACCATATGCTAATCCCGGAAGGTACGCCGGGAAAAGTCTGTACAAGTGGCTACTTGAAGTAGTAAACTAAGGAAAATAATGCCACGATGTACAAGATAATTACAGAAAAAAAACACCCAGACCGGAAAAGTGATCCCAGTTTTAGTTTTTTCGCTTTAGATGATCTATAGAAATGCATAGCTAATTACATAGATACGTTGTTTACTCGACGACATGTAATGAATTTATCTTCAGTAATACGTGAGAAGAATTCGCTTTGGAAATATTGAGAGATTCTTAATGAAAAAAACAGGGCCCATATTAAACTCCTAGCTTACGCCGCATCTAGCATAAGCTATTACACTATCGTTACTCATTGAAGTCTTTACAGGCGGAACTGGTCAAATTTCTCTACCCCACACCTTTACGAGGTGTTTCAGATATATAAGAGATGTTTCTAGATTTTGAACGGTATTCCATTCAAATTTACTATGGTAATCATACCCCCCATTAAAGACATTCGGTGTTGGGATGCCTAGCTCTGAGAGCCTTGCTCCATCTGTACCCCCACGAACCACATGTTCTTCAAGTGTGATTCCCATTTGAGAAGCAGCCACATGCGCCAGCGACACCACACGTGGATCTGTGTTTTCAATATAGGACCGCATGTTTTTGTATTGATCAACAAGGGTCAGGTTAAACTCAGCCTTGGGGTATTTTACCTGATAAAAATCTACAAGAGAAGACAAATACTGCTTCTTGCGCTCCATGCCTTCTGGTGAAAAATCCCGGAGGATAAATGTCGCTTCGATACGAGAAGCATCTCCGTCGCCAATATTGTGAGGATGAATGTAGCCCTCTCGATCTCCAGTAGATTCGGGCGCCTGATCAGCCGGCAAAGCGGCAATGATTTCGCACATAATGCGCACTGCATTAACCATAATGCCTTTTGCATAGCCCGGATGAACCATCACACCCTTGACCGTCAGCGTTGCCATAACTGCGTTGAATGTCTCTGTAAAAAAATTACCAACGCCACTCCCATCGATTGTGTAGGCAACGTCTACGCCAAGTTCTTCCAGACTTAAATGATCAACGCCGCGTCCAATTTCTTCATCAACTGTGAAGCACAGGCGTATTTTGGGGCGCTCTGTTTCTGTATCAGCAACGAGGTCTTCTGCCATCTGCATCAAAATCGCTACGCCGGCTTTGTCGTCACTCCCTAAAAGTGTTGTGCCATCGCTTGTGATGATGTCATGACCGAGATGCTCCAAAAGGGCCGGCTGTGTTTCCGGGTTAAGTCGGATCGATGGATCTCCGGGTAAAGCAATGACCCCGCCATCATAATTGCTATGAATAATAGGCTTGACATTTTTGCCAGATTCATCTGGTGAAGTGTCCATATGAGCCAATAAGCCCAGAATAGGGGCGTTTATCCCCGTTTTCCCCATGGCAGGCAAGGTCGCAAAGACGTAACCAGCTTCGTTCATCGCCACATCCTGAATGCCTATGTCATTCAATTCTTCCACCAGGAGCCGGCCAAGGTCCTTCTGTTTTTCCGTCGAAGGGACGGTATCAGATGCTGGATTCGATTGCGTGTCGATCTGCACATAGCGCATAAACCTTTGTGCTACAGACGGTAGATGAGTCATAGGAAAGGACGAATAAAAAAGGTGAAGTGAGATAAGCTCTAAAGATGCGCTTTTACTAAAGGACATCGTTCCAATAGATATTGATATGCTGAAAATATGGGCAGGGCAGATGGTTCCTGAAATAGTTGATTTATTGGGCTCGGGTATCTATTCCTGAATAGGTATTCAGCATGCATATTATATTTTCTGCTTGATTTGTGGTGTGCCAGATGCTATTCTTCTGCAGACGCCACCTCTTGCCCGAGTGGTGTATTTGTTAAATCCCACCATCCTCCCTTGATATGTCTACAGCTGCCCTCATAGCGCTGGCCGTCGCCGGTATCGCTATACTCCTCATACTTGTTATTGTCGTCAGGCTACAGGCATTTGTTGCGCTGCTCCTGTCCAGTATTTTTGTCGCTATTATCGGTGGCATCCCGATTTCTGAGATTACCGGGACCATACAAGATGGTATGGGAAGTACGCTCGGTTACATTGCCATTGTTGTGGGTATCGGTGCAATGTTTGGGGAATTGCTTCAAATATCCGGCGGGGCTGAGCGGATCGCCCAAACCATGCTTAAACGTTTTGGTGAAAACAAAGCACAATGGGGACTGGGGATCACGGGGCTCATCGTTTCTACGCCGGTATTCTTCGACGTGGCACTGATCCTTTTTATTCCACTTGTATACAGTTTGGCAAGACGAACAAAGACCTCGTTGCTTTATTACGGCGTACCTTTGATTGCTGGTATGGCCGTTGCCCATGCATTTATCCCGCCAACACCAGGGCCGGTTGCAGTGGCAAGTATTCTTAATGCAGACCTCGGATGGGTTATTCTATTCGGTGTGATCGCCGGCATACCAGCTACAGCCATTGGCGGTGTTGTTTATGGCAAGTATATCGCAAAGAAAATTATACTTGATGTACCTGAGTACATGGAACGCAGCCTGCCTAAATCTATCGAAGACAAAGAACTGCCTTCCTTTGGTCTGGTAATAACAATCATCCTCGCCCCGCTTGTACTCATACTTGCGAATACGATTGCCACGGTTCAGTTGCCAGAGACGTCTATGCTGAGGGAGTGGCTTAGTTTTTTCGGGCATCCCTTTATCGCTTTAATCATTGCAACCCTCATTTCTTTTTATACACTGGGGACGCTGCGGGGATATACCAGAGACGAGATTCAACAAATTGCCACGCGTTCGATGGAGCCAGTGGGTTTGATCATTTTAGTCACAGGCGCCGGCGGCGTATTTGGCAAGGTACTTATAGCAACTGGAGTAGGGGAGGCAATGGCACAAGCGATGGCTGCTTCCAATCTTCCGCTCGTATTGCTCGCCTTCTTGATTGCGCTGGTGGTTCGGTTGTCCCAGGGTTCTGCTACCGTTTCTATGGTAACTGCAGCCGGCTTGATTGCGCCGGTATTGGAAATGGGTGACTTCTCAGCGCCAATGATTGCAGCGGTTACAATAGCCATTGCTTCCGGCGCCTCGGTCGTTTCTCACGTAAACGACTCAGGATTCTGGCTGGTGAATCGCTATTTCGGCATGACAGAGAAAGAAACCATACGTTCGTGGACGGTGGTATCCACTATTGTAGGGGTAATCGGTTTGATTGTTATGCTGATAATTAGCCCGTTTCTATAGATTGTTAACAGGTCTCCATTGCTTGTGATTTACAAGGATTGCCCTAAATCCAGACATTAAGTTTGGAATGGTTAACGATGCATTGCATCATCTCGGTCGTGGTGATTAATCCTGCGAGCTTTTGCGAGTTGTCCACAATTGGCACGCATTCAATGTTTTCCATGACCATAACGCGAGATAACTCGTGTAGCGTGGTATTTCCAGTTGCTGTCAGAATTTTGGTTGCCATTACTTCGGGAACTGTCACTAAATCTACCGTGCGTTTTTCTGAAATGGCCTCCAGAATGCTGCGATAGGATACCAGCCCGATCAGTTTGTTGGTCTTGTCAACAACCGGAATATGATTGATTCCATGTATAGCTACTAACTGAAGAATTTTGGACAGCTCTTCATCTTGCAAAACAGCCTGTACACGCGTTTGCATGATTTCTTTTGCAAATACGGCTTTTTCAATACGCTGATTTGAACGCGTAATGGATTGGCGATAGGGATTCCTGAAAGAACCTTGTTTATCGGCTCCTTTTTTCTGTTTATCCCGATTAGAATGACTACGATCCGATGGATCTATCGGTCGTGTGTCGCCTGTTGTATATGCAGATGAAAGGCTCTCACCTACCCATTCGATTGGCATAAGTAACCCTCATGAGAAGAAGGTAAAGGATGTGCTAATGGTATTTCTTTACCGATTGCATGCCTAACGATGCTTTAGATTGGCTGCACGCAAATGTGAAAGACATACAGCAATCGGCTTTACCAGAGTTTTATCCAACATCAGTATGTTGAAAATGGTTCTGTTATGGTGAAAAAAAGTAAGAGGGTGTATGTAGAAGTGCGTGTGATCTGAATATTGTTAAAGCCTAATCAGAAAGAAACCCATCCAGATTTAGTCTATTGCCCGAAGGTATAGTTTTTTAGACAAGTAACATGCAGGAATGAGTTGGTTAAGCAGGTTTATAAAAATAGGGTGTATAAAAAATATGATCAGAACCTGCAGTAAAGCTTGTGCCAACAAGATGCTCAAAATAAATTGACTCACCGACTCACCGACTCACCGACTCACCGACTCACCGACTCACCGACTCACCGACTCACCGACTCACCGACTCACCGACTCACCGAGAAAAAACACCTCCCTTAATTCCTGCGATACCGGGCTGTTGTCTGGGTTGGTGGGCATAATATCCTTCATGTGTGCCCACCATTTTTGACAGATTTCTGTTGTTGCTATAGCCTGCCATTGTGCTTCAGATTCAATTTCTGCGTAACCAAATAGCTGACTGGTTTCTTCATTCAAAAAAATGGAGTATTTGTGAACGCCGTGGGATTTAAGTGTATCCTCCAATTCCTTCCATATTGGGTTGTGCCGGCTTTCATATTCAGCATGATGCTCAGGCAATACCTGAAGCATGAATGCTTTGCGTATCAAAGGAGATCTAGACATGGCAATGGTTAATCAAGCTAGGAATATTTAAATGCTCGAACTCAAGCATGTTTATATAAAATGGGCGCATGGGCTTTGATAAATGCGACGATCTCTTCAGGTGAATCACTGATACTCAGCATCTTCCCATATTGCTTGGATTGAGAGAGCTGCTGCAGTAAGGGATACACAGGATTTTCTTTGGTCCAGAACTGTTTTCCAAAGAAGACCATCGGGCTGACAACTTTGAAGCTGCCGTAATGATTTTGTGCCGCATCCATAAACACCTCCTGTATGGTGCCGGCGCTGCCCGGAGAAAATATCACACCTGATGTCGCAATGGCGAGCAGAATGTCTTCCCGAATGCTGTTGGCGAAGTATTTGGCGATATGGGTTGCAAACTGATTGGTAGGCTCGTGTCCATAAAACCAGGTTGGAATGGCAAGGCTTTCTTTACCTTTTGGATACTTTTCCGTTACCTCGAATCCAGCGTCAAGATATTTAATCAGCTTATAATCGATCTCTGAGGAAAGGATATTGATAGCCGTGTCCAGGTCTTCAATGGTATATCCAGACATCCAGGCGCCAAGATTTCCTGCTTCCATTGCACCGGGGCCTCCGCCAGTTGCAACAAAATAGCCGGCTTTTGTGAGCCCTCGTGCAATCATTGCGACATCTCTATACGCCGGCTCGTTCCGTTTCATTTGATGCCCGCCCATGATGGCTACAATCTTTGGATGCTGCTGGAGCAATTCATGCAACGCATCATCAATTGCCAGATCATGTAGCCGCTGGGATAATGCCTCCAGTAATGGAAGGGGGCCGTCTGTTTGTTTGAAGCCGGCAAAATGATTATAGATGGTGGAATCGAGTGCCTTGAATTGAAAGCTGTCCTGCTCTCCTTTCTTATATCCTTGCATCAATTCGTCTATCGTATAGAGAGACGATCGATAGGGGCGGTACGGGATATTGGGCAGTTTGGGGAAAACGAGTCCGCCTGTTTTAATGATGTGCGTTAATGCCGCATCTTCAAAATCACACCCCAGGAAAGCGCCTCCGTCAGCAGAAAACCGGGTAAGCATCGCCGTTTCTCCTCGTAGATCAAGATCCTGGCACACAACACAGTCCAGGCATTCATGCTCGTGGATGTGCGTACGTAATTCTTCAAGCGTATGTATTTCAGTGTACATCTTTTAACGATCGAATGTTATAGACCCAATAGGTCTCCAAGAGATAAATTAAAGCAATTCGCCTTCAAGACCCTTTGGGCCTGCTCGCGTCACCTTTTGTGTAATCACAAACCCCATCGGGGAAGATCTCTTTGAGACGTTCTTGTTGATTAGTCGTTACTTCCCAGGTACCATACAGTCCATTTGCTATGGCATTTTCTACTGACTGCAAATGGCAGGCAAAAACATCGCCTGTGATAGGTGCGCCGGCCACAATGCGTGAGGTCGCATACATATCAAAGCTTTGGGTACAGGCGCCTTGTGGTTTATCGTTCAGAATACCATCCCATACACCATCGCCTGCGTGCATCAATGTGCCCTCTTTGTCGAAGCAACTATCAACAGCATCCGCTGGCTTGTTTGCTGCTACTCCTGCACGCGGGTTCTCTGCGATGTTGCTCATCCATTGGTCTATGACCTCGAAGGCCATCGGTGTTTGATCAAAATGTGCTGATCCTTCTACTACATCCGTAAACCAGATAACCTGATTGGAAGCATCGTCATCATAGTTTAGGAGCCGTTGGCGCGAAGAAAATGACTGATGGGCATTGTGCATATCGAGTTCATCTTCCAAGTAATGACGCCAGTCGATGATCGGAATATCGAGCCGGCCCGTAAATACAAGTCCGTGCTCATAAGCTGCTGCTACAGCAATCGGGTCTCCTTTTGTACGTTTTGCCGGCATCTCGCCTGCGTCCTCGGGGCTGAGATTCATATTGCGCGCACTATGCACATCAAGCCCTTCGCCTTCTGCAAGATAAGGCGCGCCTTCCTGTACAAATTCTTCCGTCTGTTTCCAGCCGCCAATTCTTGCGTTCAGGTCCAGAAATTCTTCTTCCGAGATGTGGCCATCATGCAAAGCAGACAGGCCATACTGCACACCCACGTTGTCCCAGGTGCGACGCGCATTTCCATTTTCCTCTGCACCATATATTTGTCTCAAGTCATCCGAATGCGTCCATTCAACAGTGGGTTGGAGTTCTGGCGCAATCCCTGGTGCTGTACCATAGTTTGGGTTGAAGGAAAGCGGGGAGAGGCCCCGCCAGCCGTTGATACATTCAGAGTTGCCTGGTTGATTATTGTTGTAAGGATTT
>JBGCEN010000259.1:0-7540 GCA_045106435.1 Rhodothermales bacterium
GGTATGTCTAACATCGAGATAGCGCTTAAAAACCCTTCAAAATTGGACATTGCTTGATCGGTGTTCGATATTCGAGACTTTGTCCAAAAGGACAAAGTCGAGCTTAGCCATTAGGTCTTAGTCTGGAGCGAGGCCTTTATATAGTACCGGCCTCTACTGAATAACGCGTTACATCAGTGACTCAAATAAAAAAGCATGTCCCCGAGGGAAGGACATGCTTTTCGTTTACCATAAAAATCTGTACTGCAAAATCTATGCAGGTAAAACCAGGTCTAATTGCTGGAAAACCTACGCTTTCTCAGAAAGGGCATCAATTCCCGGGAGCACTTTGCCCTCCAAAAACTCAAGCATCGCACCGCCTCCTGTGGAAACGTGGCTGACCTTGTCTTCAAACCGCATCTGCTTGATCGCAGCAACGGAATCACCACCGCCTACAACGGTCATCGCGCCTTTTTCTGTGGCATCAGCAAGTGCCTGTGCTACTGAAAGCGTCCCTTTGGCGTAATTCGGCATTTCAAACACACCCATGGGGCCGTTCCATACAATGGTTTTCGCCTCCAGTAATATTTCTCGATATGCCGCTGCAGAATCAGGGCCAATATCCAGCCCCATGAGGCCGTCAGGAATGTCTCCTTGCACTACACTGAAGGCTGCATCGTTGTTAAATTCCGGTGAGGCAATATGGTCTGAAGGAAGCAGTATTTTGCCCTCAGCGCGTTCAAACAGCAGTTTTGCATCTGCAAGCTTGTCCTCTTCAAAAAGTGACGTCCCGATGTTATGGCCAAGCGCTTTTAGAAAAGTATAACTCATGGCTCCTCCAATCAGGAGCTTGTCAACTTTTTCGAGGAGTGACTCAATAACGCCAATTTTGTCAGATACTTTTGCACCGCCAATAATGCCAACAAACGGGCGCTCAGCATCATTGAGTAACTTGGAAAGGTAGTTTACCTCTCTTTCCAACAAGAAACCCATAGCGGCGGTGGGTACAAACTTCGTTACGCCTGAAGTAGATGCATGGGCGCGGTGAGCGGAGCCAAAAGCATCATTGATATATAAATCTCCCAACGAGGCGATTTCTTCAGCCAGTTCATCTTCGTTCTTCTTTTCGCCCGGGTAAAATCTTGTGTTTTCCAGGAGAATTACACTACCGCTTGGCATTCTGTCTATCACCTCACGGACTGCATCTCCAGAAAGATGAGATGCAAAGCGAACACGTTTGCCCAGGATCTCTTCAAGCTTGAGTGCGACGGGGGACAGGCTAAAGGCCTGATTCGGTACGCCTTTGGGCCGGCCAAGATGACTCATGAGGATTGCTTTTCCATTCCGCTCGATAACCGATTGGATGGTTGGAATCGCAGCCCGAATACGCGTGTCATCAACGACTTTGCGGGCACCCGCGTCGTCTTCCCGTAATGGTACATTGAAGTCGACACGAATAAGCACGCGCTTTCCATCAACATCCAGGTCAGAAGGTGTATAATAACTCATGTTTGCTTTGCAAGTGCAATTACTAAAATGGCCTGCGCGTCAGGAGGAATACACGGGCAGGGCCACGCATCTGGTGTATTGTAATACGGAGAGTATCGGTGTATTACAAATATTGTAGAGGCAAAAAAAGTATACGCTCGGCCAGACGATACGAAAAAGTTAAGTAAGTATACTATTAAAAAGAAGTCGCAAGGGATTAAAAAACTTGTGAGCGCGAAACAATTGATGTCTCGCGCTCACAATTTAAGTATGCTAAGCTCCTTTTTCATCATGAAGGTTCTACAGAACTTTCATTGAGATGAGGTTAAAGCGACATAAGCTTTGATGCTACGTCAACAGCACGATTTGAGTAGCCCCACTCGTTATCGTACCAGCCGACAATCTTGATCATTTTGCCGGAAACCATGGTTAGTGGTGCATCAAAGATACATGAATGAGGGTTGCCCACGATATCGCTGGATACAATGGCATCTTCGCTGTATTGAAGTACACCTTTCATTCTTCCTTCTGCAGCTTTCTTGAACAGTGCATTCACTTCTTCGGCTGTGGTTTCTTTACCTACTTCAGCAGTGAAGTCTGTGATAGACCCGTCTGGCACAGGAACGCGAAGTGCGAAACCATCCAGTTTGCCGGCGAGGTGCGGCAATACAAGACCAACAGCTACTGCTGCGCCAGTTGTTGTAGGAATGATGTTGAGTGCTGCTGCACGCGCACGACGGAGGTCAGCGTGTGGAGCGTCTTGTAGTCTTTGGTCAGCTGTATAGCCATGAATGGTAGTCATGAGGCCTCTTTTGACGCCAAAGGCATCGTCAAGGACCTTAACCATAGGAGACAAGCAGTTTGTTGTACAGCTGGCGTTAGAAATTACTTTTTCGTTGCCCGTCAGGATTTCATCATTCACACCGAGTACAACGGTGGCGTCTACGGTGCCTTTGGCCGGCGCAGAAATGATTACTTTTTTAGCTCCTGCAGTGATATGCTTGGAAGCTGCTTCCTGAGATCTGAAAATACCCGTTGATTCGATTACAAGATCACAACCGAGTTCTCCCCAGGGAATATCTTCTGGATTCCGTTCGCTGAATACGCGGAAACGATCTCCTTCGATTTTCAGTGAATCACCATCCACTTTCACATCGCCTGGGTAAACGCCATGCACAGAATCATATTTGAACAGGTGGGCGAGGGTAGAGGCATCTGTTAAATCATTGATGCCAACGACGTCAAATTCGTTTGAGTTACGAGCAAGGATGGAGCGCAAAACAAGGCGACCAATACGTCCAAATCCGTTGATTCCAAGCTTAATGGCCATAGTCTGTTGTTCTTCTTTCGTTTTGTTGTTGGAGAGCAGGCTTCTAAGCACAACTCAGAAAAGAGTTCTTTGCGTTAAATTAAATGAACTGATGATGACTAATACCCTTTTAATTTTAGCTTTTCAATGAAATTACGCAGCAACGTGCCGGCCGTGACGGCATCTTACACAAGAAATACTGGGGATAAATTAGCTGCGAAACGCCCAATTCGAGACGCTTGTATAATTTTTAAAAGAAGCTCAGGTGAATATGGGATATCTTGGGGCTTATGTGCGTAATATGGCTCCTGTAAAAAAAAGAATAGCCATTTGAGGGCACATTTTTCAGTCAATGTGTCTAATATTGGACGCATAAGTGTCACTACAGCAGGACACAATTCAGAATTTTCGCACACTTACTTTTGACTATTTAACATGTCCACCTACAAAGCACCGAAGCGCACAAACCGTCGTCATGAGCTAAGAGAAGACAAGGTTGTAACCTTCTATACGCAGTTTTTAGACTTTTTTGAAGATAATCGTGGTCTTGTCTTTGGCATCCTTGGAGGCCTTGCACTTCTGGTCATCATGGGATTTGGGTATGGCATTTTCAAAGACAGACAGGAAGACCAGGCGCAGGATGCTTTGGCGGGTGCTGTTCGTCTCTTTGAAAAAAGTGATTGGCAGGGCGCGCTCGATGGCGCTGATGGCGTAAAAGGTTTGCTGGATGTTGCTGATAATTTCAGTTCTACAAAAGCAGGCAACCTGGCCTTGTATTATGCGGCAGATGCCTATTACAAATTAGACGATAAAGAATCTGCGCTGAAATACTTTCAGCAGTTTGATAACGACGATGATGCTTTAGGAGCCGGCGCTTATGCTGGTGAAGCAGCTGTTTTAGAAAGCCTTGGCAAATATGCTGAAGCTGCCGATCGCTACAGAGAAGCCGCGCTTGTTTACGCGAGCGACTTTACTTCGGGGCGCTACCTGCAAAACGCGGGACGTAACTACGAAATGGCCGGCGATTTCAAAGCAGCACGTGCAGTATACAAACTGATTAAAGATGATTTCCCTGATTCAGCGCAGGCCAGTGAAGTAGACATGCTCATGGCACGTGTTAATTTGAAGGAAAAGGGGTAAATCTGCCGCCCGCATAATTTTGATTTAATTTAAACGATCCAAATTTTATGGCAGCTGCGAATATTCTGGTTGTTGACGACGAAGCCAGTATTCGACGTACCCTTCGGGAAATCCTGGAATACGAATCTTATGATGTAGACGAAGCGGTAGATGGTGACGATGCCCTTGCCAAGGTTAAGGCAAATGCATATGATCTTGTTCTGCTTGATGTGAAAATGCCAAAGCGAGACGGACTGGAAGTCTTGCAGGTGCTTTATGATGACATGCCCGAGTTGCCTGTTGTCATGATATCCGGACACGGAAATCTCGAAACCGCCATTGAGGCCACCAAGCTTGGCGCGTTTGATTTCATTGAGAAGCCCCCTGATCTAAACCGGTTGCTTGTTACCCTGCGCAATGCAATGGATCGCGCATCCTTGCAGGTCGAAAACAAGCGGATGCGGCAGGCAATCGTCGAGCAGCGTGAGAAAAAACTTACGCCAATTATCGGCGATAGTAACGCAATCAACCGCATCAAAGATACCATTAAGCGCGTTGCGCCAACCGAGGCGCGTGTTCTGATCACGGGAGAGCCCGGTACAGGTAAAGAACTGGTTGCTAAATGGGTCCATCATCTTTCTGGCAGAAAAGATGGACCTATGGTTGAAGTAAATTGCGCTGCGATTCCGAGTGAGTTGATAGAAAGTGAGCTGTTTGGCCACGAAAAAGGATCCTTCACGGGAGCAACCAAGCAGCGGATAGGGAAATTTGAGCAGGCCAACGGCGGTACCTTGTTTCTGGATGAGATAGGGGATATGAGCCTTTCAGCTCAAGCCAAAGTGTTGCGTGCGCTGCAGGAAAGCAGAATCAGTCGTGTAGGTGGTGACAGAAGTATTCCTGTTGATGTGCGTGTGGTTGCAGCAACCAACAAGAACTTGCTGAACCAGATCGAAGAAAACGAATTTCGCGAAGACCTCTACCACCGGCTCAGCGTAATTCTTGTACACGTTCCACCTTTGAGAGAGCGCCGCGAAGATATTTCCAAGATTGCAAAACAGTTTTGTGAGCAGTTATCTATTCGCAATGGATTACAGGGTAAATCTTTTACTGAAGCAGCGCTAGAACGTCTGGCACATTATGATTGGCGGGGAAATGTCCGTGAGTTACATAATGTGGTGGAACGATTACTTATTCTAAGTGAAGGAGAACAGGTAGAAGTGCGTGATGTAGATCGGTTTGTTCAGCCCAATGGTAATGCTTCTGGTTCGATTACTGGATTGGTAGACCAATACGAAGCGTTCAGCGATTTTCGTGACCAGGCAGAAAAACTGTTTATTCAGCACAAGCTGGATCAGTTTGACTGGAATATCAGCCGGACAGCCGAAGCAATTGGCATTCAGCGCTCTCATCTGTATAACAAGATGAGTAAATACGAAATTGAACGAAACTAGGCTTTTCTGAATATATTCAGAAAAGCCGTATCCTGAGCGAAGTGAAGGATCTATGCGAAGTATGATCAAATTAAAACAAGAGGTGTTATCCTGAACAAAATGAGGAGCCTGCACTCAATGTGATTGGGTGAACTGTTCGAAGTGAGACCTGAAATATGCTTCAAACAATGTGTTTTAGACAGATTCTTCACTTCGTTCAGAATGACAAGTACACCATCTTTTGAAATTGTTTGTATTTCGTACAGTAACAAACAAGTGTTGTGGGGAAAGATGCTGTGGGTAAGATATTTAGGGTGAAAGCAAGGGGGAAATAACAGAATCCTCCCGCCATGCCATCTTCCCGTCAAACCCTTTCTGTTAATACTTGTCTGTCCGACTACCGAAATGTTTTATTAGACCAATCCTTCATCTTGTGTTTGAGACGCGCCGCCTTAAACGCACTCCATTAAGCTTGAAAACCTGAAGCCGTACAATATGTCGCAATTGCTTGCAGTAGAAAATCTGCGGAAAGTCTATAAGGCCGGTGATGGCGGAACGCTGGAGGTGTTGCGAGGCATGTCGTTTTCGGTAGACAAAGGCGAGGTTGTTGCTGTTGTGGGGGAAAGTGGCGCCGGCAAAAGTACACTGCTGCATATGCTCGGCGCACTCGACCGCCCATCCGAGGGCACAGTGCGCTTCGATGGAGAAGACATCTACCTGAAAGACGATGAAGCCCTGGCCCGATTCAGAAACAGGTCTATCGGGTTTGTTTTTCAGTTTCACCATTTGTTGCCTGAATTCACGGCGCTGGAGAATGTCGCGATGCCTTCATTAATCCAGAACAAGTCACTGGATCAAGTCCAGGACAGGGCTGCAAGTTTGCTGGAATTACTGGGGCTCAAGGAACGCATAAACCACCGGCCGGGACAAATGTCGGGAGGGGAGAAGCAACGCGTTGCCGTTGCACGCGCATTAATGAATGAGCCTGGATTGATATTGGCGGATGAGCCTACTGGAAACCTTGATGTGAAAACAGCGGAATCGCTGCACCATGAACTTATACGTCTGAGTCGTACATTTCAGCAGACTTTTGTCATTGTTACCCACAATCCAAGCTTTGCAAAAATGGCTGATCGTGTGCTTACGATAGAAGAGGGCCAGATCAAAGAATAAGATTAAGCCGGCCCGCAATACAACCCGTATAAACCACCCAAAAGTAATACTGGCCGCTCACAGCCGCAGACCATAGGGCGCCTTTATGAGTGAAACAATGCTACTAGATCTTACAGCAGGATATGTCGCTGAAGAAATTGATTATTCTTTGGATATAGTCGATGAGATCGAAAAAATCAAAAAAGAAAAAAACGCGATTATCCTGGCGCATTACTACCAGGAAGCAGAGATTCAGGATATAGCGGATTATATTGGTGATTCGCTTGGGTTGGCCCGACAGGCCGCGAAAACCGACGCAGACATTATCGTATTTGCCGGCGTCCATTTTATGGCGGAGACGGCTATTATCGTGAATCCGTCGAAGAAAGTGATTCTTCCGGATTTAAATGCCGGCTGCTCTTTAGCAGATTCCTGCCCTCCGGACGCCTTTGAAGCATTTATTCAAGCGCATCCAGGCCATACAGTTGTTTCATACATTAACTGTTCAGCTGCAGTGAAAGCGCTAAGTGATATTATCGTCACTTCCTCCAATGCGGAGCATATCATTCGACAGATTCCTGAAGATCAGCCCATCATTTTTGCGCCGGACAAAAATCTGGGTAGATATCTTGCCAAGGAAACAGGCAGGGATATGGTTATCTGGCAGGGTGTGTGTATCGTGCACGAAGTCTTTAGCGAGCAAAAACTGGTTCAGCTAAAAATGCGCCACCGGGAAGCAGAAGTACTGGCGCATCCCGAATGTGAAGAGGCAGTCCTCAGACATGCAGATTTTATTGGCTCCACGTCGGCAATTCTGCGGCACGCGACCGAGAGTCCGGTTGACACTTTTATTGTGGCAACGGAAGTTGGCATTTTGCATCAAATGCAAAAGCAAAACCCTTCAAAAACATTCCTCGCAGCACCGCCTGATAATGGATGTGCTTGTAATGAATGTCCGCACATGCGTTTAAATACGCTCGAGAAACTGTACCTTTGCCTGAAGCATGAACAGCCTGAAATCAAGATGGAAGAGTCTTTGCGCAAACGTGCGTTGATTCCAATT
>JBGCEN010000260.1:0-7464 GCA_045106435.1 Rhodothermales bacterium
ACCAGGGCAGCCATGGTGCTATCGTGATGATTGGCCAATAGCCATTTGAGAAAGCGAGAAAATGCACCCATTCCTACAACGGCACCGGCGCCAAAGATAGCGATATACCCAAAGTCCAGCGATTTAATGGCTTCAGTAGTCGGCGCATAAAGTCCCATTACCAGCAAAAGGAAAGAGCCGCTCACTCCTGGAAGAATCATTGCGCATATGGCAATGGCGGCGGCACCAAAAATTTGTAGGGCCGATGGGTTTGGAATTACTTGTGGTGCCAGGCCGGAACTGAAAAAGGCAAATGCACAGGTAAGTGCCGCGATAAGGAATTTTGAAGGGCCGCGATCCGTAGCTCTGAGCCATGGAATAGCAACCGAGGCGGTAATCAAACCAAAGAATAATCCCCGACACTCAATTGGGTAGGTGGTTAGAAAATGATTGATGATATGGGCCAATAAGAAAATAGCAGACAGAATACCGATGCCAAGAGGAATGATTAAAGACCACTCTGTCTCTTTGTATATTTTTTTTGACTCTTCAAAGCGAAATCGAACGATAGAAAAAGCAAGATTGAAGATTTGCGCTATTGCATCGATAAGTCGTTCGTAAATACCAACGATGAGCGCCATTGTGCCGCCGCTTACGCCGGGAATTATATCGGCGGCACCCATCAAAAAGCCTTTCAGGTAATTGGTAAAAAGAGTGCTTGGTTGAGCCTTGGAATTTGTGCCGTTCATCTATTATAGTGCCTGTAAGGACAGGGTCGCGTAGCTGTTAATCTTTGGAGTAGCATTTCAGGATAACTTATCCCGTGATACTAAGCACAGTCATATCGTTGAAGAATGTATGCGAAACAAAGGAATAGCTAAAACAAGGGGTAATAGGTTGCTGTTTTAGTAGTGCGCCAGAAAAAAAGAAGCTTCTTGTAAAAAAGGCTTCTTGTTTCCAGTGTATAGAAATGAGGAAAACGCCAGGGCGGTTTTGTAAAATGAAATGGATTCCTGAAAATAGGTCCCGAAACGATCCCTGGAACGATCAGAGACCAAGTTGTTGGCGGAGCGAGGAGTTTTGATGCAATTCAGGGTAGTGTATATCCAGTGACTCTTTTTTGTCAGGATCAAGCTCAAGCGCCTTTTTGAGAGAGCTTACGCCTTCGTCAAAACGATCAAGTGCGATGAAAACCTTAACCTGCTGGAAATAAGACGCTGGGTGTTTCGGCGAGAGGCTTTGTGCTTTGCCAAACGCTTGCAGCGAATCTTCGAGTCTTTTGCCTTCGAACAATGTTTCGCCGTAGTCCATCCACGCTTCGCGGTTCATGGTATCTAGCAAAACAACTGCATGATATGATTCCAGTGATTCTTCGAGCATGCCGGCGTTGTATTCACAATCAGCCTTGGCATACCAGAGTTCGGCTGAATCCGGGCATAGTTTCACTGCACGGTTGAAAAATTCCAGTGCTTCTATAAATCTTTCAAGTGCATCATAGCAGCAACCGAGCCCATACCACGCTTCTGTATACTTTTCGTCCTGGTCAAGAGCCAGTCTGAAGTATTTAATGGCGTTTTCGTATTCTTCCAGTTCTTCGTGCGCCAGGGCGATATTATAGTACGTTGCGGCGTCGCCGTCTTCCAGCTCTACAACACTGTTGTAGCTCTCGATGGCACGTTTCAGGTCTCCCAGGTTTGCAAGAGCATTGCCCCGGTTATAATGAGCTGAAGCAAATCCTTCGTGAATGGCCAGGGCCATATCGTATGAATCAACAGCCTCTTTGAATTGCCCCATTCTGTTGAGGACAATTCCGCGGTTGTACCAGGCATCGTAAGAATAAGGGTCGTTGTCGATGTGCTGGTTGTAGCAGTTCAGACTCTTTTCGTCTTGTCCGCGCCGGTCGTAGCAGTAGCCTAATTCATACCATACTTCCGGGTGCTCTGGATTCATTTCAACGCACATCTCAAAAGATTCGATTGCTTTCTCCAGCAATTCGTTGCGTTCAAAGGCTACACCGCGATGAAACAGAGCTTCTTCATTGAGTGGATCTATCTCCAGGGCTGCATTAAAATAAACGAGCGCTTCTTCTCCCCTGCCAAGACCATCGAGGGTGATCCCAAGATTGATCATGGTTTCGGGATCCGTAGGATTGAGAGACAGGGCTTTTTCGTAAGCCTTCATGGCTTCGTGATGCCGGCCGAGGTTGTTGAGCAGTATACCACGGCGCATCCAACCATCAGAAGAGTATGGTTGGGTTTCCAGGATTCTGTCAACTACGCCTAGCGCATCCTCAAAACGACCGTGCTCAAAATAGAAGGTAGCTATATCTTCTAGAGCATCAGAATCGAAATAGGCAGCTTTGCCATCTCGCTCGTATGATTTAACGAGCTTGCTAAGACGTGATTTATCAGCGGAATCTTCGAGGTCGTCAAATCCGAAGTCGAACATGCTCATCTGGCGCAATTGGATGATTCGCTCGGAGGCTGCAAAAATGAACCTACTATATATAAGGTCAAAACCTTTATTATAATGTAGGATCCGAAAGGTTCTTTACTTACAGTATAACCGCCGCAAAATGTATTTGCAAACAGTTTAGAAGGTAAGGAGACACCTCAATGTTTTCCTGCAACACGAATAGAGCGAATTAGGTAAGAGTACACCTGGTGTAAATATCTTTATCTTACGCAGTAAGTAGGACCAGGTTTACCAAGTAAGGCGTAGCAGAAGATGGTCTGGTATGGCGTTATAATTTGAAAGCATTATAGACGTCCATTCTTTCTCATCTACTGTGGTTATCGACGGATTCATAACGGGATTAAGTGTCGATATACAATCTATTATTCATCGGCCTACCTATAATTATCGTCTTTGAAGCAAGCCGTTTCGGAAAACATCAGAAAGTTTATAGAAATAACTTAGCATATGTTTGTAAGTTTTGAGGGTATAGATGGGAGCGGGAAGAGTACACAAATAGGTTTATTGACAGCAAGGATTAAGGCTGAGGGGTTGGGTGTGCGTGTTTTTAGGGAGCCTGGCGGCTCAGGGCTTTCGGAAAAGATTCGTTCTTTGTTGTTGGATCCGGCGTATGATATTCATCCTTTTGCCGAGCTATTATTATTTTCTGCTGCAAGAGCCGAGTTGGTGTCTAAAGAAATTAAGCCATGTTTAGAAGCTGGCGAAGTAGTTATTTGTGATCGGTTCTTTGATTCCACCATTGCTTACCAGGGCGCCGGCCGAAAACTCGAAGACGAAAGCTGGTTAATGGATTTTCAACAACGTGTGACGGGGGGGCTCAAGCCGGCACGCACGTATCTATTACAGGTTTCTATTGAAACTTCGGTTGCGCGTAGGCTGGAACGTGCCAATGGCGCCAGTGCCGATCGCATGGAAAAAGGAGGATCTGCTTTTTTTGAACGCGTGATTGCCGGATACGAAAATATTGCGAGAGAAGAGCCAGAAAGAATCGTTGTCCTTGATGGTGCATTGTCAGAAGATGTTTTACATCAAGAAATATGGGCCGATTTTAAAAACACATGGGAAAACAGTGTTGGAACTAGGGTGTAGAGAAAGTGTATTTCTACAAGCTAGTTGTCGCATACCCACTAAAAATCGAAAGGGTTAACTGTCTGCATGGTAAGCCTGTCTCAAGAACAAATGGAGGAAGTGCGCGAGAAATTCAGCGGATTTCTGAAGCGGCGTAATCAGCGACAGACGCCGGAGCGCTATGCTGTTCTGGAAGAAGCGTATGCAACAGATGATCATTTTGATGCTGATGAGCTATATATACGTCTAAAACAAGCCAGCGCAAGCGTGAGCCGGGCAACAGTATATAATACACTGGAGCTTTTGCTGGAATGTGAGCTTGTTGTTCGACATCAGTTTGGGAAAAACCAATCTAAATACGAGCGAGCGTTTAGCTATCGCCAGCACGACCATCTAATCTGCATGGATTGCAACGAATTGTTCGAGTTCTGTGACCCTCGGCTGCAAAGTGTCCAGGAAATGGTCGCTGATATATTCAAGTTTGATATCAAGCACCACTCGTTAAATCTGTACGGAAACTGCCGGCGAGATGCATGCCCTAACAGGGAGAACTAGGCATGTTTCTTGATATGAAATTTAGCTAGCTATCGATTTTAAAACTTGCTCTGACATCTTTCCACTCGTACCTTATACCTGTAGTATACATTTTCCCATCTTATGAAGCGGTACTTCCAATTATTACTCATCGTGTTTTTGCTTGCTGGTTTTTCCAGTCAGGGAACTGTACGTATGAGTTTTTTTAAAGTAAGTGAGGAGAGCGGAGACCTTGTGATATCGTGGCAGACTGAAGAAGAGCTTGATGTTCGTGAATATGAATTGCAGCGAATGACAAGGTTTACCAATGGTCAATTTGTGAAAGTCGAATCATTGTCTCCCCACGGTCCTGACAAGGCGTATCTCTATACAGACGAACAAATCTTTAAATCTAGCAGTGAGCAAGTTGATTATCGATTAGAGGTAATCTACACCGATGGTGCACGCCAGCAGTTGGCTAGAGAACAAGTAAACTATACTTCTACTGCCATAAGGCGGACCTGGGGAAGTATAAAAGCCATGTTTCAGTAATAGAAACACAACTGTTATTCATGGCAAGATCCTTAATGCTATCCCCCGAAAGAATCCGTCGTACCATCGTGCGACTGGCATTTGAAATCATAGAGGTAAACCGTGGCGCGCAGAATCTGATAGTTTTTGGGATTCGGAATGGCGGAGCGGCTATCGCTGAGGCATTGTTGACGCATATCAACGCACGGGAAGGATGTGATCACAGAGTACATACCCTGGATGTGACCCCTTTTCGTGACGATCAGGACTGGTCCGAAAATCAGGGAACGCACATTGAGTCCGGTATAGACGTAACCGATAGGGACGTTATCCTGGTGGACGACGTACTATTTACAGGAAGAACTGCCCGTGCTGCATTAGACGCTATAGTAAGAGGTGGCCGGCCAAGGTCAATCCAATTGGTGGTATTAATAGACAGGGGGCACCGGGAATACCCAATCCAGCCAAATTTTGTTGGGCGCGTGATTAAGACCAAGCACAAGGAACGCGTAGAGGTAGAGGTCGAAGAAGACTTCTCTGTATATGTAGAAGAATAGTTGTTGGTTTTTGCCTTCTTGTCGTGACCTCTCCTCCTGATTAGTTTTCGCTCCCTTCTGCTGGTTTTACAAACAGGCGAATCTCATATCCTTCTTTAAGGCGAGTACCTTCTGCGTGGCTTTGACTGTTTACTATTAATTCCAGGGGATCCGGGTGGTCGCCGGCGCCAAGGATTAAGGAGCGGAGTTTCATCGAAAGTAAAAGTCGCTTTGCTTCTCTTGCACTAAGGCCTCGTACAGACGGGACAGTTACATAGTTTTTGCCTAGTCCTGTGCTATACCAGATTCTTACGCTGGATCCTTCTTCGACAACAGCGCCGGCTGCAGGATACTGACGAGTAACGAGGTCCGGGTTTCTGTGTGGGATAGAGTCTCTTCGCATCTCCGCTTTTAGTCCAGCTGCAAAAAGACGGTTTTCTGCTTCCGACCTATTAATACCTTCTAGTGATGGAACGGCAACCTCAGGTGTGGATCCGGTATTGATCGTGAGATAAACGCGCCGGCCTGGTTTGACAAACATGTCGGCCTGTGGATTTTGGTCGACAACAATATTTCTGGGCAAGCTTGGATTATATCGTCCGGATTCAACTTCTGTTTGAAGATCCATCGCCTCAAGTTTTATCTTGGCCTCTTCTATAGGCAATTCTTTTACATCGGGGACAGTAACTGAAACATTATGTCTGGCATAAGCAGGCATTACAACACGGTCAACAAGAAGATAGCCGGCGCCGGCGAGCAGAATCAGGGCGAGTAGGCCGAGTGCAAAGAATTGATTTGTAGCAAGGGACACAATGCCGCTCCATACTTTTTTTAGGACAAGTGGCGTTTTTAGTGGTGTTTGCATGGTATGGGTATTGCTCTTCTTAGTGATTAGATGAAGATTTGACAATCGTAGGAAATATTTTCCGTGTTTGGAAACCTGCTAGGGCAAATAGGGTTTCAGACGACCGCTCCGCAAAAAGGGAGCCTGTTAAGTTGTTTTGTTCTTCTACTTCTTGTAACCGAATCATTCCTTAGTATTAGGGAAGACAATCCAATATACAACTTATAAGAGTTGATGATTTGACATTGTCTTCACAATTCACGATAGAAGGTGCGGAACAAGATAAACAACTTGTTGTTTGATGATACCCTGCGAAACTTGGCAGAGCTTTTGAATCGGCTTTACGATTCGGATAATCTGCCCCAGGACAAGGCTTCGGCTGAATCGGGAAAGAGTTTGCAGCAGTTCTTTGATTATAATGGAAGCATAGCGAGTCCTGTCAATTTTGATGGGTAATTTCAGCGAGTAAAACGAGCTCACGATTTTAAACTTTCTTACAATGGAGAGTTTGATCCTGGCTCAGGACGAACGCTGGCGGCGGGCTTAATACATGCAAGTCGAACGAGAAGCTCCGAGCTTGCTTGGAGTGGAGAGTGGCGCACGGGTGAGTAACACGTAGGCAACCTACCCCTGAGAGTGGGATAACCATGGGAAACTGTGGCTAATACCGCATATTGTCTTGAAAACGCATGTTTTCGAGATGAAAACTCCGGTGCTCAGGGATGGGCCTGCGGCGGATTAGTTTGTTGGTAGGGTAACGGCCTACCAAGACTACGATCTGTAGCTGAGCTGAGAGAATGATAAGCCACACTGGCACTGAGACACGGGCCAGACTCCTACGGGAGGCAGCAGTAAGGAATATTGCGCAATGGGCGAAAGCCTGACGCAGCCACGCCGCGTGGAGGAAGACACCCCTATGGGGCGTAAACTCCTTTTATATGAGAAGAAGGTCCCGGTCGCCGGGATTTGACGGTACCATATGAATAAGCACCGGCTAACTCCGTGCCAGCAGCCGCGGTAATACGGAGGGTGCAAGCGTTGTCCGGATTTACTGGGTGTAAAGGGTGTGTAGGTGGAATGACAAGTCAGTGGTGAAAGCCTACGGCTCAACCGTAGAACTGCCATTGATACTGTCATTCTTGAGTACTGGAGAGGTTACTAGAATTCGTGGTGTAGCGGTGAAATGCGTAGATATCACGAGGAATACCAGAGGCGTAGGCGGGTAACTGGACAGATACTGACACTGAGGCACGAAAGCGTGGGGAGCAAACAGGATTAGATACCCTGGTAGTCCACGCCGTAAACGATGGATGCTCGATGCTGCCGTGTATACGGCAGTGTCTAAGCTAACGCGTTAAGCATCCCACCTGGGGAGTACGCTCGCAAGAGTGAAACTCAAAGGAATTGACGGGGGCCCGCACAAGCGGTGGAGCATGTGGCTTAATTCGATGCAACGCGAAGAACCTTACCTGGGCTCGAACACTACCGGACAGCCTCCGAAAAGAGGTTTTCTTCGGA
>JBGCEN010000261.1:0-16889 GCA_045106435.1 Rhodothermales bacterium
TCCATCTTGTGTTACCAGGCCCCATGCTGCCATCTTCATCGCGGTACCAGCCAAAATAAGGCATCGTTTCAATCACCAGCGTATTACCAGCTTCAAGGTCATCGATCCGAAAATGGTCTACATCTTCGTCGCCCTGAGCGAGTAGCTGTGGAAATGTGCTATTAGACTGCAACGGATATAACTGTGCGTCAAATCCTTCATTAACCACTTTGATGGTATCCTGATTGAATGCCATAAATGTTCTTACAACACCGTCCGCAGGTAGAACGGCATCTGAATTGGTCAGCACTTCCTGGAATGTCTGATTTGGCTCAGCTTTGTTAACCAACGGCTCCATATCTACAGCATAGGCAGACAGGTGATAGGTGCCGGCGTTTCCTAGAGAAACAATCGGTGAATGCCCACCGCCGCTTTCACCGTTGTAGATGAAAAGATAAAAGTCTCCGGTGAGCTGTGCGCCTGTGGCTGGATCTATTGGAGAAACCCATCCAGTAAGCCGGAAATCTCCCGAGCCAGCACGATGGTTGGTCGTTTCTCCTTGTATATCTCCACTGACCTGATCATTGCCCTCGATACCATTAAAACCTTCTACAAACGTAGTATCAAGATCCGACTCATGAAAAAGACTCAGGTTAACCCCAAGGTCTCCATCATCGGTGTTCACATCGCCCAAAAAGGAATGTGTACCACCGAAGTAATACATTTTGGTTGTATCTACGGTGAATTTGTAGACATCAAAATCTGCCCCCGAAAAGGTCCCCATAATAAGACCTCCAGTAAATTCACCATCTCCACGCCAGCCGGCTGTAGCAAGCACGTCATTGATTTCATCAGCTGTATCAAAGAAATCATTGGGCTCAGCTTCACCTCTCACAACGTAGGGTGAATCCAGATCACGCGAGTAAAAGAAAGGACGCATGTTCTGCGCTTCAACATGTTTGGCTGCAGCCTGCTGAAGCATCTCAGGATCTTGCCCATGTTTTTGGACAATTTCCTCATAATTAGCGCCATATCTGGCTTTGAGTGCACTGTTCTCAGCTGCTGATCGCTTTTGTTGCGCAAATGCTGATCCTGCAAACAGGAGACAGCACATCATGCAGCATGCAATTTTGTACGTTAGTTTCATAACTAAACCGAGGTTAGGGTAAAAAAGTGATGAGTAGATAGGTTGATAGCGAAAAAACAATAGCGTATTAGAGATAGACTCCAACACTTATGCGATGGACCGTTTCGAGAATGCCCCAATCAGAGTAAGCATAATCAAAGACAAAATCGCTACGGTCTTTCATGGTATATTTTAATCCTCCTCCGAGTGTGAGTCCATTCACAGAATCGCGTTCAAAGCGATTAAGGTAGCCGGCACGGAGAAAAAACATATCATTAAAACCATACTCGATGCCCATATTCATGCTCTCTGTAGATCCAGTGGGATGCATGAGATCTACAGATGTCACAAGTGCTCCTCTTCCAGGCAATGGGGTTGTGTAGGACAGCCCAAACCTGAATATTTGTGGTAAAGGCGCCGTATCTGTCTTGTATTCGACAGGAATATTTTCAATACCTCTGTTGGTCGGGTCCGGGTCGATGATATCGTTCAGATTTTTACCAGTCAGGCTGAGATCCGACCCAAAGTTAGAAATACTGGCGCCAATGGCCAGTCCCGAAAGCGGCGTTTGGTAATACACGCCGGCATCAAGAGCAAACTGACTCCCCTGCTCAGTCCAGATACGTTGGTTTACAATCTTACCTGTAAGGCCGAAAGAAAACGTAGGAATGAGTCTGGCTGAGAGCGAGAAACTTACGGCAAAGTCCCGGGCATTGTAAAACTCGCCGGTGCCTTCCGGCGCTTCAACCGTGCGCACAGGTTGATCTGGAACCGCAAGCGTGGTAAAGCTGGCCCCAACCACTGCATTAAAAAACGGTAGCGGTGCGGCAATACTGAAAAAGTCGAACGTTGTACTGGCAAGCCACTCGGTGTGGGTAAAAGATGTTGAAACGCCATCAAGAAATGCGAGGCCGGCTGCATTCCAGTAGATCATTTCTGCGTTGCCGGCCTGAGCGGTATATGCACCGCCCATTGCTTCAGAGCGCGCTCCTACACCAATCTCAAGAAAGGCTGCAGCAACTGTACCGTTGTTAGAAACATCGGTCACAAAGTCTTGCGCAGCAACAGGTACGGTCATCGTGCCTATCAAAAAACAGGCAACGAGCAAGCAGGCACGGGTATAGCGCCCGGCTAATGGTTGAAGCATGAACACTGAGGTTTGTGAGTCGGCCATGAACTTAAACTCTATCCGTTTATTTGATAATGGCAAAGCGGCCAATTTTTTCTCCAATACCCGGGGCTTCTACATGATATATGTATACCCCAAACGATACATCAAGGCCATCATCTGACTGCAGATTCCAACTCTCGATGCTTCCTTCTTGCGCCGAACTATGATGCAGGACCTTCACTTGCCGGCCACTCATCGTAAAGATTTTGATGGTGCATTCTTGCGGCAGGTTTCGAAAATCTATGCGGCGCTCTCCACGACCAGAAAGTAGTATATTTCTCGGCTCGAGAGAGTTCACAGCGACATACGGATCTGGCACTACATAAATATTGTCCAACGCGCTCTCCGGAAGCGCCTGATTCATCACATTCCCTTCGACTGCAAACTGGATGACATCATCTCGCGTGAAGGGCTTGTCTGTTTCAAAGAGGAAGATATCTCCATCTTCCGGGATTTCATTTCTGGCGATGGATGCGAAGCGCGCCAGTTGCGTTGACGGCGGCGATATGAGTTGCACCACCTCGCGCACGCCGGCTACATTCATTAATGAATCCAGCGTGCTTTCATACCAGCCGTTTACTTCGGTATAAAACGCAAAAAGCTCTGTCGTCTCAATGTCTGCAGCATAAGGCCTCAATTCCATACCACGCACGTTATGAACTGCCAGGGAGTCGTATAACGCATTGGCTTCTACAAATGCACCGTTGATGACATCCTGCGCGCCGGTGGTAACGCCCACCGTAAATTGCCAGGTCGACTGCGAGTAGAAGGTATAGCTTCCAAGGACTACGCCATTGATACGCGCGTTAATGACATCGCCGGGAGACAAGACCCCGGGAGTATCGTCGCCCGGTACAATCGGCGATTCAGTCATTTGAAAAGGAATCCGCTTCGGATTATTCAAATCTGATACATCCCAAAGACCAAAATTTGTTACCAGCCTATTGCGCGGGCTCAATGAATTTGATGTATCTACGCCTACCTCAGAAACCCGAATTTCATAATCCAGAGGCACCGCGATATTATCATCAGGCGTCCCCACAGTGATCGATGTCCGAGGGACACCCGAGCCCCGCTCACTATTCGCGTTATTGAGCCATCTCAGCGTTTTGGGTTCAGGCACGCTAGGTGCAGTAAGCGTAAACTTCATCCCATCGTAGGTATTTGCATTCAGAATACCATCCTCGAATAGCTCAGCACCTCGTAAGTCAGGGGGGCTTTTGATGAGCGTATCACCGGTTGTGGTATTGCGCAATGCAAAGCCGGTTGTGAGTCCGTTTTTCAGCAGGACCGGGTCTAGTTCGGCATAGGAGTTATCATCCGTAAAAGTAAACTCGTATTGATAGCCCTTGCTGTTTGCTTCGTCAGGAATCAAGAATTCTACGTCCAGCCGGCCGGTTGATATCCCCCCCGTTCGTTGAATACCACCCTCTGCTAACTTCGGCTCTTCATAGCCCAGCGCAGCCGGCTGTGGCACAACGATGGCAGCATTTCGGTCTACATTTACAGGCCGGTCAAATGCATCCACTTCAATAATTTTCGAGCTCTCGGTAGGCGTTATTTCAGCCAGCGCATCAAACTGGGAGATCCCATCTGAGAAGAACGATCCATGATAACCTTGATCCACCGAGACTACCGCATAATAGTAGGTTCTACCGTTATCCACGGTTGAATCAACGTAGCTGTATTCGAGACCAGAATCTGAGCCCATGTCATAACTGACGCCAAATGCGCCGATGGGTACAGGATGCGCGCCGGAAAGACCATTCTTTATATCAAACTGAACGCGGTCGCCACTTGGACTAATCAATGGCTCCCAAAGCAATGGATTGCCAAACGCGTCCGTAATGGTCTTGATATCGTTAAACTCAGGGTCTGTACTGCGGTAAACTTTGTACATCTCAAAGTCAAAACCATAAATCGGATCGCGAGAGCTTTCTGCGCTTTGGTCCCAAACAAGTGTCACTTTTTTATTGCCCGGTACCGCTGTTAAGAACGGTGTCCGAGGCGGACGAGCAAAGTTATAATCCGAATCATAGATGTTCTGCATTGTACGCTTGTTGCGCAGCATATCCTGGAAGTCATTGCCACAGAAATACGCCAGCGAGAACCGTTGCGATAACCCGCGATCGATCTGGGAAAACCCCGAGCTGTACGCATAAATAACGTCTGCCGTTTCTGTCGGGATAATAAAATCACGTTCGTCTACTGGCTGAATGTAATCAGCCCAGAATAGCGGGTCATCATCAAGATCACGATCAAAATCACTTGGCGTGCGGATGACCATGTTGGTCAGTCCAATCTGATCGATCTCGTCGTTGTCTGTAAACTCAGAGTTGGGCGCACCGGGATCAGGTACGCCATTGGCTTCACTACCATCGGGGTCTGGTCCTGGATAATCTTCATTTTCAGGTCCCAGGCCGTCAGAACCGGTGTCATCATTCAGCGGCTCAATCGTCAGCTTCTGATCTCCATCGATATCTTCTCCATTATCCAGAATGAAGTTGTTATTCAGGTCTTCATTATCGTAGATGCCATTGCCATTTACGTCAACCCAAGGGCGCCAATCGCCATCATCATCGATACCGTTTTCGCGGCTTTCATCGGTCAGTTGATCGTCATCGTTATCGACGCCATCGTCTGCAATACCAGGGCTTTCGAGAAATCCAACGCCGGCATAACCCACTTTAAATCCATTAATCACAAGATCTCGCTTGATCCACTGGTACGTAATGTCGTCCTGTGTATCAAATAGCGCTTGATTATCACCCGTCTGGCCGGCAATATCATAATCCACAATCATTGAAATGATGGATTTGTCGATATCTTTACGACTGGTATTTTCAACATCAAATGTAGCGATGAAAATATCCTCAGCAAGGATACTCGCCCACTGATACTGACGTACTTTCACTTCAATACCCAGCCCTCTACGGCCCCCGTCGGCCCAGGAGCGACGGTCTGGCTGCCCCGTCGCGGGATCCAGATACGGATAGTAAGGAAACTCATCGTTGTCCCGGTCATCAGCAAGGTAATAAGACTCCTGATCGCTGCGCACAAAAGAACCAAATGCTCCATTCCACCGGCCGGCTCTTACACCTGGCTCGGGATTACAGGCAGTACCCAGATTAAACGAACAATCCGGGCGGGTATCCCCCACATAAGATCCCGGCGGCCAAAATTCCGGCCAGGTCTGCGCCAGATTCGACTGCGAGGTGTATTCAATTTGATTGACAAGCTCCACATCAAGCCGGTCATTATTATTCAGGTCTTCGCCAGGGTCCAGTACATTATTCTGGTTGACATCTTCGTTGAGTCCGCCAATGAAATAGTAGCCGGCATCTGACAATCTCTGCCGGTCGTCAACGTTATTATTTAACCGGTTTGTAGTACCCGGATCACCGTTCATGTTGTAGTATCCAGGTACCGCAGAAAACTGAAATTTGTGACTGCCAGAAGGATGTGAATCTCCCCCACTGCGGTTATAACTTTCAGACAAAATTTTGAGCGAGTCGCCGTCATCATTTACAACCTCTGCACCCACGATAAAACTCATCGTGTGGCCATACTCAACACCAGAGCCTTTGGGCCAGGTAATCCGGCTTGGAGAAATTGTGCTTCCCCAATAGCCGGCAGACACGTTGACATTGGTTACATAAGGCACCTGAATCAGGTTACCTGTTGATAATCCGCCTCTAATAAAGTTACGCAAGGAAAAATCTTGGACAGCCGCCGCCAGCGCCTGTCCATTACCGTTTTTAGCTGCAGATTTAGCAGCAGATCGACGTTGCTTATCCGAGGATTTCTCGTATTTCGCTATCTCTTTATCTACCTTTTCAGCAGCTTTTAATGCAACCCGTTCGTCTTTCAGGTCATCTTTGGACTGGGCATAAACAGCATTGTCCACGCCGGCGAATTCGCCCACAAAGCTCCATAAAAGAAGCAGCAGAACAAACCTGAAATTAACACGAAATAATACCGGGACTGGAGCAGATGTCCGTCGCAGCTTAGGGCACAAAGTTGTCAACATGTTGGTATGTTTAAACATTCCTTAGCGTGCAGGTAGTTGTTAAAAGTTAACAGTGAGGGCGAGCCGGAACTGCCTGGGTGCTGAATACCAGTGTGGATTTGTATCCTCTTCAGTACCACTAAAGAGACCCACAACGTTGTTCACAATATTTCTATCTGCCTGAACAACAGGCAAACGGATTATCTGGTCTGCCTGACCAGATATGGAATCAACAAAGCGCTGGTTTAGATGATTAAATACATTATCTACCTGGAAGCGGAGGCCGTAACGGATTCCCTTGAGCTCAAAACGCTTCTCAGCACTCATATCCAGTGTAAAGATGACGGGCTTGCGACCGGCATTCAGAAATTCGTTGTCCGGGAAATTTTTATTGGGATCCAGAAACGCCGGCGTGTACGGTTGCCCGGTCGCTAGCTGACTGATAAATCCGACACTCCAGTTATTGGGCGAACCAACTTGTGCAGAGAAATTTGCCGTTAATGTTTGATCCCAATCCAGCGGTGTGATATTCCTTTGAAGAAAGAAATCACCAACTTCTCCAGAACGCCCCGCGATGACCACATTGGCTACGTCATCAGAATCCGATGAACTGCCTTTTGCATCTGAATACGTGACATCAAAGGACGTCCCTAACAGCGCACCCATCGGGCGGGTAACAAGAGAGAGTGTCCCCCCTCGGATGAGCCCGTAGTCTCTGTTCACAGTGCGCAAATACTGAATGTTATCAAGGGTCCCCAGGATCTCTGTACCGAGCAGGTTACGAATATTTTTATAGAACAGGTTGATATCTATTCCAATAAAATCTGTTACCTGCTGCTGCAGGCCCATCTCGTATTTAATCGTGCGCTCTGGCTGGAGGTCAGGATTTCCAACAATCCGATTTTCCAAACGCCCCACATTGATTCCTTCAAAGATGGGGTTTTTGAAAATCTCGAAGTAAGCCGGCATCTGGACGAAGTGTCCATAAGCCACCCGGAATGCACCACGCGCTGAAATCGGATAGGAAATACCGAGTCGCGGACTGATATAATACTTCGGGCTAGTATCCGTAAAGTTGTCTGTTCTGCCGATACGATCGGTTGGTGTACGCACATCGATAATTCGCTTTTCGCGCACGTCGAAATACTCGAATCGTAGTCCGGCTTTTACTACCAGGCGAGAATCAAACTCAAGTTTATCCTGAGCAAAAAAGGCAAACTCAATGGGCGATTGCTCAAAGCGATCGTTTACAGCAAAGCGCTCCAGTTCCGGCACAAGCACGGGAAGCTCATTTTGGACGGCAGCCAGATACTCGTCGAAGTTTGGAAAAGCTAGTGCAGGCGGGTAAGAAAGATTGAGAAACAGCGAATCCGGATTGCCGGCAAACACCCAGCTACGGTCCAGGTCTTCGATGAGGAAATTGTTGTTTCTAAACTGGAAACCCGTTTTCAACTCGTTTCTATTGTTGATCTGCCAGGTAAAATCCCCCGACACGATCAACTGCTCTTCCGTGCGCCGGCTTGCAGTATTGTCTGTTTGCCCCAGGCTAAATAAGGTCACATCATCAACCCCAGCTATAAACTGAACGGCTGGATCTGAAAGTGAATCAAATGCTCGAGACTCATCCTCGCTGGTTTTGTACGATCCACGCAAGTTGAGGACTTTGTTGTTACCAATTGTTTGCTGCAGGCTCAACACACCTGTAAGAGAATTGAAATAGTCCGTGTCTCTGAAATCGGGAGCATAGCGCTGGCCGTTTGAAAACGACTGCCCTTCTGAACTGTTATAAATACCCGAAACAACAATCTTTGTCCGCGAAAAGGGCCTGAATACAATTTTGGGATTTATGGTAAAAGCACGGCGCCAATCCATATCGGTGATTGCACCATCGCCATTCGCAAAAACGAGCGGATTTCCGTTGCTGTCCTGAATCACGGAGCCATCAGGCGTCAGGGCGTTGTCGAGCGGGATTAAACGCGTGTCATCGGGCTGAAACACATCACGATACCATCTTTTATAGGTATCAATAACAAATCCGTCAGCTGCGTCAAATCTGCGCTCCCCTTTCAAATGCCCTACGCGATCTTCAAATCGGCCATTGAGAAAAAATCCAAGCAGGTTTTTCTTTTTGATGATGGGACCGCTGAGTGTTAAAGAAAAGTCTTTGCTTTCGAGCGGGTCAAAGTCATTGCCACCGATAAAGATATCATTGGCCCCAGCAAAAAAGCCGCCTGTTTGTGCACGGAAGTTGCCGGAAAGTTTTTGCCCCGGGTCTCTGGTCGTAATACTTACGATTCCAGACTGCGCACCACCCAGTTCGGCGTCAAATGTACCTGTAAATACCTGGAGTTCTTGTACCGACTGCACCTCCATATCAATGGTGTTGCCGCCATTCTGGTTGAAAACATCTTGCACGGGAATGCCATCGACGATGTAAGCCGTTTCCCTTTGCCGGCCTCCCCTGAAATTAAACCCTCCATCCGCGTTTGTTACAACACCCGGCTGAAAGCGAACAAGGTCGCCTACTTCCTGAACGGGCAGTTTTTCAATCGCTTCCTGAGAGACAAACGAAACCGTTGTTGTTCTATCCCGCACAACAATCGGTTTTTCAGCGCTTACAACAATTTCTTCCCCCTGGAAAACCTGTTCAGTTAACGTACCATCTAATGTGGTTGTACGACCAGAGAATACCTCAACATTATTACTTTTCAGGGTGGCAAAGCCCACGAACGACATCACCACCGTATATTTGCCCGGAGGCACGCTGAGCATGAAGTAACGTCCATCTTGATTGGAGACGGTACCTACAGACGTGTTTTCCTCTAAGTAAATGGTAACACCTGGCAATGACTCGCCAGTAGCTGCATCCACAACAATCCCGGAAATTTTCCCCGTGGATTGCGCTTTCACTTCCAGGCCACTGGTGATGGCCAGAAATAATAAAAGGGCACTAAGGAATCGAACAAACTTATCCATTGTGGACAGGGGCGCACCTATTTTATTCTACCAAATACTTGCGTATTTGAGAGGTAATTAAACAGGTATGGTGAGGGTATCTAGTGGGTGAACTCTTTGATGGAAAAATCGACATTGAAATACGCCAAGGTGTTACCCAATCATTATTTCAACATTACCAATCTTTTACCTGGAATCTGACGCAGTTCACGGTTCGAGCACATTTACACAAATGTTAAAACTCTGTAGCGTAGACACATAGAACCAAGGCCATTTCGGAATTGGGATTATTCAGTGTGTGTTCTGTTGATCCATCTTCATAAAGGCAATCGCCTTCACGCAATTGGAATAACTGATCACCATACTCATAATCTACATCCCCTTTTAAAACCATAAGAAACTCTTCTCCTTCGTGAGCAAGTTTTTGCCTTCTGGCTTCACCAGGAGGCACCTCAAGAAGAAAAGGCTCCATAATTTTATTGGGTCTTGTATGAGCCAGTGCGTGGTAGACAATATTTGAGTCTGGTCGATCCCGCTCTACAACTTTCCGCTCATCTTTTCGAACAACCACCATTTCTGGTTTATCATCTAATCCTTCAAAAAGCTCCGACATGGTAATACCAAAAGCTTCAGCGATTTTTGATAACGTAGATAATGATGGAGTTACCCTAAAATTTTCTACCTTGGAAAGAACACCCCGCGTAAGTCCCGTCATTTCCGAAACCTGCTCAAGCGTGTATCCTCTTTGAATGCGAATTGTACGCAATCTCTGGGATAGCTGTATCAGATTCATGTTTCTCAGAATATCAATTTGTTTCTTATAATGCAATAAGGATAATGATTATCTTCTCTTTATCAACTACCCATTCCTATGAATCTACGGTTCTTCATCCTACTTTGCCTAATTCATGCAAACGCGTTTGCCCAACCCCTCCCTTTTGCAGAGAATTTTGCGGATGGAAACTTCGCCGGCTGGCAGGTCACTGATGACCCCGATCCTCAATCGGGCCCCAGCCAGTGGCTTGTTGAAAATGAGATACTCGTTCAGAAGTCTAATATATGGGCTTATGGTCCGGTAGAGCTGGAAACCAAATACCATTTGGGCACACACATCACTGCCGGCGACAAAAACTGGACGGACTACACACTCAACGCCCTGGTGCGATCCAGCGACAACGATGGGGTCGGCTTGATATTCCGATACGATGATCCAGAGAATTACTATCGGATCTTGCTGATGAACGACCCATCCTGGAGCGGCCTGGATTCAGCCGGCACCGCGGTCAACACACCGCTGCAACGCATACAAAAGTTTGTGGGTGGCGAGCCGATCATCCTGGCTGAAAACAAGGTATCTGAAGCGTATCCGGGGGGCTTTTTTGCACTTACTGCAGACGTTCGCGGAGACACCATTCGCGCGTATCTCAATGGGGCGCTCATTATGTCGGCCCTAGACAATACCTATTCAACAGGTAAAATTGGCCTGTTATCTTATGCCAACGCCGGCGCCTATTACGACAGTATTTCTGTGTCCGATGAACGGTTTGTTTACGACAAGCCGGCGGAGATCACCATCACCTATCCTGTACGTGAAGATCGGGCACCTTATGTACAGAATCCTACGCAAACAACCGTAGAACTGGCATGGCGATCCCTTGAGCCATCCATAGGTTCTATAAAATATGATACCGAAAAAGGCCGGCTGGGCAATGAAGTTGTAGAGGCCGGACCACGGCAAAAACACCACCTCGAACTCTTTGGTCTGGAGCCTAGCACCCGTTATTTCTATGCTGTTTATGAAGATGGACAGGAAGTCTATGAGGAGGAAAACTTCAGAACAGGCCGGCAAGATACAGAGACAACATTCTCTTTCCTCGTACTCGGCGACAGTGGTGTAGACACGCCTACCCAGTGGAAAGTCGGCGAAGAAATGCGCAATAGCATGAACGAGAATGAAGTGGATTTTGTCCTCCACGTCGGCGATGTTCACCAGGGTATTGGAGACTATTATGACGATGTTTATTTCAAACCCTATCGTGAGATCCTAAAAAATGTAAACATCTTCACTACGCTTGGAAACCATGACGTGATTACAGACAATGGCGCCGTCTATCTGGATGACTTCTATCTCCCCAACAACAATCCGGATAACACGGAACGCTATTACTCATTCCGCTGGGCCAACGCTTTCTTCATTGCCCTCGACACCAACATGAACTATGCACCCGGCACGGCGCAATACGACTTTCTGATTGAGGCACTGAAATCACCCGAAAGAACATCGGCAACCTGGACCTTTGTTTATGCGCATCATCCACCGTTTACAGAATACTGGACCAACTACTACGGAGATGCAACGGTACAGAATCTCCTCGTGCCTTTATACGAAGAATATGATGTCGACATGGTGCTCAACGGACATACACATAGCTATGAGCGGGGAGAACGCGAGCACGTACACTACCTTGTTTCCGGTGGCGGTGGCGGTTCACTAGACGATTATTTTGTTGATTATGACCATATCGCCTTCTCCAGTAAATCTCACCACTTTACAAGGGTGGATGTGGATGGAGACCAGCTACTAATATCAGCAACCAATGAAGAGGGCGAGCAGATTGACCGGTTTACGATTAACAAGTTTTCTCAAGTATCTGTAGATCCCGCCGCACCAATTCCTACCCAATTTCTGCTTAAGCAAAATTATCCCAATCCCGTCAACGGAATCACCACCATCCAATATGATGTGCCGGCGGATGATCGCGTGGTACTCGAATTGGTGGACATGATTGGACATCGCGTTGCTACATTGGCCGACAGGGTTCATCGCGCCGGCAGCTACACAGTATCGTTTGATACGTCACAGCTTGCTTCAGGTACTTACCTCTATCGCCTGCAATCCTCCTCAGGAGTACTGAGCAAAGAAATGACGGTGATTAAATAAATGACCAAAACGGCTAAACTAATAGTGATACGACTGTCGTATTAAGGTACGAAGGGTTCGATGAGTACGATAGGTACGAGGCATTCCTCTTTGTCTATTTGCTCGTACATATCGTACTCATCAAACTATCGTACTTTTCACCCCCCATACCCGCAGAAATTGACTTCCTCTCCTCCACTCGCCCAGTCCAGACTTGTATCCCTCGATGTATTTCGAGGCATTACGATGTTTTTGCTCATTGCCGAAGGCGCCGGCATTTATCATGCGATTTCAGACTCATCGCTCAACGACACATTTCTGGGCACCATCTTTACCCAGTTTCATCACCATCCATGGAATGGACTGCGCTTCTGGGACCTGGTACAGCCGTTCTTCATGTTCATCGTAGGCGTAGCCATGCCATTCTCTTTTGGCAGAAGATGGGCGCGCGGCGATAGTTACTCATCCACCCTGAAACACGCCGTGTTGCGCTCCTTTTTGCTTTTGGCGTTAGGCATAGGCGTGTATGTCGTTGCAGCCGGCCACCTTACATTGGAGCTGTGGAATGTACTTGCCCAGCTATCTGTAACGTATTTGATTGCGTTCCTGATGATGCGCAAGTCGATCACCAAACAGTTGCTGTTTACCGTAGGATTATTGGTGTTATCAGAAATGCTGTACCGGTTGTGGACCGTGCCGGGATTTGACCAGGCATTTACGCCGGGGCAGAATTTTGGCTCATGGGTAGACTATTTACTCATGGGGAAAGTCTCGGGCGGCCACTGGGTTGCCTTCAATGCAATCCCAACAACTGCCCATACGATGTGGGGTGTGATGGCCGGCCTCATCTTACAAAATGAAAGCGCATCTAAAGACAAAATAAAAACACTGCTCATCGCCGGCTTAATCGGCATTGTCATCGGGTACGGACTTGACCCCATCACGCCTGTTATTAAGCGTATCTGCACCACCTCTTTTGTTATTGTTTCCGGTGGTTGGTGCTTGCTGGCGCTTGCGTTGTGCTATTGGCTGGTAGATGTAAAAGGGCACCAGAAATGGGCACAGTTTGCGATTGTTTTTGGCATGAACCCCCTGGCAGTTTACTTATTCGGAGAGGTAGGCGGAAATGGCTGGCTGAGAAACATCGTGCGCCCCTTTACAGAAGGCTTTCTCGGTTGGACGGGAGACGGCCTGGTATTGCTGATAACCGCGATGATTGTCCTCTGGATGAACTGGTACGTAGTAAACTGGCTCTTTAAGAGGAAGATCTTTATCAGAATTTGAGCAAGGTTTTATTCATTTTCCCCGGATTTATCCGCGTGATTGTCATCGGATATCCTTGAGAGCTGGTATCTGGTGGCTAACAACTCAACGATACAATCACCCTATCTTCCCTAACCACCTGGCTACATGATTCTTAATATTAGCCGATAGATCAATTCTACCATATATCAACATTTCGTTCTCAATTTCTGATTCCAAAGCAAACAGATCAACACTTAATGAGCACTGCTCTCGGCTGCCAGGCCCTGACAAAATTCAATGTCAGATTTTAGTGTCGAGCTTCTGATTGTTGTTTGAGATCAAGAATCCTTGCGCAGTGCTGATCCTTATTGCATTGTCCTTGCTCAAGCAATCAATAACAATCAAACAATGACTATTCCTACCGCTGCTGTTGAGTTGTAGAAATTCTCATTTCATGTTTCATGCATAACAAGCTCTTAGCTCATCAAATAAAGCAATTCCAGCGTGATCATGGCCCATTGCCAGAAGGCATTAAGCCACTTCTTGAGGCCATTAGCAAATCATATGAGCACTATGAAGATGATAGAATACTACTTGAACGAGCAAAGGAATTGAGTTCTAATCAACTCACCAGCACGAATAAAAAGCTACGCAAAGAAGCCATTCACCAACAGCAAGCACATGAAAAAATATCCTCAGAAAACCATAGAAGAAAACAAGCCGAACAAGCATTATTAGAAAGCAAAAACCTGCTGGGGCAGTTCATTGAGGCCATACCCATCGGCGTCTACATTCTAAACAAAAGAAGGATTGTCAATTTACTCCAACAAAGCAGCAAGAAGCATGCTGGGTATTTCTGAAACGACCAGTCTCTCTTTTACAGACATGTTAAAAAAATACACGCTTCTGGTGCATGGTTCAGAAAAAACGTACCCCAAACGCAAATTACCTTTTGTCCGTGCGTTGTCTGGCGAGACTTCAATGATAGACGATCTTGAGCTGCGTTACGAGCAAAGATCTATTCCGCTTCAGATATGGGCTGCACCCATTTATAATTCATCCGGCACCGTAGAATATGCCATTACAGCTTTTACGGATATTTCTGATCGCCTAGAAATAGAAAAAGAGCTAACAAAAACCAAAGACAAGGCCCTCAATGCCCTCCAAATCAAGAGTCAGTTTTTGGCCAATATGAGCCATGAAATTCGTACGCCTTTAAACGGTATTATCGGCATGACGAGCCTGCTGGAATATACCAGTCTTGATGAGGAGCAACAGGAGTACGTTCAAACAATAACGGCCTCCGGAGAAAACCTGCTTAATATTATCACCGATATTCTGGATTTCTCAAAAATGGAAGCCGGCAAATTTTCCATCTCGGCATTGCCGTTGGACCTCTATCAGTGTTTTGGAGACGTACTTGATTTATTTGCCCCTAAATCAGCTGAGAAAAATTTGGAATTGGTCTATTATTTAGCTCCTACTGTTCCAAGATATGTACGAGGAGACGGTACGCGCATAAAACAAATTCTCGCCAATCTTATATCTAATGCTATAAAATTCACGCATCAAGGAGAAGTTGTGGTAAGGGCTGACGCCTGCGAAAGTGAAGGGGGAGAAATTATCCTGAACACTTCGGTCAGCGATTCTGGCATAGGCATCTCAACTAAAAATCAGAACCTGTTGTTCAAATCCTTCTCTCAGGTTGATAACTCAACAACACGGCAATACGGTGGCACGGGCCTGGGGCTTTCGATAAGCAAGCAATTGGTCGAACTCATGCAAGGCTCCATTGAGATTGAAAGCGCGCCCGGCGCCGGCACAACATTCAATTTCAGCATTCATCTAACTAAAGATGTGCAGCCAACCCAAACAAGGAGCACCAATTTACAAAACCGGGCTGTGCTGATTGTCGATGATAACCATACAAGTTTGACCATGCTGCAGGACTTACTCAACCATTGGAAGATGAAATGCTACGCCTTCACATCCCCTGCTGAAGCTTTAGATTTTACCAAGACGAACAATCAATTTGATCTTGCAATTATCGACATAGAAATGCCAGAAATGAACGGCATTGATCTGGCTTCAAAGATAGTAGATACGCGGGCTTCTATGCCAATCCTCTTTCTTGATAGCCCAGGCTCATACGCCCAAAAGCCTGACAGTTCAATGCCTGACAGTTCAGTGCATAACAAACGTCTCCTGAAACCAGTTCATCCTGAAAAGCTCTTTAGTACATTGAACGAAGTTTTGGATCTAAATCAGAAAGCCTCTCCCGTCTGATTTTAGAACCCATTGAAAACACTTCAAAATTCTGCATTCTGCTGTTCTACATTCAACATTCGAGCGTTTGTCCAGATGGACAAACGCGAGCTTATAGTTTCTGCATCAAATAAACATCCTGCTTTAAATGCGCCGCGCTCCGTCCTTCTACAAAATCCAGCATGGAGAATCCGTCCATCAGGGTGGTTTCGACAAAAGAGGATAGCGCAAAGGTTGAGCACAGATTTTCGCCAGCAACCGACGAGTACGTAACCACCAGTTCGCCGGCATTAAAAGTACGAAGCTGTTGCTCATTTAATCCGGATGATAACGGCCGGCCATGCATCGTAAAGTAGATACACCCTCCTTTCCTCAGCACGCGATGCAATTCTTTCATCCACGCAATTTGTAAATCAAGCGGCAGGTGCGTAAAAACAGATCGGGCATAGATGTAATCCACCGATGCATCGGGTATATCCAGCGGGGGGGCCAGTTCGTTTTTATTAAATGTGGCAAACGGTAAGTGCTCTTGACACCAGTTGATGAGCGTCCCGTTATAATCAGAGCCCATCAAATTTGCATCTGTTCGTTGATGCACTTGTCGGATCAGCCGGCCACATCCACAGCCAAAATCCAGAATATCACTAAAACCCGATAGGGGCTTGTTGTTCTTATCCAGAATTGCCGCCATATCGTCCACGACACGCTCTCCAGAATCTAAAAAAACGTGTCCCCATCTACAGGCAATCACGTCATAAATCAGATGAGCCGGCGGTAATGCATAACCATCTGGTGCCTTTTGCGTTCGATACTGCAGTTCGCTCTTTAAAACGGCAGGACTTAGCGTTTTGAGATTAAAGTATACATACTGGCTGGGCTTCAGCAGTCCAAACTGATGTAATCCTGACTTTAACGTTTTTTTCAGTACACCCAGCATGAGGGGAATCTTTGTAAAGTACTTGGTGGCTACTTTTTGCTTCGATTTTTTACTTCAATGCCAAGAAGATAATGGAATAAAACACAACAAGAAGCGGTCAGAGATAAAAAACCGGGACAATTCAAATCCACAAGCCATTATGATGCGATACCTGATGCTGTTTTTACTGGCCGGCCTGCTTGGCTGTGATTCTAATGCTGTAGTTGAAGAAACGGGCAAATACTCCAGTAATCCCATCGATTTCTCAAACCTTACCATTGGGCAAAAAAGCTGGTACCTGGG
>JBGCEN010000262.1:0-33736 GCA_045106435.1 Rhodothermales bacterium
TGTTAAAACGAACCTTCTCTAATTTTGAGGATTACGATCCCCTGGACATAAGTAATGAAACAGTTGCGGCATTGGCGGCACTACAGAATGTAGCTGATGATATTTTTACTGCTGCTACGTCAAATTGGTAAATGGTCGGGTGCCGTGTCGAGCTAGTTTTTAAACAGCTCATGTATGAAGAGGGTTAAAGAGAAGAGAGAAAGAGGAAAAAACAAATCCTCTTCCCCCTCTATCTCCCATGCTCTCTACGGTATGTGTTGAAAAACAAAACAACAATTTTGGTACTACTCCAGGCTTCCCTTAAACCGTTTCCCCATCCCCCGTTGATTCATAACTGATGCTGTAAACGCGTCAATCAACCAGATCCTATCTTTAGAACTACTGCTTATAGACACGATCTGAAAATCCGACAAATTTTTTGCTAGCTATCATTTATGCCATTGCGATGGTCATCCTCACTATTTATGGGATGAACTTGTTATGGCTTGCGATTAAATACGTTGTTAAAAGCCGGCTCCGGGAAGGCCCTGTTCCTGAAATGAGCGAGCTGCCGGTGATGGCTGATCCGTGGCCCGTTGTCACAATACAACTCCCTTTGTACAATGAATCCCTTGTTGCCGAGCGCTTAATCGATGCGTGTGCTACCCTGCGTTATGACAAAGCGTTGTTAGAAATTCAGGTGTTGGATGACTCTACCGATGAAACACGACAAATCGTTGCAGACCGTGTAGCATACTGGAGGCAGCAGGATATCGATATCGTACAAATACACAGAGAGGACCGGCAGGGCTATAAAGCCGGCGCACTGAAACATGGATTGACGCTCGCTAAAGGAGAGTTTATTGCAATTTTTGATGCTGACTTTATCCCTCCTGTAGATTTTTTGCAGCGCATGCTTCCGAACTTCGATCATGCACGTGTGGGCATGGTACAGGGTCGTTGGGGGCACATTAATGCCGATGATTCGCTTCTTACAAAAATGCAGGCTTTTGGGTTGGATGCGCACTTTGCCATAGAACAATTTGTGCGCAACAGGGCTGGCTATTTTATGAACTTTAATGGCACCGCAGGCATTTGGAGGCGAACGTGTATCGAAGATGGGGGCAATTGGTCGAGCGATACACTGGCTGAAGATCTGGACCTAAGTTACAGAGCACAGCTAAAAGGCTGGCAGTTTCGATACATAGAAGATGTAGAGGTGCCGGCGGAATTACCGGCTGATATCAGTGCGCTTCGTTCTCAGCAGTTCAGGTGGACCAAAGGTGCAGCTGAGGCGGCGCTTAAGCTCTTTCGTAAACTATGGGCCTCCCAGCAACCCAGCGGGGTGAAAATAGAAGGTAGCTTTCAGTTAACAGCTCATTTTGTGTTTCCTTTTGTGCTGCTGGCAGCGCTTTTGCACGCGCCCTTGTTAATGCTCAGGCATTTTGGATTCCCGGGGCCGGGGGAGATGTATTTTGCCTGGTTGGGTCTGGGTCTTACTGGATTTGCCGGCTTTTTTCTCGCCCAATTGTTTGCTCAACGAGCACTCTATCCAGATTGGTTGCCGCGGGTCTTTTTCTTTCCCATATTTATGGCAGGAACGATGGGGATGGCCCTGAGTAACACACAAGCCTTGTTTCAGGCATTAAGAGGAAAAAAAACGGCGTTTATCCGAACGCCTAAATATAGCACGGTAAGTGCTTCTGGTACCGGGAATACAGGGGTTTTGCGTCGTAAAAGACGTTTTTCCTGGATTGTTTGGTTTGAAGCGCTTCTGGCAATCTATTGTGTCGCCGGCCTTGTTCTTGTGATTTGGTTTGGCGAATGGGCCGCAATCCCCTTTCAATTGTTATTTGCACTGGGATTTGGACTCATGACACATTTTAACTTCAAACATATCTTTTCCAAAAGGAAATGATCTTTGAGGGATTCTGGTTCGATTCAAGCCTGGTTTGAAAAGATTCAGATCAGCTTGCTTTTAAAGCCAGGCACTTCAAAGTGAATGTATCTACCCGAATCCACATGTTGTTATTTATACTGGGTTTGTGTGATCCCTGTTGGAATTGTATCTTAACAGCGACCACGGAGCTTCTTAAGTGCCCATGACGCCCGTTTATGATATACAGCCTCCTTTGGAGTTAATAAAGAATGGCAAAGCTGCCGAGGCAATTCCTATGCTGGAATTTATCTCGAAACAGATGCCATCGCATGTCTCGTGCCATGTACTTCTCGCACAAGCCTACGCTGAAGAAGAACGCTGGCAAGAAGCGCTCTCTTCATGGCAAAACGCCTCTTTCTTAATGCCCAACAGCCCCGCAATCAGGAAAGGATTCCGCGAAGTGCTGAGTATCCTTTCCCGACAAACCATCAAACTGATTGCCACTGCTCCTGAGCCCAAAGTTGATACCCAGGAGCAAGCGGACAAAAGTGATACCGATTCAATAAAAGAATCGAAGGGCGATTATACGCCTAAAAACATCTTCTCTCACCGGATCCCGCCACCGCTTGCGCATTTGGCTCCCGATGAAGCTTCTATCGGCGAAGACCAGGAACTCGATGATTTGATCAGCGAGCTTGAGTCTGCCCGTATTGTCCCGAAGCCAGAGCACGAAGTTATAGAAACCCCTGTGCTTGAAGCGGATATCGAAGATATGGTTTCTGAAACGCTTGCCCGCATTTACGAAGGACAGAAGCAGTTTGATGAAGCTGCACGCGTTTATGAGAAACTGGCGATCATGCAACCTGATCGGGCCGATGATTTTGAACAGCGAGCTACAGAGCTTCGCTCAAAGTCAGTCAATGAGGCAGAGTAATTGAAGCAGCGTAACTGAAGCAGCGTAATTGAGGCAGCGTAACTGAGACCGAGGAACCGTAACTGAGACCGAGGAACCGGTTTAAATCTGCCAGATTACTTGTTTTTCCAAGATGTGGTGTGGTGACAAATTAACGCTGGTGGCTTCGAAGGCTGTCATTCAAAGATCAATCAGGCATACATGTCTCAGGAAAGCACAAATACGCGCCTTGTTGTTGGTTTAATGAGTGGTACCTCGCTCGATGGTGTAGATGCAGCTTTGGCAAGGTTAAGAGGGAGCGGCGCTTCGTTAGAAATTGAACTGCTTGCGTTTATATCGCTTCCCTACAAGGATGATCTGCGGCAATTAATTTTCAAAAACTCACAGCCGGCTTCTTCGTCTGTACTGGAAATTTCTCAGCTAAACGTGCGGTTGTCGCATGTGTATGCCGATGTGGTAAAACAGTTGTTGCGTGAGGCCGGCGTTGCACTGGAATTGATCGATGCCGTAGGTTGCCACGGGCAAACCCTATATCATGTCCCTGATGCGGAAGACTGTGCCGGCATGCCTACGCGCTCAACCTTGCAAATTGGAGACCCATCTACTCTGGCGAACGTGCTCAACACAACTGTGGTTGGCGATTTCAGGTTGGCAGATATGGCATTTGGTGGGCAAGGGGCACCCCTCGTGCCTTACTTCGATTATGTTTACTTTTCCGATCCATCAGAGAATCGCGCATTGCTTAACATTGGCGGGATCGGCAATTTATCGGTTATACCGGCTGGCGCCGGCTCCGATAATATCATAGCTTTTGATACGGGCCCCGGGAATATGGTTATAGATGCTGTCGTTCAGCATTTCTGGGGAGAACCCTATGATGCCTCGGGCCGCTATGCAGCAAGTGGGCAACCAAACGAGCAATTACTCAATACATTACTGGAGAGTCCGTACTACCAACGGGTGCCGCCTAAATCGACAGGAAGAGAGTACTTCAATCAATCTTACGTGGATGATGTTTTGTCGCGTGCGCAGGTATTGTCGATGGACAAGCCTGAAGACATTGTGGCTACGGTATCTTGCTTGACCATCGAAACGATCGCGAGAGCATTTGAGTCCTTTATCCAGCCAGGCATTGAAGTGGCTCGGGTGATTGTGTCTGGGGGCGGTGTCCATAACACCTTTATCATGAACGGATTGGCAGAACGCTTGAAACCCGTCCAGGTACAATCCATGCAAGATTTTGGTTTGGATCCTGATGCAAAGGAGGCGTTGTGTTTTGCCGTGTTGGCGCACGAAACCCTGAATCGCTCTGCCTCGAATGTCCCAAGTGCCACAGGTGCCAGCCAGCCGGCGATTCTTGGTAAAATCTGCTTTGCAGGTTAGGAAACTAACCTGCTGCATTCTAAATTCCGAGTTCCACATTTTACATGTTATCCCTCCTACCCAATATGCACGAAGACCAATCTTTTACTCCCGTAACAGAAACGGGCGAATTTGGCCTTATTGAACGAATTGATGCGCTACTAGGCACGCCATCCGACGAATCTGTAATTAGAACGATTGGGGATGATGCCGCTGTTTACCGGGTTGGTGACGGTAAAGTGCATGTGATTACAACGGACGCACTCATTGAAAACATCCATTTTGACCGGGCTTTTATGCCCATGGAGTTTTTGGGAGTGAAGAGCATCGCGGTTAATGTAAGCGATGTTGTTGCCATGAATGCGCGCCCGAAGTATGCCACAATTGCCATTGGCCTGCCGCACGACGTATCTGTAGAAATGGTTGAATCCATTTATTCAGGCATTAAAAAGGCATGTAAGGCTTACGGTATGTCGCTTCTCGGAGGAGACACAACGGCATCTCAACGAATGACCCTGGCGATTACATTGATTGGAGAGGCTGAGGAAGACGACGTGGTATACAGGCATGGTGCCCATATCGATGATATTGTATGTGTTACGGGTGACCTGGGAGCGTCTTATGCCGGCTTGCGTGTATTACTTGAGCAACGCGCTGCCCTGCAGAAAAGCGGGATCGACTACGTGCCGGCACTGGATGACTATCGCTACGTAATTCAGCGTCACCTCACGCCAACACCTCGATTGACGGCGTTGAATGCTTTCAAAAAAGCAGGTGTGATCCCAACATCCATGATTGATATATCGGATGGATTGGCCTCAGAAATGGAGCATATATGCCGGCAGAGTCATTGCGGGGCAATGTTGAAGGCCGGCAATCTTCCTATTCACGACGAAACGCGCAAAGCAGCAGCCCAGTTTGGCCAGGATGCGGATACCTATGCGCTTTATGGTGGAGAAGATTACGAACTCCTGTTAACGCTACGGCCAGATGATTTAGCCAAGCTTCCAGCCGGCACGGTAACTGCCATCGGTACCATAACCGATGTGGAGGATATCTTGATCGAAACACCCGAAGGGAGCCAGATAGGCCTTAAGGGAAAAGGCTACCAACACTTCGGTGGCCCTTCGGACGTTTAGAATAATGAACATCGAACAAGGAATTCTGAATTTCGAAGCTGCAATTTGCAAGTGAGAATTACCCTTCAACATTCAGAATTCCTTGTTCATTATTGGATATTCCCTCCCAACTGCGTGACCCCGCAAAACGCGTTTTCCTGCACCCAGTCATTGAGTAAAGACCTGCGTTGTTCTGTCCTCAATAAATAGGAGGGTGCCTCTTGCCCGATTGGTGATCCTGGTGGTGTTGTGACTGTTCTCCAGCTTTCGGCTTTTTGATACTCGCGGGTCAACACGCGCTGGACATCTTCATAGACCATGTCTCGATGCGCGATACTCTCTGAGTTATTTCCTTTGCTTCGCTCCAGCCAGGATAGAATTTCTCGCAAATGAAAAATGACCCTGGCACGCGCCGCCGGCGCTACGTTCGGGTTGGTTACCTGCGCGAGGAGGGCATCGGTCCATGATTGCTGAACGACGCGTTGTAATTCTGCGTCATAGGGATCTTTGGGGGTACGTGCCTTCCACACTTTGTCAAAGACTCTGTTAAAGATGTCATTTAGGCCCGGCAGGTCGCTATCAAAATCTTCCTGATATACAAGACGCGCCATGCGTTGGGGATTCGCAATCAGATCTGCAACCATCCCGGCAGCAACCTGGGCCGGCGCATACGGATCAAAGGTTAATCCTGTATACCCATCAAAGAGTTCTCTGTGCTGGCCGTATCCAGGCGGCCGAGGTGGCAATTGCGTGCGCAAATTCTCGGGTAAACGCAATGCCGCAGGGGTCACTGTTGCCAGTAGTGCATCAACCGCTGCCAATTGCTCTTCTTTAGGAATTGCAGAGGGCAATCGTCTGGCATCTCCTCGCATGGCGTAGCTATAATCCACACCTCCGATCAACTTTACAACGGCTTCCACCTGAAAACGATGATGTAGATAAAGTGGTACAAGTACCTCCTCCAGCTGTGCCAGCGGTTGATTGGCCTTAATATTTGCGAGGCCAAACTTATCCAAAGCAGTTTGGCGAATCTGCATGCTAAGGTCAAGCTGATCAATTGGGTTTATGCCATTGTCCCACAAATGCCCGAGCGGGTGCGCGCCACCCTGGGGGCGTGCATCGGAATCAGTTAGGTAGTAGTACCCATCTTCATAGGCTTGGTCTAGAATGGCATTCAGTTGTGTGCGCTCATCCTGGTCACTTGTAAATTGTGAATAGCTGAACTTCACCGTTGCTATATCCCATGCTCCAATCCCTACATCATAGGCATCGCTAATAGAAATATCGCCGGCAGCTGTGAGCGTTGCCATAGGCGCGGGATAGTCCATTACTGAAGCACGACCGTTCACAGATGCCGCAAAATTATGCATAAAGCCCAGCGTATGGCCCACTTCGTGGGCTGATAACTGTCGAAGCCTTGCAAGGGCTAATTCCAGCATGGGGTCATTGTCTGGAGACAGTCCGTTGCTTTTTTCTTCTGAGTCGTAGGGTGCCAGTAGGCCCTCGGCGATCAGGTAGTCTTGCCGCACGCGCAGGGATCCCAGTGACACATGGCCTTTGAGTATTTCGCCGGTTCTGGGATCCTGAATGCTGCGGCCATAGCTCCACCCGCGCGTGGATCGATGCACCCATTGAATTACATTATAGCGAAGGTCCATTGGGTCCGCGTCTTCGGGCATCATTTCAACGCGGTATGCATTCGAGAAGCCGGCTGCCTCAAAAGCATCTTCCCACCACCTTGCTCCATCCAGTAATGCACTTCTAATCGGCTCCGGTGTGCCCAGGTCGAGGTAATACACGATGGGTTCGATCGGTTCACTCACTGGGGCAGCGGGATTCTGTTTTTCCAGGCGATGTCTTGCTGTATACCGAACTTCTTTAGGCGCACTGATGGGGGTAGCGTAGTCTACATATGTGATGCCATACGCGCCTGATCTGGGATCGTGCAAGCGGGTTTTGTAGCTTCCCAGTTCGGGCAATGCTACAAATGATTGGCGCAATCTCAAGGTTATAGCCGAAGGATCTGATGCAACTTCCCTTACGTAGCGGCCCGGATTGTCGGAAAGAAAAGTGAGTTGCGCCTCCATCTCCGTGTTTTTAGGAAAGGCCTTGAGCATGGGGAGGTAGGGAGTGCTTCGCTTCAAATCCAGCTTGAAGCTGCCTTGTTTCATGCCGTTAAGCCGGCGCGATATTCCCATTACATCGCGCATAAGAAACGCTGTTGCATCTACCAATACACGGTCGTCTGTTTGTGCAGCAACTGCGAAGCCCCAGGCGATGCTCGAGGCAAAAGCATCTCTAACCGCTTTTTGCTCCTGTTCATTGGTACTGGTTGCGCGGTACCGGAAGTTTGGGGCGACCAGCAATACCTTGGGCCCTACACGTTGAAATTGAACCACACGTTCATTTCCTAACAAGCCACGGTCAAGTCCTATATCGTTAGAGCCCAGGCCTGCCGGCAAAGAGGTGACATACAAAAAATCGGTGTCCCACAGGCCAACTTCAAGCCAGACCTTGCCGGCTTTAGCATCCCAATAGATGGGCATAAACCCGTCTTTTTTCTCAAATCCCTTTGTTTTTTCTTCAATGGATGGCGTTTCCTTTGAGGTTTTTTCCTGTCCCGACACAGGCGAGGCTATTAGAAGTACTGCAATGAAAAACGCAAAGAAAATCTTCATAATGATAATGGTGCTGTTTATATGGTGCTGTCTGTGTAGCCGTGCTGATTTACAAGTTATTGGGTATAGCCCATGCGCAAATAATCACCAATCTAACCCTGCTAAACCAACAATGCCAATTTACCTGTAAGGTGTGGCTGCAATCAGTTTTGGGGAGTCAGGTTATGTTCTTGTAGTAATTATCTGTGTTTTACACTGATATACATTTGGCCTAAAGCATATGCCCGGAAGTGCGATAATACCGGTGTATCAGTCAGGTGAAAACCCAGGAAATTGATATCGCAACACGCAAGAGTCCCCACGCTGGTAACAAAAAGTAATGCTGAGTACGACCAAGAGCATATTCTGATAACAAAAATCCCCAAAGCCTTGAATTCGAGGCTTCGGCAGTTTTTAGGATATGGCTTAATTAAGCAAAAAAACGGGTTTTGTACGGTATTATCGTAGCACTAGAATTACATCTTTTCCGAAAAAAAGCCCGATAAAAAGAGTTTGAGCCAGTCAATAGCGCGCTATTTGCCTTAAATGAGCAGTTGGTCTGGTTTTCTCTTTAGAAGTCATCACTCGCAGGCATCCACTGGATCCCCACAGTATCCCCACTTTATCCCGCTTTTACCCTGCATGCCTGAGTGAGTTAGCCATCAAAACTTATTTGTACCTCAAATATGATGTTTGCCCCCCATGTGTCGCGCAAGCTGTTTTGCATACCATTTTCAGGTTCACTTTCTCTACTAGTCTTGCTGTTAATGGTTTTTCAACCATCTTCTGCGTCTTATGCAGCCAGTCATCCACTGAGTAGCAGCCGGTCCGTAGAGGTAACAATCGAAAATACGCACGTAGCGTTTGGCGAAACCTTTGAAATGGTTATAAGCATCAGCGATGTTAGTGGCCTGGGTGTTTCTGCCTTTAATATGGCGCTGCTTTACGATGAAAGCCTTATGGCCGCAACATCGGTTTCGCTTGATGGGACACTGAGTAGCGACGCCGGCATGACCCTCGCGTTTAACCTCAACGAATCTGGCCGTGTAGCCATTGCCGCGGCAGGTATCGATGGGTTGACAGGTGCTGGCGGCCTGGCTGTCATAACCTTCGAAAGCCTGAGCACCGACGGATTCGCTGAAGTAAGCTTTGAGTCGATTACACTCAATGAAGGAAACCCGGCTGTAACAGGAAATAGCGCTACAGTTGCCATATCTTCTGGACTGGCCGGCGATGCTTCCCTGAATGGAGAAGTCTCTGCTTTTGATGCGGCTAAAGTGTTGCAGCATGCTGCTTTTGTAGATACCCTTTCTGTGCCGGCGATGTTGGCTGCTGATGTGAGTGCCAACAACGAGGTTTCTTCTTTAGATGCTGCCCTCATTTTGCAGCAGGTCTCTGGATTGATCGGATGTTTTCCTGTAGAGGATGGTTGTAGTGCCGAGAAAACCAAGGGTGTTGCAGATGCATCCTTTAGCTGGGGTGTAGCGGCTCCCGATGGCATGGTCGTTCATATCCCGCTCATGATCGACAACATCAATGGTGACATCAAGGCATTAACGTTTGATGTGTTGGCCAGTGAAGAAATCGATTTTACATATGACGTCAGCACGCGTCTCCCTGAAGGCTGGATTGTTGCCCAGGGTAGAAATAAAGACGGCCACGTCCGAGTCACGATGGCCGGCTTGACGCCCCTAAGCTCCGATACGCTGCTGGTATTGCAGGCCGGCGCATCTTCTGTCGCCCTCAATGCACAAATTCAGATCAATGAAAGGCCTGCAGCCCAACTCGATGTGCTTGATTATGAAACACTGCCTACCAACTTTACTCTGAAGCAGAATTATCCAAATCCATTTAATCCCGCAACCACGATAAGCTACGCGCTGCAGGAAGATATACAGGTTTCTCTCGTCGTGTACGATGTGCTTGGTCGGGTAGTATCCCGTTTGGTAGACGGACTGCAGCGCGCCGGCATCCACGATGTTTCGTTCAACGCACAGTCGCTTTCCAGCGGTATCTACATCTACAAGCTGGAAGCCGGCAGCTTCTCCGAAAGCCGTCAGATGATGCTGTTGAAATAGGTTTTTTTCAAGTCAAAAGTCAAAAGCTAAAAGTCAAAAGCTAAAAGTCAAAAATACCCAGAACCTTGAACTCAGAACCTTGAACCCAATACGCACCTCCCCCCCGCAATTCTATATTCATTCGACCAGGCTAGTAGGGCCGCACCAGGCAAATCAGGTGCGGCCCTTTGTTGTTGGAGACTGGTTCTGTGCCGGCGAAATAAGCTCGGGTAAAATCACAAATCAAAAGAAGCAAACGCTATTAACTTTGCCAGGCATTCTGATGCATACACAAGCTTGTAGCGTTGGGCGGGTATTGACGGAAGGAGGGGCAGAAGAAAAGCGTTAATATCCTCTAGTTTTCCTTTCTCTTCATCGATTCGACCCCGGCTGTGGTAAATTGTCACGATCCAAGGTTCCGGTTTCGTAAAAATTTCCTAAACATTAGAGATCTTCCAGAGAGAAAGTGAGTAGGAAACGCAGCAGATCAGCTATCCCTGCTTATTTATGATTGATCAGTAGTAGGGCGTGCGCATCGCTGCGCCTTCCTCCGCCTTCAAACGACATATACTAGTAAAGCATAGAATCCTTCATGGAAGCAACCAAAACGATGACAAAAGGGCAGGTTGTACAGGTTATTGGCCCCGTAGTAGACGTAGAATTCCAAGCCAGTGCAGTTCCCGATATTCTTAATGCATTGAGCATTACGAGAGATGGAGAAGATGCCCTCGTTCTTGAGGTACAGCAGCATCTTGGCGAGAACAGAGTTCGTACCATTGCGATGGACTCAACAGACGGTTTAACACGTGGCACAGAGGTTGAAAATACCGGGCGAGCCATTTCGATGCCGATCGGTGAAGACATCCGCGGCCGGCTGTTTAACGTAGTAGGTAAGGCCATTGACGGGCTGCCTCAGCCAAAATCTAAAGAACGGCGTGCAATTCATGCAGAGCCGCCTGCTTTTGAAGACCTGGCCACCTCTACCGAAATACTGGAAACCGGTATTAAGGTTATCGACATGCTGGAGCCGTATTCTCGCGGTGGAAAGATTGGTTTGTTTGGTGGTGCTGGTGTTGGTAAAACAGTGCTGATCATGGAATTGATCAACAACATCGCTAAAGAGCACGAAGGTCTTTCTGTATTTGCCGGCGTTGGAGAGCGTACCCGTGAAGGAAACGACCTGCTCCGTGAGATGCTTGAAAGTGGCGTGATCCAGTATGGAGAAGAATTTCTTCATTCGATGGAAAAAGGGGAATGGGACCTGTCTAAAGTAGACGTCGAAAAAATTAAAGAAAGCAACATTGCACTGGTATTTGGCCAGATGAATGAGCCGCCAGGAGCTCGTGCTCGCGTGGCGCTTTCAGGATTAACCATTGCAGAGTACTTCCGTGACCTGGGTGGTCGTGATGTACTTTTCTTTGTTGACAACATTTTCCGCTTTACGCAGGCCGGCTCTGAAGTGTCAGCACTCCTTGGTCGTATGCCTAGTGCTGTAGGATACCAGCCTACGCTTGCAACGGAGATGGGGGAAATGCAGGAACGCATTACTTCTACGAAGAACGGATCAATTACTTCAGTACAGGCCATTTATGTACCTGCTGATGACTTGACTGACCCTGCGCCGGCTACTACGTTTGCTCACCTTGACGCAACAACAGTACTTTCGCGCCGGATTTCTTCCCTGGGTATTTATCCAGCGATTGACCCGCTCGATTCTACAAGCCGAATCCTCGATCCGCGCGTTATTGGTGATGATCACTACGACACAGCGCAAGCCGTTAAGGAATTGCTGCAGCGGTACAAAGAGCTGCAGGACATCATCGCCATTCTGGGTATGGATGAGTTAAGCGATGAAGACAAAGAAGTTGTTGGACGCGCACGCCGCGCTGAGCGCTACATGTCGCAGCCGTTTTTCGTTGCTGAGCAGTTTACCGGTACACCGGGTAGATATGTGAAGCTCGACGATACCATTCGTGGATTCAAAATGATCATGAACGGTGAGCTGGATCATTACCCTGAGTCTGCCTTCTTGATGAAAGGCACGATTGAAGAGGTAATTGAGCACGGCGAAAAACTGCTCGCAGAAGGATAGATAGTTATAGGTTTCGGGTTCAAGGTTCTGTATTCAATGTTTAAAACCTTGAATGCAGAACCTTGAACATTGAACCCAGAACCCAGAACCCAAATCAATAATGGCCTCAAACTTATACGTAGATATTGTCTCTCCTACAGGTAGTGTTTTTAAGGGAGAAGCGGAGCGTGTTCGTGCACCTGGTATTCAGGGTGCTTTTGAGATTTTGCATAACCATGCGCCCATGATTGCGGCTATTGAACTGGGGCCGTTGTTTATAACGCTGCCCTCAGGTGATCGCATCTCTTTTGCTACCAGTGGCGGATTTGTTGAAGTGCTTAACAATACGGTAACCGTGTTGGCAGAAACTGCTGAACCAGCATCCGAAATTGATATCGAAAGAGCAAAAGAATCAGAAGCTCGAGCATTGGAGCAAATGAATTCAGGCGATGAAGCTGAAAAACGGCGTGCCCGACAATCACTTGAACGTGCCCGTTTGCGTATGAGCATGGGTAACGTAGGATCTAAAAGATCGTAGCGAAGATTAATTCGGAAACTTCAATATCCGGATGTTAGATTAGCAGCGCATGAGCTTATGTTCTTTTGCGAGTTGAGTTTTAAAAAGCCATTTCTTTCAACAGAAATGGCTTTTTTTGTTTGTACCCGGCGGCATGGGCTGTTATCTCTAGATTAACTATCGCCGGATGATTTGTTGATGGAAAAAGGGGGAGACAGGGCGAATAGATCAACCTGATATGTTTAAATTAATCATCGATCAAGGGATCATGATTATCGGGGGAAATAATTAATACACGTCGGTATTGGACATTCCTTGATCAGTGTTCGATATTCGAGGGGTTGTCCAGATGGACAAGCTCAAGCTAAGTACCAAAGGTCCAGCCTGCGAAGACGTATCCAGGCGCAGCATAAACGTAGTACCATAATCATGCAAATTTCAGATCTCCCAACACCTTGTATACTTGTAGAAAAAAGCCGGCTGGCGTCGAATCTGCAACGCATGCAGGAAAAAGCGCATGCGAATAATGTGCAGCTTCGCCCCCATACAAAGACGCATAAATCCGTAACGCTTGCTAAAAAACAACAGGCCCAGGGTGCTGTTGGTCTTACCGTTGCTAAAGTAGGTGAGGCAGAAGTTTTTATGCGGGAAGGCTTTAAGGACATCCGAATTGCCTACAATGTGATTGGGGATGAGAAGTATGCGCGATTGCTGGCGTTGATGCAGAAAGGCCGTGTATCGTTTTGTGTTGATACCCTGGAAGGGGCCCAAAACGCTTCTCGTTTTTTCGATGGTGCCGGCGTGGAGGCAGAGGTTTTGATAGAGGTTGATTGCGGGTATGGGCGCTGCGGCGTACGCTGGGATCAAGCGCAGAGTGTCACGTTTGCAGAAGCAGTGAGTAATCTGCCTGGGTTGAAGCTGGTTGGTATTTTGACACACGCCGGCAATTCATACGGCGGTCCGACACTCGAAAATGAAACGCTTGATGATTCACTGAAACGCGTTTCTGCCGAAGAACGAGATCGGATGCTTGCATTTGCTATTAGATTACATCGTGCCGGTGTACAAGAGGTGCAACCAAACGCTGAGGCTGGTGGGTTTGAGATTAGCATTGGGTCAACACCATCCATGAAACACTTTGAAAATAACGTGCAGGATGGATTTACCATTACGGAGATAAGGCCCGGCAATTATCCATTTAATGACGCGATACAGGAAGCATTATCGGTTGCATCGCTGCAAGATTGTGCGCTCACGGTATATGCAACCGTGGTGAGCAAACAAAGAAACTCGGATGGTAGTGAACGACTTTTTCTGGATGCCGGCAGAAAGGTGTTTACTGGTGACACAGGCTATCAGACAGACGGCTTTGGGATTATTATGTACAATACCCGGGCAATGCACGCTTTGCCGCATGCAAAAATTACAGGCCTCTCGGAAGAGCATGGATGGGTAACAGTGCCAGGTGCCTCAACGCTTGAGGTGGGAAATACGGTCCGGGTAGTGCCGAATCACGCATGCGTTGTAGTGAATAATCTGGAGGTTTTCCATATCGTAGATGGCCATGAAGTCGTAGCGAGCTATGTTGTTGATGCGCGGGGAAGAGTTTCTTGAAAGCCCTTTTTTGGTGAATATGTTACATTTATTCGATTATATCATTAGTTTGGACGATTCGAGTAACCCATTCACCAACCGATTTAAATCATGGGTAACAACAAAATTTTAATTGCCGGCCTCGTTGGAGGCATTGTCTCTTTTCTTACAGGTTTTCTCATCTGGGGTATTGCCCTTGCGTCCTTTGCTGAAGCAAATGCAGGGCCTGCATCAGGCGTAACCAAGGAAGGCATGGATTTCTGGGCCATTATTTTAGGATCGCTTGCCGGTGGGATGATGATCGCAGTTATTTTTGGAAGATGGGCACATATCAAGACGGCGAAAACGGGTGCAACAGCGGGAGCCCTCATTGGTATTTTAATAGGTATCAACATCAACTTCATTATGTTTGGTACCACATTCATCACCACCCTCCCACTGGCCATTGTTGACTCCATCGCTTACGCAGTGCTCTATGCCATTATAGGCGCAGTTGTAGGCCTTATGTTGGGTAAAGGTGTCCCTGCTTTAGAAGAAGCAGTTGCTTAACCTTGTTACGTATCTCTCTATAGTGAGGCGCGTGCTGAAAAGGTAATTTCAGTTGAAATGTAAAAAGGCACTTGCCATGTGGCAGGTGCCTTTTTTATAAAGGGTACTTTGTTGAACGGCCAGAAGTTGACGGTCCTTCTACTTTAGAATTTTAAACTTGATGGGATGGGTATGCCATGCTTTGACTGGTTTACCTTTGAAGGTAGCCGGCTCGAATCGCGCCTTTTTAAGTACACGCATAGCTTCGCGGTCACATCCATAGCCAATGCCTTTCAGGATTTCCATCCGTGATGGCTGGCCAGTTTCATCAATCATCATTTTTACTACCACCATCCCTTCGATCCCGTTTTTTCGGGCTTCGGATGGATATACCAGTTTCTTGATTATCCCGGAATTGTCAATCATCACCGGGGTGGTTTCCGGGATCAGAAATATGCCTTCTTCATCAATGCCGATATTTTCCTGTTGAGACTTTGTCTGCAGAATTGATTCAATCCGATCAGCTATTTGGATGTCTCCAGGTTTTATTGCATCGGTAATTCTGTAAGTGGATAACGCCTCATCCAGGTTGCCGGCTTCAAATAAACTGTCTGCAGTTTGTTTGTAGAAGCTGTATTGAGAATTTCGCTGTTTGACAATGGCTTCCAGTTCCTGCAGGTTTTTCTTCACCTCTTTGATTTGCTCTTCTATGAACAAATCATCCGGACGAATTTTTTGAGCTGCTTCGTAGTTTAGTAGAGCAGAAGAATAGCTTCCCTGCGCAAACAACTCATCAGCATCTTCTTTAAGGCTTGCAAACTGAGTGTCACTGGTTTCCCGTTGAAGAATCAACGCGGTTACATCGTTTAATCGCGTCTGGGCGGCTGTATTGTTGGGTTTCAGCTTCAACGCTTCTGCGTAAGATTCTTTTGCTTCTTCAAGCGCCTCTTCTTTTAGATATAGATCTCCTTGTCTGGACAACCTTCTAAACCTGTTTTCTTTTGCGACACGATCACGTTCATTGTCTATCTGCGTTAACATAGCAGCAACGTGTGTATCTCCAGGGGCTATTTTTTGCGCCGCTGCAAACAATGGACGCGCCGCATCATACTGCCCCAGCGCCATCAGTGAATCACCCTGTGCAATATTTCGGCTGACTTCTTTTGGGACGACAGGGAGGGTTGGGCGCTCTGCCTCTGTTACTTTAATGATTGCTGAGCGCACATTGGAAAGCTGTAGCGCTTGAGAAAACGAATCCATGTGCTCCATTTGAGCGAGCGCGAGTGAATCTGATGGTCGCGTATTCAAAATTTGGCGATACACATCATAAGCCTTTGCATACACTTGTGTGTGTTGCATGGTATCACCCAATGCAAGGAGTTCATGAGAACGTTGCTGGAGTGAATCAGCATCTGCAAGAAAACTCATGTACTGCTGTTGAGAAAAAACAGGTTGTACCGCAGCCGTATTGGTTGCCAGTGCTTCGATTGGGAATTCATTGGCAGGCAGTTGCGTATTGAAGCCTGGTTCAAACCCGTTGTAAATGCCAACTACAGTAAACAATACAATGCAGGCTGCTATCGCTGCAATACTTAGTTTTCTTGTCCGGTTTGCCGTTGCGCTATTTACCACCTGTTTCAACGGTGAATTCGAAAGCTCCTGGCGTATCTCGCGTACCTGGATCGGACGATCTTCAATGGTAGGCGTGAGATAGGTGACCTCACTTGCAAGCGGGCCAAGCGGATTGGGCTCTAGTCCAGGTTCTTTTTTGAAAACGATACCGTCCCCGGAATTTTCCCGCTCCTTCAATTTGGGGAGCCATTCAGTGGCCTGGGGACTGTCAATTTCTTCCAGTGAAAGTGGCTGATGCTCTGGTTTTTTTACTTTTACGGGAGATTTTGCCAGCGCTTCACGGCTTAGAATTGCAATATCTTCTGCGGCAGTATTGGTTTTTTCGAACTGAATATCTGATCCTTGCAGGATCTCTGCCTGGCCAGATTCGAGCGCTACAGCCGGCATTTCGTACGGACGACTGGTTGCCGGCATTTGCTCCAGGATCTCTTGTTTCAGCTCAAGAATGGTCTGTGGCCGATCATTCCAATCCAGCGCCATTGCACGATTCAGTACTTTTTTCAATCCTTTTGATATCTCTTTTTCTTTGTGGAGAATATCAGGGAATGGATCGTTGTCGTACCGCTTCATCGTTTGCGGCGGGCGCTTGCCTGTTATAATCGAATACAGCGTTGCAGCGCTCGCATACACGTCGGACCATGGACCTTTTTTACCATCTGCGAGAAGCAATTCAGGCGGTGTGAATCCGGGAGTAGCAATATCCGATGCTCTACCGCATCTGCGTGCCAGCAAAATCTGCGTCACATGAAACCGGAGAATCATGGGCCGGCCAGACTTCGTAAGGAATACCTGGCTCGGAGAAAGTCGGCCATGGATTAATCCTTTCCTGTGGCCGGCCATCAAGCCATCGAGCAATGGCACAATGATAGCAAAAGCTGCACGTTCCTGGATTCGTCCTTCTTGTCCTTGCAATACCGCAGCCAATGTAGCGCCGGGATGATAGGCGCTTACGCTGTATGCCGTATTGTTTTCCCGGAAGTAGGCGTACTGCTGGATTACGTTAGGATGTTTGATGAGGCCCGTCGCATCAGCTTCCCGAATGAAGCAGTTCAACCCATAGTCGAACAGACGTTCAGCTGGTCCGCTGGTTGGTGCGAGGTTTTCGCCGTTCTTGGAACGGCTCATCAGGAATGTGGGGTTAAATTCGCGGACTACAACCGCCGTCTCCTTCTTCATAAGGTTCCAGGCAAGGTACGTTGTATCGTAGAGTCCGGGTTCTCCAAGCTTGTTGCGGAGAACGTATCGTTCGTTAAGTATATTCAATTTTGAGAGTGCCATGAGGACCTGCAAGATGCTAGATCGTAGGACTATGAAATGCCTGGAAGGGGGGCCTTTCAATTGCCTGCGAGACCAGTATTGATATCATGCAACCAGGTTCTCCTTTGGAAGGGGAAGCAACCTGTGGCCATAGGAGGCCTTAAGCATAAAACTAGAACGACCAACAGTTGCTAATAAACTGCTGGTTCCTAAGCAATGTGGGGGCTTATCAACACAGGACTACAAGTCACAGCCTCTGGTACTTTCCGGTGAAAATGGATACCCCGCTTAAGTATTTAACGCTAGGAGTACGCATACTGGCGATCTATGACGATCTAAAATGCGAGCGGCCAGTTAAGAAATCGTACTTAGAAAATGCTTATGGAGGACCATAAATTTTGCGCGCGAAATACTTTACTAGATATTAGAAGATTTACGTTGGGGAGCATACTCAATCTGGATGATAGGGTTATAGGGGATTTCCCTACCGTCGTACCGGTGAAATTGCTCAACGGAAATAAGTTTTTTCTATCAGTCAGTTTTTTGAGGTGTGATACGGGTATTGAGTACGTAGGTGTTTGGGGACCAAATTCGTTGAACGACCGTGGCGTAAAGTACGATGGGCACGAGGAGTACAAAAGGTGCGAAATAAGCTCATTTCACATATTTTCGTACCCATCGTACCCATCGTACCCATCGTACCCATCGTACCCATCGTACCCATCGTACCCATCGTACCCATCGTACCCATCGTACCCATCGTACCCATCAGATCACTTGCGCAGGTTACGCTTTAAATGAAAGCTGATACACAAAACGATTACCGGCAGCAGAATAGCCCCTAATACCCCGAGGAAATTTTCCAACCACATCGCTGATAAAATGCCCCACCTTGAATTGGGCAACGGGAGTGTAAGACCACTGGTTACGAGCAACCAGCCCAGAATACTACTCTCGGCAAGCACTTCGGCAATAACCAGCCAGATGAAGATATTCGGTTTCGTAGATACATATCTTCGGATGATAAAGTACCCGGAGGCAAGCGAACACGATGCCAGCAGTAACAGAAAAACTCCGCGCCGGCTTCCTGCAACAAAAATTGAAAGCGCGTCATGGAAATGTGAGGATTTTCCAATCGGCTCATCTACCGGCGCGGCAAAATCTGAGACCGAATAAGTTGGGGAAGCTGTGTCAGGGAGCGCAAAAACAGGCGTGTGGGAAAGAGATGACAACAATAGAATTACGCCAACACCAAGCAGGAATATGCCCCCAAGCTCAGGAGCCCGGTTTATAGCCTTTGATGAAAGTTGATGCAGATGGTACACGATGTCGTCTGATTGTAATAATGCGTCCATAGATACCTATAGATTCTCGTGTACTGGTCTTTTTTGCCATAATTGTAGCTTGTTGGTCTGTGCTGGATTAATTACTTAGTAGAAGAATAGAAAATGACCATTGAAATTGGATACGCACCATGAAAATCTATCAGGTTGATGCTTTTACCGATCAGCTTTTTTCAGGAAATTCCGCTGCTGTTTGCATGATGTCGGATGAGATGGATAGCAGTCTTATGCAGCAGATTGCAATGGAGATGAATCTGGCTGAGACTGCATTTCTGCAAAAGAAGGATGCCGGCTTCGATTTACGCTGGTTTACGCCGGCTATTGAAGTGGATCTTTGCGGGCACGCTACACTGGCGAGTGCACATGTCTTGTGGGAATCTGGTCTGTTATCAAAAGAGACGACTGCCGAATTCTACACGCGGAGTGGCGTGCTAAAAGCAACGCTTGCAGCAGATGGGATTACCCTTGATTTTCCAGCACAACCGCCAGAGCCAATTGATGCACCGCGCGCATTAATTGATTCACTGAATGTAAACCCTGTATATGCCGGATATAATGGCACGGATTATCTGCTCGCCGTTGCGGATGAGGAAACGGTAACCTCTTTGACGCCTGATTTCAGGCAGATGCGTGAAGTAGATATGCGGGGCGTTATTGTAACTGCGCTGAGTAATAATCCAAACGTAGACTTTATGTCGCGCTTCTTTGCGCCGGCAGCCGGCATCAATGAGGACCCCGTCACAGGATCTGCGCACTGCTGCCTTGGCCCTTATTGGGGCGGACAGTTAGGAAAAACCACGATGCAAGCCTACCAGGCCTCTCCACGAGGAGGCAAACTCCAGGTAACCCTGGCAGATGATCGTGTGCTACTCACCGGAAACGCCGTCACCGTGCTGGAAGGGAAGCTTCTTTTAAAGTGAAAAGTCAAAAGCTAAAAGTCAAAAGGAGGGGCTTTTAACTTTTGATTTTTCACTTTTCACTTTGATATAATCAAGGATAAAGTCCCTCCAGCGCCGGCCGGATGATTGAGGTCCAGACTTTATACCCGTCTTTGTTGAGATGGAGTTTGTCTTCTATAAAAAGATCTTCGCGTGATTCACCGTTTTCATCCAGTAGAGCAGAAGCTGTATCTATAAAAAACAATCCTTCATTTGCTTCTGCATGGGCTGCAACCATTGCATTGGTATCTGCAACGATTTGTCGGTGGGCCCAGCGTGATTTGGCGGGGCTAATGGCAATGAAATAGATGGGCGTCCCGGGTAGCTGACCTTGTACTTTGGCAACAAATGTTTTGTATAGATCAAACACAGCTTCTGCTGATTTGGGATTGTCGCCGGCGATGTCATTTGTGCCTGAAAATACAACGACTGCCCGAGGAGCATAGGGGGTGATGATCCGGTCGGCGAAATGTATCGCATCTCCCAGTTTAGAGCCGCCAAAACCTCGCTGTATTACGGGCATCGGTGCCATGTCTTCTTTCAGCGTACTCCAGAGTCTGATACTTGAACTTCCTACAAAGAGCAGGGCATTTTCGGGAGGCGCTTCTGCTTGATCCATTGTCTCAAAAGCAGCGATGTCATCTTCCCATCTGGAAGGATCATCAGCAGGAACGGTTGCCACCGGCGTGGCATTCTGAGAAGTGTCCTCTGGTGTTTCGCATGCAAAGAAGCTGCAAGCTATGATCAATAAAATTGAAAAGTGTTTTGTCATGGCCTTATCTGATTGAAGAATGTGCAGAAAGATGGTTTATTTCTTGCCCGGAATCAAGTTGTAAGGATGGTTAAAGACATCAATACAGGCGTTTCAGGCCGGTTGTTTTGCGAATCATATGCTGTTGTTACATGACATATAATCACGCCACATTCTTCTAGCGTTTCCAGGGAGAAGCACCGATGCCGGGCCAGACCCGCATCATGCCTAATGTGGCTCTGACAGATATCCAGATACCCGTGATGAGCCAGATCAGCGCCAGGGCATCCGGTTGATGCAGGTCTACAAAATAAAGCAAAGCTGCACCTGTTAAGGTTGCCGTCACCACAGCGTTGCGTAAGAATCGAAAATCACCTGTGCCCCAATGGATGCCATCCGTAGCAAACGTCAAGGCGTTGAGTGGCTGAAAGAGCGCGGATAGATACCACGCGCTTGAGAATAGCGAGACGGCGGATACAGGCACCAAAAGCTGGATGACAAGATCTTTGCCCAGCCACATGCCTATGGACAGCAGGACACCGGTCCAGAAGCCCCAGTTGCACGCAACCCAGGCTACGCGACGTGCCTGTTGCATGGCGCCGGCGCCAATGAAATAACCTATCAAGCTTTGTCCTGTGATGGCAAAGGCATCCAGCAGCAACGCAGAGAACATCCAGATTTGTCTGATGGCCTGATGTGCGGCGCCGGCATCTGCGCTCATTTTGGTTGCTGCACGGGTGGTCAGAATGAGGAAAAAGGTCAGCATGCCGGTACGCACAAACAGGTCGCTGCCTATCACCAGGAGCTTGCGGCTATCTGATCTGATCAGTTGTTGGGGGAAGCCCAGCTTTTTGTACACATGCCACAGTGCCAGTATCGCGCCAAACCACTGACCAACAACGCTGGCCCAGGCGGCACCTGCAATACCATAGGCAGGAATAAAACCGATGCCAAAAATGAGTACGGCATCCAAAATGATGTTTACTACATTGATACCAATGGCAATCCATAGAGGCGACTGCATGTCTTGAAAGCCTCGGAGGGCTCCAAAGGCAACCAGCGTTATAAGTACAGCCGGCCCACCTAGTAAGCGAATCTGAATGTAGGTTGTTGTAAATGTTGCAACCGCTCCATCCGCCCCCATTGCTTGAACTATGGCAGATGTAAATGGATAGATGAGCAAGGCGATGGTGACGCCAAAAAAAGCGGCCATAGCCAGGCCCATGCCTGTTAATTGACGCGCACGATCCCGATCGTCTTTGCCAAATGCCTTGGACACTTCTGTCTGGGTGCCAATGCTGAGGAAGTTAAAGACCCAAAAAATGCTTGAAAGGGCGATGGTACCTACCCCCAGCGCTGCCAGATACTCTGCCCCCAAGGTGGCAATAAAAGCCGTATCAATCAGGCCGGTTAGCGGCTCTGCAATCAGAGAAAAAAGGGTAGGAAGCGAAAGCGCCAGCATCGTACGATGTGGCGCTTTTGTAAACGGATGACTTTCAGGGAGTTGTTGAGTCAATATGTCTTTGTTTAAGCTCTTTTTTGAAGGAGCTTCCAGACTTATTTGTTTGTCGTGGCTTTAACCATCAACTCTGTCATACGCGTGACGTAGTCGGTTGTATGATTCAAGTTGCCATCAATGAGCAACGCTCCTTCATAGAGTTGCTCGATAACCTTTTCGATTAACTCAGTATCTGCGTCTTCCCGCTGCATTTGCGACAGGTTTTTGAGGAGCTCATGGTTTGTGTTGATTTCCAGAATTTTGGAGCCGCCGGCAAAATTGGCGTCCATCATACGCAGCATACGTTCCATCTGACTATCCATACCGGTTTTGCCAACAACCAGGGTTACTGCAGAATCAACGAGGCGTTTGGAGATGATCACGTCTTCAACCTTACCTTCAAGTGTAATCTTGAACTGAGCAATCAGTGTGTCGACATCTGTCTCTGCCAGCGCGTCTTCGGTCGTGTCTTCCTCTTTCTTGATATCCAGATCCGCTTTCTCGATGCTCTGAATAGGCTTGTCAGCGTACTGTTCAAGATGCGTAATGGCAAAGGAATCAACGGGATCGTCCATCAACAGGACTTCAATGTTGTTTTTCTTGAAGTACTCCAGGTTTGGATTCTGTTTGAGAACGTCCAGATGTTCACCGAGCAGGTAGTAGATTTCGGTCTGCTCTTCTCCCATATCTTCCACATACTGTTTGAAAGACGTGAGCTGTCCTTCTTCCGTTTTTGTTGAGGGGAAGCGGAAGAGGTCGATTATTTTATCTTTGTTCTTGAAGTCTGTTGAAACACCCGTTTTAATGAGCGGCCCAAATTCCTTAAAGAACTTGATGTATTTGTCAGCATCCTTCTTGGCCCATTCTTCCAGTAAGCCCAGCACTTTACCGGTAAGGATGGAGCGAATCTTCGCCATCACAGGGCTGGATTGCGTAACCTCGCGCGAGACATTGAGCGGCAATCCATCAGTGTCTACAACGCCTCTGACAAACTTCAGATAGTCAGGCAAAAGGTCTTTGCAATCGTCCTGGATAAAAACGTTGTTTGAGTACAGATGCAGCTTCTGGTATTCTTCGTCTCTGAATAACGCCGGCGGTGCTTTTTCCGGAATGAACAACAGCGCGCGAAAGCTTACCACACCTTCCAGGTTCAAATGCAGATGCCCCATCGGAGGCATAAAGTCGTTCGAAATGAATTTGTAGAACTCTACCAACTCTTCTTCTTCAACATCACTCTTGTTTTTGCGCCAGAGTGCTTTAACTGTGTTGGCCTGATCTTCCCCGATGGTTATGGGGAAATCTACAAAGTTGGAGTATTTCTGAATGATGCTACGAACCCGATGGTCTTCTGCAAATTCACTTTCTTCTTCTTTAAGATGAATCGTGATTTTTGTACCACGTTGTTCGCGCTCGATTTCTTCCAGCGTGTAGGTGCCACTGCCGTCTGATTTCCAGCGGTATCCTTTTGAGTCTGGATCTGCGTTTCTGGTTTCGATGACGACTTCGTCTGCCACCATAAATACAGAATAAAAACCTACACCAAACTGACCAATCAATTGGCCGTCGATGGGTTTGTCGTTTTTATTAAGTTGCTCAAGAAATGCTTTTGTGCCAGAACTGGCAACGGTCCCGATGCGGTCCACAAGATCTTCGCGGGACATCCCAATACCGGTATCCTCAATCGAGAACAGGTTGTTTTCTTTATCCAGCGATACTTTTATTTCCAGCGGTGCTTCTTTGCTGACAACATCTGTGTCTGTCAACATGCGAAAACGGGCTTTATTCAGTGCATCCGAAGCATTAGAAACGAGTTCACGCAGGAAAATTTCTTTGTGCGTGTAAAGAGAATGGACGATGAGATGGAGCAGTTGCTTCATCTCTGCTTTGTATTCGAATTCTTGAACTTTCTTTTTAGTTGCTTTAGCCACGCCAGTATGTTCGATTTAAGGTTAAAAAGTCAGGGCACTTAGCTCGACTTTGTCCAGCTAAGAAACTGTCAAAGCCTCTTTTTAGCGCCACCAGGGTCTTTTTCGATTATTTATACGTCTCGGTTTACCAACCAGACATGGATAACTTAAACGGCGAAGACTCAAAAGGGATGTCTAACATCGAGATAGCGCTTAAAAACCCTTCAAAATTGGACATTCCTTGATCAGTGTTCGATATTCGAGACTTTGTCCAAAAGGACAAAGTCCAGCTAAGTTTTATACCGTTTAGTTTTCCCGCTTAGTTTTATCGTTGTGCAAATCGTTTTCAAAAAAGGAAAAGAGCAACTCCATTCATTAACATGCCGGCGTGATGATGGCACAACGACATGGAGCAAGCTAAAAGGCGATTTTGGCCCAATGCATGATTTAGCGCATTATGTCATTGAGACAAGTCTTGGGTTTGAGCGGGGCTTTTATGGTTTGCTGGCCCTTGGGTACGATATCACATCTTTCGAAAGGGAGGAAGATACTTCGTGGATTGGCGGGGAAGGTCTTTATGTTGAGTGTATTGTGATGGGGTTGCAATATCAATACAGCGGCGTTACGACGGTTGAAACGTTCGAGCAAGTCATAAATGATGCAACTCGCAAGCACGATATAGAACCATGGATGGTGTTTTCGCCCGATCAGATCAACGTTCTGGTCTCCCGATATAATCAGATCTTGATGGAATGGAAGCAATTGCCGGCTGGTGCGTCAATGATTTTACCTTTTCCTGACAAAAAGAGTCGAATCTCTGACAATACATGACATAAAGGTACTAAATCCGTCTGGTGCTGTGCCAGGAAGGTTTTAATGGCCTTTATGGTTTAATTCTTGCTGTATTCACCATATTGAGAGAATTTAGCGACAACAAAGACGAGTTCAGCGTATTTAATTCCCTCAATCAACCATCTCTGCAGTATAGTTTTTTTGGACTTTTGTAGGCGTGGACTCAAATAACCCGCTCTACGGGATTTACTCGGACTAACTGAACTGGCGCTTCTCGATAAAAAGTTGCCCTTTGCCGTGCTGATGGGATGTTTTGGAAAACCAATCCACACATTCTTTCGTGAATCTCCGACAGCATCACCGTTGTTTTAGCCATACATAAATTTGTATGGCGGGCACGGCATCAACTTATATATGATAAATTTTGATCAACTTGGTTTAGCCAAGTCAGTAGCCCGCGGAGTAAAATCTGCCGGGTATGAAAAACCAACACCAATTCAGGCCACTGCGATTCCTATTGCACTCGAAGGCCGAGATTTAATTGGGTGTGCACAAACCGGGACAGGGAAAACCGCTGCTTTTGTTTTACCACTGCTCAACAAGCTTGTCCTGAATAAACCCGAAACCCGCCGTCCTTCACTGAGGGCGTTAATCGTTGTCCCTACAAGAGAACTTGCGCTCCAGGTTGAAGAAGCCATTGGCACGTATTCGCGCCATACGAGCATTAGAAGCCTTGCCGTCTTTGGTGGTACAGGCATGTATCAGCAAACTAAGATTTTACGTAAAGGCGTAGATATTGTCGTGGCCACACCGGGCCGCCTTCTTGATCACATGGAGCGGCGCAACGTAAGACTTGCGAACGTTGAAATGCTGATTCTTGATGAAGCGGACCGGATGCTTGATATGGGCTTTATCCCCGATATCCGTAAAGTTGTAGCTGCAACACCCAATACTCGCCAGACGATGTTCTTCTCGGCTACCATGCCAAAAGCTGTTAAAGAGCTTGCCAGTAGCATTCTGAAGAATCCAGAATACATTGAAATGGGGCAGCGCACGAATCCAGCTAAAACTGTGAATCAGCGCGTGTGTGCAGTACTGCAAGAAAATAAAATGGAGTTGCTGGCCCATATTCTGGATACTGAGCCGGTAGAAAATGTAATTATATTTTCGCGTACTAAACATAGAGCTGATCGGATTGCCCGAAAGCTTTCCCGAAAAGGATTTGCAACAGCGGTACTTCACTCTAACCGAACGCAGCCTCAGCGAGAGCATGCGTTAAAAGGGTTCAAGAGTGGTAAGTACCAGATTATGGTGGCTACAAACATCGCTGCGCGTGGAATCGACGTAGATAGCATTTCGCATGTTATTAACTACGATACACCTGAGCAGCCAGAAGAGTACATCCACCGTATTGGCCGAACCGGCCGTGCAGAGACCAAAGGTGATGCGATCACTTTTGTTGGCGAAGGCGAAATCTCTTATCAGAAAGATATAGAGCGGCATATCGGCAGCAAGCTTGAGTATATGGATTGTGATGGTCTTACTGAAATGAAAGGACATCCTATAACAATCCCATCATCGGGCGGCGGAAACCGTGGCAAGAAACGCTTCTCCGGCAAATCCAACGGAGGCCGGCAGTTTCGTGGTAGAAATGGAAAGCCGGGAGGCGCCAAAAAACGCCGGAGTAACAACACGAGCTCTAAATTTGCATAAGACTGCAAGTTATTAGGCATCAATCAAGCCTAATGCTATTAGTGTAAAAGGCCCAGTCTGAATTTTTTCAGGCAGGGCCTTTTTTTATTTCGGGACTTTATCCAAATAGATAATGCCGAGCGAGCAGCTTATACGGCGGTACCTTTATCGGCGGTACCTTTATCGGCAATGCCTTCTTCGGTTTCTGAGAACTGGTACAAGGGGAAAACAAGGGTGATTAATGTCCCTTCATTTTTGACGCTCTTTGCCGTTAACTTTCCGTTCATCAGTTCAACGAGCCTTTTAGATATCGTTAAGCCAATGCCAATGCCTTCATAAGAGCGGGAAATGCCATCGCTTTCCTGAACAAATGCATCAAACAAGCGCGGCATAAATTCTGTAGAAATGCCAATACCAGTGTCTTTTATTGTCAAATTGACGAGGTCATTCTCAACAGTAAGATCGACTTTAATCTGGCCATCATGCGTAAATTTGATGGCATTATCAGTCAGGTGATCAAGAACTCTCGTGATGGCATGCTCATCCGCGTAGATATGTACATCTTCATGACCGATGCGGGGATAGAATTGTACCCCTTTATTGGTAGCCATAGGCTTAAATCGGTCAACGAGATCTTGCAGGATTTTGGTAAAATTGAGCGCTTTGGGTAAAAGCGTAATGGAGTCACTTTCAAGTGAAGACAACTCGACAACGGCGTCCAGTGTGCTTTGGAGTCTATATGCGCTTTGTTTGATGAATCCTACGAATTCCTGTACGGAATCATCAGCATCCATTTCGAGGATTTCTGCACTCCCCATAATGCCGGCAATAGGCGTTCTGAATTCGTGGTTGACGTTGTCCAGAATATTTGATTTCAAGCGAGAGGATGTTTCTGCTTTTTCTTTGGCAAGCACCAATTCTTCCTCGTACTTCAACCGTTCTGTCAGCATTTGATCTAACTGCTCAGCGACCTTGCTCTCCAGATCATCGTTCAATGTTTTTAGCTCCTTCTCCTGATGGCGCATTATCATCAGATTGCGCGCCCGTACGAGGAGTTCTCTTGCATTAAACGGCTTTGCAATGTAGTCGTCTGCACCCATTTCCAGCCCTTCAATTTTTAGCTCATTGGTGGCCTTGGCAGTCATTAGAATGACGGGGATGTGATCATAGTCGAGATTCTGCTTGATACGTTTACACAATTCGTTGCCGTCCATTCTTGGCATCATGACGTCGCTGATCACAAGGTCAGGATCTACGGTTGCAACTTTTTCCAGCCCATCAACGCCATCAAAGGCTGTATGTACTGTATAATGAGCTGATAAGATACTTGAAACGTACTCCCGCACGTCATCATTGTCATCAATAATCAGTACAACTTTGTTGCCAATCCACGGATGAGGTCCAAGCAGTGGTTCATGTACGGAAGGAGAGTCTTCTTCGTGATCAAAGTCTCCACTTTGCTGGGCAAGTTCTGTTATCACATGGACTTCGCTAGAGTTGGTACTGCCTTCGCTTAGTATGGTGTTAGAGACCTGTTCTTTTTCGAGATGGGCGTTGCCCAGCGGGAATCTTACGATGAACGTTGTGCCTTTGCCTGTTTCACTCTCAACATCAATAAGTCCTTTATGCAGCATAACCAGTTCGTGTACCAGGGCCAGGCCGATGCCGCTGCCTTCATGTTCTCTCGTATTTGATCCATCTACCTGATGAAAGCGATCGAAGATGTGGGGTAGATCTGCTGCCGGTATACCACGTCCGGTATCTGATACGCGTATTTCTATTGCGCCTTCGGTGAATTTTGGTGATGCTTCGAGTTCAGCTAACTCGAAGGAAATGGATCCGCCCTTGGGCGTGAACTTCAATGCATTGGATAACAGATTGAAGAATATCTTCTCTAGTTTGTCGGGCTCATAGAAGAGCCCAATTTCCTTTGCAGGTGTTGAAAACGAAAGATTAATCTCCTTTTTATCTGCAAGTGGTGTACAGGATAAAAGTATGTCTTCGAGAAACTGGACAACATTGCGACGCTGCGCACGCAATTCCATTTTGCCGGCTTCGAGTTTCGACAAGTCCAGTAACTGATTTATCAACCGAAGCAAGCGCTGGGCGTTGCGAAGCATAATGCCTACCTGGCGCTTCAGGCTGTCTTGCATGGGGCCATAGATGCCGCCGATTGCATTTTCCAACGGCCCAATAATCATCGTGAGGGGCGTCCTGAACTCATGGGAGATATTGGCAAAGAACCTTGTTTTGAAACGATCGAGCTCTTTTAATTTCTCCGCCTGTGCTTCAATAACAAGTTTCGACTGTTCTGTTTTTTCCTTTTCCAGCCTTAAGTCACGCGTTCGCTCTTCTACGACGCGTTCAAGTTCTTCCTGTCGCGCTTTGAGTTGCTGGATACGCATCCGGTACAGCAAGAAACCAAAGAGTACTGCGAGCAAAAATACGGTACATTTGAACCAGAGCGTCTGGTAGAAATGTGGCTCGAGGTAGAATGAAAGAGTTGCCCCTTCTTCATTCCAAATACCGTCGTTGTTTGAAGCCTTTACTCTAAAGGTATAATTCCCCGGCGGCAGATTGTTATAGAATGCTTCTCTTCTGATATCCGGGCTGGACCACTCTTGATCTGCACCCTCGAGTATATACTGGAATTGTACACGTTCGGGAACGATGAAGCTGAGCGCTGTGAACTCGATCTGTAATTTGTTTGCGCCGGCTTTTAGTCTAACATCTTCATGCAATGATATGGTCTCATTATCCACCACCAGCTTTTCAATAACAATGGGTGGTTTTACTTCGTTTTTGGTCAATGCTAGTGGATCTACTGAAGCAACGCCTTCGATTGTTGGAAACCATAAGCGTCCATCATGTGATTTCCACCCAGCCGGCTGCTGTCCACCCGTTCCTTCAGCAGATCGCAAACCATCATGCTTATCATAGACGTGTGATTCAATTAAAACACTGTCGCCTCTGGCAATCTGTTTCAACACTGCTTTGTCAACGCTAAAGATGCCTTTGTTGCAACTCATCCATAGGTTATTCGCGTTGTCTTCCAGGATTACGTAGACATTGTCGTTATAAAGACCATTTCGGGTGGTATAGGATGTAAGATTGTTTAACTCCAATCTGTTCAGTCCACCGCCGTAGGTGCCTATCCACAGGATGCCTTCCGGGTCTTCATATAGAGATAACACGCCTGCCGTCGAAAGCCCTTGCTCTGTAGAATACTGGGTGATTTCTCCTTCTTTGTATCTGACAAAGCCGGCATCGTACGTCCCTATCCACAGGGCGCCATCGTGGCTTTCTTCGATGGCGGTAATGAATGGGCTTGGAAGGGCCTGATCGGTTGTTAAAGACCTAAACTGTTGGCCGTCGTATATGCTGACACCTTCGTCCGTCCCAATCCACAGCTGGCCTTTTGCATCTGTTTTGAGGGCGAATATGTTATTGCTTGCCAGACCATTGGAGGTGGTGAACTGGCGGATAATCCGATCTTGTATGTAAAAGAGGCCTTCGCCGTACGTGCCAACCCATAAGCCCGGGCCTCCATCGTCCATGACTGATAGAATTTCCTTGCCGGCAAGTGTATCTGCCAAAGGAAAAGAAGCAATTTCATTTTGCCGGAGGAGGCTTAAGCCGGCAGCTGTGCCGATCCAAAGGTCTTTGTTTTCCTTCTCAAAGATGGAGTATGCCCTGTCGTTCGCAATGCCTTCAGGGATGCCATAAGGCGTAAACTTGTCATTCCGTAGCCTGTGTAATCCATCACCACGGGTACCGAGCCAAAGGCTGCCTTCTTTATCCTCAATTAGTGCGAGAAAATCACCATCTGTGAGGGATTGATTTGATTCTACCTCAAGCAGCGATGGCCCTTTCAGGCGGACAAGTTTACCACGGGTCATGCCAATCCAGAGGCTGCCGGCGGTATCCTGCAATATCGATGTTACATATCCTTCGTCGAATACAGGATTGCTTTGTTGAAGTGCGGTATCTGATTTGACAGCATAAAAGCCATGTTCGCGCGTGGCGATCCATAGATTTGCATCGCTGTCCTCAAACATGCTTGTGATGAACGCTTCGTTTAGCGGGCCATTTGGGTAAAGGACAAATTCATCATTCACCAACCGATAAAGTCCTTTTTCAGTCCCGACCCATACATTGCCTTCCTGGTCCTGTAAAACCTCACTAATAAACTCCCCATCAAAACCGGCTTCGGGGCCATAGGATGTAATTTGGTTATTCTGATATTTGGCCAGCCCACCGCCGTAGGTGCCAATCCAGACATTGCCCGATTTGTCTTGTGACAACGACGTAATAAAGGCGCTTTTAAGACCATCTTCCTCCGTAATCGTGGAAAACTGTATCCCATCATAAACGACTACGCCGGCTCCTCTTGTACCGATAAACAACGCTCCGTCGCTGGCTTCCAGGATTGTAACAACATCGTTAACGCCAAATGCTTCGACGGTTTTCTTGTCGAAAACTACGTGCTTTTTGCCGTCGAACCGAACCAGTCCTTCTTCAGTCCCGATCCATAGATACCCGTTTTGTGATTGTACTAAAGAAGAGACCGAGTTTTGGGGGAGTCCATCTTCAGTTTCCCATGCTTCATGGATATACTGGCTTATTTGTTTTGCGGGGTCGAGTGTGATCTGTCCCTGGGCATGGGCGTCCACGAGTAATCCTGCATGTAGCAGGGCAATACCCGCTAGAAGCATGATAAGGTAGTTGAAAACGCTATTATGTGACGCCCGCTCGAACATTGTGGGAGTAATTTGGCAGGATGAAAGATATTTTTCGTATCGGCTTTCATGGTGTGTTCTTAATGAGATATATCTGGAAATAAACAAGGCAGCCCATGTGAGCTGCCTTGTGTTTAAGCTGTCTGTAAATCTAGCGCTATCGGATTGTTTTGAGCGCGTGCTTATTATCCTGGCTAAGTACTAGAAGTCTGCATAAACCGACTTGTCTGTTGTGTTCAGTGGAGCGCTGCTTACGACAGACTGTGCTGACATTTTAAGGGCTCGCTCAACTTCTCCGGGAGTCGCATCAGGATTTGTTGCGAGGTATAAAGCAGCTGCACCAGTTACGTGCGGTGCTGCATGCGACGTTCCGGATGCCACAACGAGGTATCCCTGCATTTCGTATGTACCCGAAATCGACGTGATGTCTTCACCCGGTGCAAGAATGTCTACAACAGATCCGTAGTTAGAGAAAGATGAGTATGCTCCATCTCTGCCAAATGAGCCTACGGTTATTGCACCGGTCACGTGCGCCGGCGATACCGTGGATGCATCGATGCCTTCATTGCCTGCAGCTACGACGAATACGATGCCTGCTTCAATGGCGTTGGCAACAGCCTCATCTACAGCATTGTAATCTGAGGTGCCAATATCTGCGCCAAGGCTCAAGTTGACAACAAACGGATTTTTAGGCATGGCCGCTTTTTGTTGCATGATGTACTCAAGGGCCAGGAGCAACGTGGTTACATCTGTGCCGCCATCTTTGCCCAGTACTTTCACGCTGTTAATAGCCACACCCGGTGCCACGCCTCGAATGCCTTCGTTGTTATTGAGTGCACCAATGGTGCCGGCTATCGGAGACCCGTGGCCGATTCTGTCTCTAATTTCGCGACCTTCAGGTAATTTCTCATAAGATTGGTATTGGCCAGTACGGCTATCATAAAATCCTACAAAATCTACCGAAGAGACAAGGTTCAATTCATCTGTATCGGTAACACCCGAATCCAGAATAAAGACCTGTACTTTAGAAGCTTCTTGCGAATCGAGTGCGCCACCTACCTGGGCAACGCCCCATGGGAGTAATTGCGTAGAGCTTGCGTTATTCTGGCTTCTGTTATTGATGTCGGGCATAACAATGTCGGGCTCAACCCAGGCAACATCAGGCTCCTGTTCCAGGTCGGTAAGTAGCGAGTTAAGAACACTTTCGCTGACTTCAAGTGTTACAGCGTTGATGGCATTTTCTAATTCCGCTTTAACTTGTACGTCTTCCCCGTATTTGGAGATAACGCGACGGGTGACATCGTATTTGGAAATAACGCGACGTGTTACATCAGCAGCAGCATATTCATCCAGGCCAATGACGAGATGTACGGTAGGGACCGTGACTTCTTCTGTTGGAGGTTCTTCGTTGGCTGCGGCGTCTCTTCTTCTTTTGCCGGCGACAATTGCTGTCTTTTCACCACGCGCTTGCGATAATAAATCGTCAAATCGCAGTTTGGATGTGTCTAGTTGGGAGATTGGTTTGTCTTCAAAAGAGTTTGGTGCTTCATCATGTACTCCGAAAGAGTCACATCCTTGCAAAAAGCCAGGACTGAAAAAGATCAAACCGACAATCAGAAGAGTAACCCATTTCGGGGAGGACTTTTGGGTATTCATTCGGATCACTTATAGGATAGTTATACAAAGGGGTATCCCTAAAGTGGTTGATGGTGTGGAAGTCGCTTCCTTGGGGGAGGGAAAATCTTTCCTGCCTTAAGATCTCTCAAGAAGCATGCCTTGTAGCCTGGCTGCCATTTAAGCTTCTTTTAGCCGCTTTTGAACCGTAGAAGCGACCTTAACGTGTAGATTTGTTATACAAAGGGGTATTTCTGTTCCGTAGACTACCCAGCCTGGCAGGCCACCTCGGCTTTTAGACTACTGTCTGCCTGACTTACCTAATCATCTTCAGGGCGCTCTTTGGGTGTGCCTTGCCATTGTGGCTCAGAATCTACAGGGGGCGTTGGGGCATTTTGCTGGACAAACGATCCGTCTGTATTGAAGGTGCCTGTACTAAAAGCGCCAGTGTTGAACCCTCCTGCATTGAATGAGCTGGCGTTGAATTTGATGTTGCCGTTTGCCTGGGCGACTGTTATACGTTTTTGAGCAAACTTTCTGATCAATGCGCGAGAGGGAGGGAGCAGGCCCAGAAAACCTACAACATCAGTCAGAACACCAGGAGTGAGTAAGAGGGCGCCGGCGACAAGAATGATCAGGCCATCAACCAACTCAGTACCAGGTAACTGTCCTTTTTGCATACGGCTGTTAAACTGTGTCCATACAGCCATGCCTTGTTGTTTTGCGAGGGCGCTTCCCAGCAAACCCGTTAGGCAAATAATTCCAACCGTAGGCCAAAACCCGATTTGCTTACCCACTTCAATAAGAAGGGCAAGCTCTATCATGGGGACAACGATAAAAAGTATCAGTAATCTGGAAAACATACTTTTTAAAAGCTCTTTTTACGATGGTTGGTTATT